>CAMDEX010000023.1 GCA_945897075.1 Litorilinea aerophila
AGCGCCCCTACTATTGCCCCTACCATTGACGGTTGACGCGATAGGAGGGTGGTTTGGCTGTGGGGCGTTCTTTCCGCTACAATAGGGACTTGAGTTGCTGTACGGCGCGAAAGGAAAGATGGCGATGGCTTGCGAAGCGGTGGAGAACCCTCTGGCGACGGCGGAGGGGGAAGGCACAGACGAAAAGCGCAGCTTCCGGGTCTTGATGATCGCCCCGACCAGCTTTTTTGCCGATTATGGCTGTCATGTGCGCATTCTGGAAGAAGCGCGCATCCTGCAAAAACTGGGCCATCGCGTCACAATTGTGACCTATCGCAACGGCCACGATGTGCCGGGGTTGGACATCCGGCGCACATTGCCGATCCCCTGGCGGCGGGATTACGAGGTTGGCTCGAGCCGTCACAAGATCGCCTTTGACGCGCTGCTGGGCCTGAAGACGCTGGAGGTGCTGCTGCGGGAACGTTTCGATGTCATCCACGCCCATTTGCACGAGGGGGCGCTGATCGGGCTGGTGTTGGGACGTCTGTTTGGTCTGCCAGTGGTTTTTGATTTTCAGGGCAGCCTGACCGGGGAGATGGTGGATCACAAGTTTCTGGGTGAAACAAGCCGTTTCTTTGCGCCCCTGTTGCGTCTGGAAACGTGGATCAGCCGCTCCGCCCACGCGGTATTTACCAGCACATCCAACGCCGAGCGTCTGTTGGTGGAGCGTTTTGGCTGCGATCCGGGGCGGGTGCAGACCCTGCCCGATTCGGTCAACGCCGATGTCTTTCGCCCGGCAGAAACATACCCGGCAGGTGAATTGGCTGAACTGCGTCGTGGGTTGGGCATCCCCGCCGACCGTCGCCTGATCGTCTATTTGGGTCTGCTGGCCGAGCATCAGGGGACCAGCCACCTGCTGCGTGCGCTGCAATTGATTGTCCAACAGAGGCAGGATCTCCACCTGTTGTTGATGGGTTTTCCTGGTGTCCCTCTCTACCAGCAATTGGCCCACGAATTGGGCGTCGCCGATTTTGTCACCTTCACCGGGCGGATTCCGTATCCAGATGCGCCCAAATACCTGGCCCTGGGCGATGTGGCGGTGGCCCCCAAACTGAGTGCGACCGAAGGCGCAGGCAAACTACTCAATTATATGGCGGTGGGTTTGCCAACAGTGGCTTTCGATACACCGGTGGCGCGCGAGTATTTGGGGCTGGACGGGGTGCTGGCGCGGCGGGGGGATGTGGGGAGTCTGGCCGAGGAACTGGCCCGTTGTCTCTACCCCGCTGAATTTTGCACGCCTGTGGCTGAGATGAAGCGACAATTGCGTCAACGGGCATCCCGTCTGTTCAGATGGGAATTGGCGGGCCGACTCATTTTTTCAACATACGAGGCTGTCACGCGCCAGAGTGTGAGAGCCAATAGAGAGCGTGTGCAGAGTGAAGGCCGGGCGACATCGCCGCAAGCCCGGCACGGTTAGGTCTTGAAGACCAGAAAAGGTGAATCCATGCTACATCCGCCAAACAACCATCGTCCAAACTGGGCAGCCTATTTTCGTCTGTTGGGTAAATGCGTCGTCTACGGCGCAAGCGTTTTGCTGCTCGTTGCCTGCTCGACAGCACTGGCATCCATGCCAGCTCCCCAGGCGACAACCCAGCCGACGAAGAGCAGCGTTGTGACCCAAACAGTCCAATTGCCGCTCATTTCCTCCGGCCAGCAAGTCGCGCCCTCGCCAATCTTCTTACCGCTCGTTTCCAATCTACCCCAAATTGCCACCCGCCTGGGCTTTGGCATGACGAGCGGTTCGCTAAACGATTTCCCCGAGATCAATTCTCTTAAAGCGGGTTGGTATCTCAATTGGGGTGTAAACGCTGCCCCGGCGCAACCCAATGGCATGGAATATGCCCAGATGATCCGTATCCATCAGGACTTGACCTGTCCTCTTGGTTCGGCCAACGCCCACAACCGGACGCTTTGCCCCTACGTCGTGCCCCACTCCTATACTTACCAGCCAAATGCAGCAAAAATCCAACAGGTGGCCCAGGCCCGTCCCGGCTCGTTGTGGATGATTGGCAACGAAATCGAGCGGCGCGATTGGTATGGCGGTGGACGCCAAGATGAAATTCTGCCTGAACTTTACGCAGTGGCCTATCACGAACTGTACACACTGATCAAGACCGCGGACCCGCTTGCCAAGATTGCCATTGGTGGTGTGATTCAGGCTACCCCGCTGCGCATAAAATATCTGGATCGTATTCTGGATCACTACCAGCTTACCTACGGCGTGGCGATGCCTGTGGATGTCTGGAATATCCACACTTTCATCCTGCCGGAAAAGAGTGGTTCGTGGGGTGCGGATATTCCGGTCGGCTTCAGCGAGACGACAGGTGCCTATCTGTTTCATCTGGGAAGCAACGGTGAGGTCTTGCCTATTATGCCCGAACACATAGACGGGAATCTGATCGCGCAGCAGATTCGCGACTTTCGCCAATGGATGAAAGATCGGGGGGAACAGGAAAAACCGCTTATTATCAGCGAGTACAGCGTCCTGCTACCCAATTGGGTACTCGGTCTGCCCGGCGATGATTCCCAATCAATCATTGATTTTATGCTCTGGTCCTTTGATCATTTCCTCACCGCCAAGGATTGCTCCCTCGGATATAGCGCCGACGAGTGCCGTCTTGTCCAGCGCTGGGTTTGGTACAGCCTGAACGATGTAACGGGCTTCAACGAACACCAGGCCTATTTCGATCCGGTGTCTAAAGCCATGACGGCCACAGGCCAGGCTGCGCGTCAATTTGTGCAGGATCGTATACAGGAATTGGCAAAACGGCCCTACTAAGAGGAGTAAGATTCTTGCAAAGCAATGTGTTTCCCCAGCCAGCGGTCTTGAGCCGCCGGTTGCGTGGGCGGATCTCTTTGTGGCAGCGGGTCGCGGAGTTGTACCGATTCCGCGATCTGCTCTACTATCTGGTGGTACGCGAATTAAAAGCCCGCTACAAAGGCAGTCTGCTCGGCTTTCTGTGGACACTGGTGAATCCATTGCTGATGATGCTAGTCTTTACAGCCGTCTTTACGATCATCACACCGAACGCGACCGTACCCCAATACCCCGTTTTCCTCCTGTGCGGTCTACTGCCCTGGAACTTTTTCAGTGCCGGTGTCATGACAAGTATCGGCAGTGTGGTCGGCAACGCCAATCTCGTCAAAAAAGTCTACTTCCCGCGCGAAGTTTTACCGATTGCCTCGGTTCTGGCCCAGTTGGTCAATTTTCTGTTGGCTTTGGTGGTTCTTTTTGCGCTGCTCTTTGTCTTCCAGGCCGATATTAGCCCCTACGTCTTTCTGTTGCCTCTCGTTATAGCGATTCAGACTATTTTTATCGTTGGACTGGCACTTTTATTGAGTGCCGTGAATGTCTATTATCGTGACACGATGATGATCATGGATGTCGTGATTTTGGCCTGGTTTTTCCTGACGCCCATCTTCTATCCCCTGAACATTCTGCCCCAAAGCTACGTAGCCTTTGGCGTTACCCTCAATATCCACCGGCTGATGTACATACTAAACCCGATGGCCTCCATCATCAATGCCTATCGCGATCTGCTTTATCTGGGGACGTACACGGAGATTGACTTCCTCCTGCGCACGGCGCTCACATCTCTGGGGGTGCTGCTCTTTGGCTACTGGCTTTTCACACGGGTCAGCGGCAACTTTGGCGAGGAGGTCTGATGTTTACCTCTGCCAAGCGTACCGGCAGCGTCAGCGCCCCGGACCAGCCATTGCTGGATGTGCGCAGCGTCTCCAAGCGCTTTCGCCTGCACAACGAACAGCAGCGCTCCTTTCAGGAGATGTTTGTCAACCTCTTCCGGCGCAAAGCGGGCAATCCAAGCAAAGAGTTCTGGGCGTTGCGCGATGTATCGTTTCAGGTGATGGCGGGCGAAAGCCTGGGCGTGATCGGACCCAACGGCTCCGGCAAGAGCACACTGCTCAAACTGCTGGCCGGGATTTTGGAGCCAACCAGCGGCGAAATTGTCGTCAATGGGCGCATCTCTGCCCTGCTGGAATTGGGCGCGGGTTTTCACCCGGACTTGAGCGGGCGGGAGAATATCTTTCTGAATGGCACGCTCTACGGGTTGAGCCGCCAGGAGATGCAGCGGCAGGTGGAGAGCATCATCGAATTTTCCGAACTGGGCGAATTTATTGACATGCCCATCAAGCACTATTCGTCTGGGATGTATGTGCGTCTGGGTTTTGCCGTCGCCATCCACACAGAACCGGACCTGCTGCTGGTGGACGAAGTGCTGGCTGTGGGGGACGCCAACTTCCAGCACAAATGTATGGACGCCATCCAACGCTACCGGCAGCGGGGCGGCACGCTTCTCCTCGTCTCCCACGATCTGGGATCTATCGAGTCTATCTGTGACCGGGCCATCTGGTATGAACACGGCCAGGTGCAAGCGTTGGGCCACCCTACCGATGTGGTGATGCAATACCTGAACAATGTGGCTGCCAAAGAGGAGGCTGTGCGTTCAGCTGCGGGCAAGAGCCGCTCGGTGGACCAGTTGGCAGAAGGCCAACGCTGGGGCACGGGCCGGGTGCAGATCACCGATGTGAAGCTGTGCGACGCCGACGGCGTGGAACGCTCCATCTTCGTGACCGGCGCGCCGATGCAGATTCATCTGCGCTACCGGGCCGATGAACGCATCCAAGACCCCATTTTTGGGATTGCGCTGCACCACCACAACGGCACGTGGGTGGCTGGGCCAAATACTGATTTTGGCGATCTCTCCATTCCCTACGTGGAGGGCGAAGGCGAAGTCATCTATCGCATACCCGCTCTCTCTCTCCTGGCCGGCGGCTACAGTATTTCAGCGGCAGCGGTCAACCGTTCCGATACGGAAATGTATGACTATCACGACCGGGCCTACCAATTTCGGGTGCATACGGGCAACACACGCGAGCGCTACGGCGTTGTAACGCTGGGCGGCCAGTGGAGCGTCCCTGCTATCACCACCCCTCGCAACCATTTTCGGCAAGCCAGGAGCGCGCCGGTGGAGAAAGTCTTGCAGGTGTAAGTGATGGAAACCCAATTCCCCGGCATGGATTACGACTTTTTGCGTTATATGGGTGTCTTCCCGGAAAACCAGCGGCGCATCCAGAGCCACTATACGCCCTATTTCGAGCGTTGTCAGCGGGTGGTGGACCTGGCCTGCGGCGACGCGGATTTTGTGGGTATGTTGGTGGAGCGGGGCATTGAAGTAATCGGCGTGGATTCTGACGACAAAGCCTTTGCGGCGGCAGCATCCAAGGGGCTGCCGGTGGTTCAGGCGGATGTCTTCGACTGGCTGGCTGCCCAACCGGACAACAGCTTTGATGGCGTCTTCAGCGCCCATTTGATCGAGCATCTGCCCTATCCGAAGGTAGTCGAACTGATCGAACAGTCCTACCGGATTCTGCAGCCGGGCGGGGTGATTCTGCTGGTGACGCCCAATGCCCGCTCGCTCTTCTCCCACCTGGAGATGTTCTACACCCACTTTGGCCACGTCACCTTTTATCATCCGCGCCTAGTCAGCTTCTTTTTGGATCGGGCGGGGTTTGTCAATCTGCACACCGACGAAAACCCCATCACCGCGTCCCCTCTGCTCCCCGACCTGCGTCGGCTTTTGCAAGAACCCATGCCGCCTGCTATCGCTGGGCAGAACGCTTCATCCAGCGCCGAGGTAACGCTGCCCAATTGGGTCTGGCCCACAGAGTCACCCACGCCTCTCCCTTCTTTGCCCCCGGCTGAGAAAGCGGACGAATTTGACCAAAAAGTCCAGATTCTTTATCGCAACGAAGTACCTCTACAGGGGCGAACGCCCTTTCATTACCTGAGCTATTGGGCGAAAAAGCTGTTGACCGGCTGGTTGGTGCGGCCATTGACCGATTCACTGGCTGAATCACTGGCTGAAAATGCCCAAGCGCAAGCCTGCAGTGCCCAGGCGCAGGTCAGCAGAATGCAGGAAGAGATGGCGGCGAACAACCGTCGCCTTGCGGAATTGTTCCGCCAAATGTTGGAGCAGCAGCAAGCCCTGGCCGAGGCGCGCCAGCAGATGGTAGGGGAACGGATCGATCTCTTGTGTCAATCGCTCCAACAGCTACACGGACTGCTACAACAGGAGCAAACCATCCGCCACGATCAGGTATCACATCTGGAGAGTGCCGAACGGGAAATCCACCAGCAATTGCGCGCTTTTGCGGCGGATATACAGCGGCTGAATGGCCCCTTTGAAGCATTTATATGGGCCTATAAGCCCGTAGAGGTGAACGAAGTAGAGGTGAACGAAGTAGAGGTGAACGAAATAAATTTGGAAACCAATGAGGAGCAGCCGTAGACAATGGAATGGCCGAAAGTCAGTGTCGTCGTATTGAATTATAACGGGAAACAGCATCTGGCCGATTGTCTCAGCTCTTTGCTGGAATTGGACTATCCCACCGAGAAACTCGAACTCCTGCTGGTGGACAACGCCTCGGCAGACGATTCGGTTGCCTTTGTCCGCCAGAATTTTCCCCGGGTGCGGGTGGTGCAGAATCCGGACAATCTGGGCTTTGCCGCGGGCAACAACCGGGGCGCAGAGGCAGCTACCGGCGAGTATGTCGCCCTCCTTAACAACGACACCCGCGTCGATCCCCAATGGGTGAAAGAGTTGGTGCGTCCCTGTCTGGAAGAAGAAGATGTGGTCTGTACCGCATCCAAAATGCTCTCTTGGGACGGCAAGATGGTTGATTTTGCCTGTTCCGCCATGAACTTTCACGCCTTCGCATTTCAACCAGACCACGGCCTCCCCGACACCTTTCACGAACGCATCCCGCTGCTTTTTGCCTGTGGCGGCGCGATGTTGATCAGACGGGATGTCTTTTTGGATGTGGGCGGGTTTGATGAGGACTATTTTATCTATTTTGAGGATATGGACCTGGGCTGGCGTCTCTGGATCGAGGGATATCGCGTGCTCTTTTCTCCTGCCGCCGTTGTTTATCACCGGCTGCACGCCACGATGGACGCCTTCACCGGTTTTCGTAAGTGGGTTTTGTTTGAACGCAATGCCCTGATGACGCTGCTCAAAAACTATGCCGATGACGACTTGCACAAAATGCTCTCGGCATCTCTGCTGCTGATGTTCCGTCGCTCAGGCCGATTGATGCAGGAACACGGATGGGATGTGCGTCCTTACTATATCCGCAACTCGCAAGCAGCCGATCTGCATGAGAACGTAAGCCGTGCCGGGCTTTCTGTGCTGGTTGCAGCTAACGAGGTTATTGACCAATTGCCGCGTATCTTTGAGAAGCGGGCACAAATCCAGGCGCGGCGCAAACGTAGCGATAGCGAGGTCTTTCAGCACTTCGCATTGCCGCTCTTCGTTCACCCCATTCTGCACCGGGACGCCCAGGCCCACTACGACGTCGTACACTATCTGGGGGTCAGCCAACTCTTTCGGGATGTTCCCCGCCGCGTTCTGTTGGTCAGCCAACGCAACCAGAGCGCATTGGGTTCTGTTGCCCCGCACAGCGGGATCGGCTTTTCGTCCATCGGCGACAGTCTGGCCGCGGCCGGGCACAGCGTCTTCTATGGATTCAAGGGCGACGATGGCAGCGCATCCCCAGCCGCAGAAAACAGCCGTCAACGGGTCTATCAGTGGGGGCGGACTGGTTTGAACAGTCTGGTCAACAGTATCAATCCTGAACTAATCATTGCCCTCGATTCAGAGGTGCTGGCCGAGCTGGGCAATTGTCCCGTTCCTCTGGTCTTTGTGCCGCTGGGCGATGATGATTTCCCCACGGCGCAGGCGAGGGGTGAACTCGTCGGGGAACGGAACAGCATCGATCTGCGCCTGGATAGCAGAGAAAATGTAGCCGATACAGGCCGGGTTGACGATACGCGACGGCTTCTACTCGATCCCAACGGGCTGGACGAGCTGGAGCAGTTTTGCCGGATGCCCCGTAAATTCCAGCGACAAGGATACGAATCCACCACACAGGAGGCGGGCGCTGGCGACAGTGCCTTTTCCGCGCCGCCGCCGCCCAAGTCTTTGCGTCAGTTGGCACAAGAGGCCGCTCTTCACTTCCGGCAAAGAGGAGCCAAAGGCTTTCTCTATGAGTTTTTCGGCTTTTTGCAGAAACAGGTCGAGCGGCGGCTTTAGTTCGATTGCCGCCCCACCCTAACCCTCCCCAGATTGGGGAGGGGACTGTAACGACTCCTCCCCCAATCTGGGGGAGGCTGGGTGGGGGTGAGCAGTTACTGATTTTGAACAATTTGACCAGCAATGCAACGAGAATAGAATGTCTACAGCCAAACGTATTCTGCTCATCAGTTCTGATATTCTTCCCTTCCCCGGTCTTCCCACTACGGGAGCGGGTCTGCGTGCCTGGTCGTTGGGCAAGGGACTCGAACACTACGGCCATTCTGTCCACTACTCGATGCCTTCCCGCTCGTTGCAGTCAGAGTGGAAAGAGCAAATCCCAGAGGATGTAGCTGCAATCGCCTGGGAGGTGGGATCGATTCAGCCAATCCTGGACAGGGTGCAACCGGATGTTTTGATTGTGTGTAACTGGCCTGTCCTGGCGATGATCCCCGACAGATTGGAAATGCCGGTCGTTCTGGATCAACACGGACCGCACCTGCTGGAAAGACACTTTCAACAGTATGGCAACGTTGCCAACAATATCCGGGACAAGTTACACGCTTTTTCAAAGGCTGATTTCTTCACCTGCGCGGGCAGCCAACAGATGCTCTATTTTTATCCCTGGCTGGTGCAGGCTGGGTTTGACATCTCCGCAAATGCTTATGCTTTTATTCCAATCTCCCTCTCCCCGGAGATTCAGGAACATTCGACAGCCAAGAATGACGAGACAACTTTTGTCTACGGTGGCGTGTTTTTGCCCTGGCAGAATCCCACGCTTTCCCTCTCCATTCTGGTGGAAGAAATGGAAAGAAGTGGCCGGGGGCGGCTGCTCTTCTTTGGGGGCAAGCATCCACTCTATCCTGTTGATACGGGCGTCTTCGAATCGTTAAAGGCGCAGTTGGAAAAAAGTAGTCATGTGTACTTTCAGCCTATGCGCCCGCGTGATGAGATTGTCGAAATATATGCGCACGCAGATGTTGCCATCGATCTGATGGATCGCAACCCGGAGCGTGAACTTGCCTTTACCACCCGCACTGTCGAGTATTTGTGGTGTGGTCTGCCCGTTATCTACAACAATTACGCAGAGTTGGCACCGCTGATTCGCGAGTATAATGCAGGCTGGGCTTTGGATCCCCAGAACAAGGACGCAATCCGAGAGGTAATTCGGAGTATTTTGGAAGATCCGCAACAGCTAAAAGTATGCGGCCGGAACGCTCATACACTGGTCAATGAAAAGTTGACCTGGGATCGCACAATCACACCGCTCGAAAATTTTGTACGGAATCCAATCTATCGCCCAAATCGGCACGCCCGCTTCCGCTCTGAAAACCCAGAACCCTCGATTGCAAGTAAATCTTTGGGGCAATTGGTAGACGAAGCTGTCTATCATTATCGCCAGCGCGGCGTCAGTGGATTGCTGCAGGAGAGTTATGGCTTTGCAAAGCGGAGAATAAAAGGAATGTAAAAGATGAAAAAGATAACCATTCTTCTGGCATTCGTCATTTTTGTAGGCGTATCAGTTGCTTACTCTTTCCAGACGGCAAAAGCCGAAACAGATGTAACCTTTGATCTGATCACCCCTCTTGCCGGCGGTACGTTGATTGGCGAGACCCCTGAGTATCGAACCCTCGTCTGGCAAGACCCCTGGGATATGAATAACACAGGGGATCTGACCCAGTTGGATTCGCCTTGCACAGAAGCAAACCAATTCAGTGATTCCCAGTTCAGTGGCGGCATCTGGACCGGCACCCCCAATGCCTCTCAAGCCGAAAATCATTGGATCACCCTTCTCTCGCCGGAATTTCCCAGCACGCTACCCCTGGGGACGGATGGGCGTCTGCAACCCGTCGATCCCGCTCTCTATACCCAATTGACGATCAAAATGTATGTAAGCGCCGTCGATCCGGTCACCAATCCTGGCGCGCGCCTGACCTGGACGCGCAGGGATGGCAGGGACGGCAACAATGGATCGGAGACAAAAGACTGGGGTGACTCCAACTATTTTCGCACCTATGCGGGTTGGCATATCTATTCCATCGATCTGACCAAAATTGGGCTGCTCTCCTTTAGCAACCGCAAAATGAATTGGACTGACGCCGATCGCATCACCGGTCTCACCCTCTATCCGGATCAAAAATCGGGCGGAAAGAGCATCAAAATTGATTGGGCGCGGCTTTCGCCCCGCGCCAATTATGCCGTCGGTTGGAATACACAAGGGACGATCCCCAGCGACGCCGTGACCTTTGATTTGGATTCTGGCGACGGGCTGGGCAATGCGCCGATTCACTTCTACGAAAATCAGATCAGTTTTAATGTGGCGCAACCGGTGAAAGTATTGGCCAGCGCAGGCGCATTCACCTTTCCCGCCTCGCTGCCACCCGGTCAACATACTTTGCGCGCATCCACAGCCGGTCTCTCCGATTCTGGTATCTGGCAGATCGACGCCGCCCCGCTGCTGACCTTTTCCAATCCCACTTTTTTCTCCGGCGAGGAATATGCAACGACTGAGCTGGGCGACCCCTGGGATTTTAGTACACTGGGCGATGTGGAACGGACGCAGAATATCCAGTCGGCTGTGATTGAAAACGGGACATACAAAGCCAGCCATGCCGCAACAGGAGCGAACTGTTCCCAGCAGTGGTCCGATTCTGCGATCTTCCTGCGTATGGGCGCGCCCATTGACCCGAACAAATACCGCTATCTCTCCTTTGATGTGCGTCTTGCCGGCACAACGGACATTCTCAATGGCTGGATGTCCCGTCTCCTCTGGTACGACGCGACCGGCTTTCCCAATATTGGCTCGACCAATGACATTATCAACCGCGCTGGTTGGAACAGACATATCCTGGATATGTGGCGCAGCGATCTGCAGGACGATGGCGATCCCGGTCTGCGCGGCTGGCGACAAGCCCCTGTCACCCAATTGCGTATTGATCTGGATACTGTGCCCCAGGCGCAGACCTTCTATCTGGATAACGTAAAACTGCACGCGCTGCCTGTGGCAACCGGCCTTTTCAACATAAGCTGGACGTTGACAGAACAACAGAATGTGACCATCACAGTGGGCTACGACAGCGATCAGAGCGGCTACAATGGCACTGTGATCGCAAGCGGTCTTACGGGCGCATCCTACCAGTGGAATACCAGCGGCATTGCGGATGGGCTTTACTATCTTTATGCGCTGGTGACCGATGGCCTCAACCAGACCCGTTTCTATAGCGAGACACCCGTGCAGGTAGCGAAAACGGTTACCAACGCTGCCTTTCTCCAACCCGACGGCACAAACGATCTGGTTGCGCTGGGCACCGAATACGCCCGCGATGTGCTGCTGAACGCCTGGGATATGGGCGGCGCGGACGATATTGACCGCAGCGCGCCGGATCGCTACAATGGCATGACGGATCCCGTTTTTGACGGCCAGACGATGAGCGTCCGCTCATCCAGCCACGATCCCTACTTCTGGCTGGCGTGGGATGTCACCAAACCGATTAACGCAGCCAAATTCAACCGAATCGCCCTGCGCATCTATTCAGAGCGGGCCGGCCAGGGGCAGCTCTGGTGGTTTACCGATGCCAACCAGAGCCAATTGATCGAAGGGCCCTCCTTTACGGTTGAGCCTGGGTGGCAGGTCTATTCGATTGACCTTTCTGCCCATTCAGGCTGGAAGGGATCCATTCGCTTATTGCGCCTAGACCCGCTGGACAAAACCGATGCGGAGATTAAGATTGATTGGGTGCGGCTGACTCCCAAGAACGAACGCACCTTTTCTGTCCAGTGGACTGGGGACAACCGGCAGAATTCTACACTCGCTCTCTATTATGCCGACAACAAAAATGGCCTGAACAAAGAGCGGATCGCGGCGGGGTTGGACGGAAGCACCGGCGTCTATAACTGGGACACCAGCCATCTGACCAACGGAATCTACTACCTTTTTGGCTATATTTCGGTGCAAAACGCGCCCGGCATCTGGTTCTCCTCGACGAATGGGGTGACGGTGCCGCAGCCGCTGATCGAGGTGACCAAACCGGCCCAGACGGGGACTCTTATCGGCGAGACGCCCGACTATCGAACTCTGGCCTGGCGCGACCCCTGGGATATGAGCAACGTGGGCGATATGGTGCAGTTGGATTCGCCCTGCTTGCAGCCCAACCAATTCGATACCTTTGATTTTGCCAATGGAATCTGGAGCGGGACCCCCAGCCCGGCTTACAACGAAAGTCACTGGATCTCTCTGCTCTCGCCGGGCTACCGCGGCGCTTTGCCCGTGGACATTGATGGACGGCTGCGCCCGATTGATCCAAAAGTCTACACACAATTGACGGTCAAAATGTACGTGAGTGCCATTGATGCTCAGACCGATCCGGGGGCGCGTATCCTGTGGACGCGCCGGGACCTCAAAGCCTACGGCGATGGCGCGGAAGGCGCGGACTGGGGTGAATCCAACTATTTCCGCACCTATCCCGGCTGGCATATCTACTCGATCGATCTGACCAAAATCGGGTTGCTGGACCCCGGCCTGAGCCGTCTGGAGTGGACGAAAGCAGAGAAGATCACCGGTCTACGCATCGATCCGGATCAGAAGTCCAGCGGCAAAACCTTCAAAATTGATTGGATTCGCCTTTCGCCCCGCTCCAATCAGCAGATCAACTGGAACAGCCAGGGTGTCAGTGATCTGGCCGCCATCAACTTTGCCATAGACTCTGGCGATGGCATGGGCGTTGTGCCGATTCATTTCTATGAAAACCAGAGCTTGTATGATGTCACCCAGCCGGTTGTGGTGTTGGCCAAAAATGGTACTTTCTCATTCCCGGCCTCCCTTCCCCCCGGCAATCAGACCCTGCGCGCGGCTGTGGGGGGCGCATCCGCCAGCGGTTTTTGGCAAATCGATGCGGCCCCTCTGTTAACTTTTACCAGCCCCAGTCCATTTTCGGGAGAGGAATATGCCGCCAGCGTTCTGGGCGATCCCTGGGATTTCAATAGCATTTCCGACCTGGATTCCACCCAGAATGTCATCGCCCCAGAGGTTGCCAACGGCGTATATAAAGGAAGGCATGAAGCTACCGGGAGCGAGTGTTCCCAGCAGTGGTCGGATTCGGGCGTCTTCCTGCGTATGGGCACGCCCATCGATCCGGAGCAATATCGCTACCTGACCTTCAAACTGCGTATGGAAGGCGCAGCCGCAGACATCAGCAATGGCTGGATCACACGCATCATCTGGTACGATGCCCAAGGTTTCCCCGTTGTGGGTACGTCGGAGGACATTATCAACCGGGTGGGCTGGAACACCCATACGATCGATCTCTGGCGCGGCGATCTGCGCGACGACGAAGACCCCGGTCTGCGCGACTGGCGTCAGGACCTGGTGACAGAACTGCGTATTGATTTGGATGAGGTGCCCCAGGCCCAGACCTCTTATTTGGATAGTGTTGCCCTGCATGCCGTGCCCGTCGCCAGCGGCAATCTTCTGGTGAGCTGGGAACTCAGCGAACAGGCGGGGATATCGATCACACTGGGCTATGACACGGATGCCGCTGGTTATGATGGCGTGAAGATCAGCAGCGGGGTGACGGGCACGAGCTATCTGTGGCAGAGCAGCGCCCCCCCCGATGGACTCTATTACCTCTATGCGCTGGTCAGCGATGGCGTCAACCAGAGCCGTTTCTACAGCGATGCCCCTGTGCGGGTGGTCACTTCACCATCCGAGGTCATATTTACCCAACCCAACGGCGTGCCCGGCTATGTTCCGCTGGGCGAGGAATTTGGCCGCGATCTTCTGCAAAACGCCTGGGATATGAACGGCGCGGATGACATTGACCGCAGCGAAGCGGGACGCTACAATGGCTTGAGCGATCCTGTCTTTGACAAGGGCAAAATGAGTGTGCGCTCCACCAACCACGATCCCTACCTCTGGCTTTCCTGGAATATCAACAAGCCGATCGACGCCACCCGCTTCAAACGGGTTTCTCTCCATCTCTACTCGGAGCGGGCGGGGCAGGGGCAACTCTGGTGGTTTACCAACGAAGCCAACAGCCAGTTCATTGAAGGACCCAAATTCACTGTTGTGCCCGGTTGGCGCGTCTACTACTTCGATCTCTCGGCGCAGCCCGGATGGGGCGGTTCCATTCGCCTGCTGCGTCTCGATCCACTGGACAAGGCGGATGCGAATATCACAATTGACTGGGTTCGCCTGACCCCGAAAAACGAGCGTCTCTTTACAGTCAAGTGGCAAGGACAAAATCTGGCTGGCTCGTCCCTGGCTCTCTATTACGCCATTGATAAGCAGGGCACAGAGAAGCACGTCATCGCTGAGAATATCCCCGCCGACGCCGGTCAGTATATCTGGGACACAGCAGACCTGCCCTTTGGCGTCTACTATATCTTCGGCCATTTGAAGAATGGCTCTGGGAGCGGTCTATGGACCTATTCGACGTCTCCGCTTGGCGTCGGGATCGATCTCTCAAACCTGACGTTGAAACTCTTTGTGCCTATCATCAGAAGGTAAATTTGAAAAACCGAGTTTCTGTTATGCCGCTACCAGACTAGATTTGTCCACGAGAAACTCGGTTTTTCTCGCCCTGACATCCAAAGTCCCCGGCGCTTGCGGTCCCAACAACCGCAAGCGCCGGGGACTTTGCTATAATCCAAATAGCACTTTGTTTGGCAATAGGAGAGATGGAAAGGTATAATCCATTTAACCTCTGTGACAAATTCAGGCAATTTCTGCGCCCTATTGGTCTGGAAATAGGATTTTTTAGACTTAACACCCTTATCCCACCCCAAAATCTTTCAGGAGAATCGCCATGAAAATTGCTGATCGAGTGTTTCAACTTGTTTTCATCGTAGGATTGGCTTATCTCTTTTCGGGCAGTGCATTCATTCCAACTGTGGAAGCCAAAAGCCAGGGCACGATTACGCTGACTTCTCCGGCCCCCAATGGAACAGAAGTCGGGGAGACGGGCGATTACCGCAGTCTGATCTGGAAAGACGCCTGGGATATGAACAACGTCGGGGATGTGGTTCAACTTGACTCCCCTTGCGTTCAGGCCAATCAATACAGCTCCTCCAATTTTTCGGGCGGCGTGTGGACGGGTACACCGAACCCGGCCTACGGCGAAGATCATTGGGTCTTTTTGCTCTCCCCCGGTTATCGCGGTGCGCTTGCCACGGATCTCGATGGCCGCCTGCAACCCATCGATCCAAAAGTCTACACACAACTGACGATCAAGATGTTCATTAGCAGCGTCGATCCAGTTTCGGATCCCGGCGCGCGCTTGATGTGGACACGCACTGACGTCAAGGCATTCGGCAATGCCCAGGAACCCAATGATTGGGGTGAGTCCAATTACTTCCGCACCTACAGTGGCTGGCATATCTATTCGATTGATTTGACCCAAATCGGGCTTCTCAGCTTCAGCCCGGCCAAACTCAATTGGACGGCTGCGGACATCATCACCGGTCTGCGTCTCGATCCGGATCAGAAGTCCGGGGGCAAAAGCATCAAAATTGATTGGGTGCGTCTCTCGGCCAAATCCAATTATCCGGTTACATGGACGGCCTCGGGTGTTGGCGGCAGCACAGAAGTGCAGTTTGCAGTGAATTCTGGCGACGCCGGGGGGGCAACCCCCATCCATTTCTACGCCGGCAATGTGCAATTTAACGTGGCCCAGGAAGAGAAAGTATTAGCAAATGCCCAGTCATTCGTCTTCCCCGCCTCTTTGCCTCCTGGCGATCAGGAGCTGCGGGCTACGGTGGATGGCAACCCAGACACGGGCCTCTGGACTGTCAATGCCGATCCCATCCTCACCTTCACCAATCCCAGTATAGCCTCCGGCGAAGAGTATGCCCAGAGTACACTCAACGATCCCTGGGATTTCAATGTCATGGGGGATGTGGCTTCGACACAGAATGTCATCTCTTCATCCATTGACAACGAGACGTTCAAGGGTTCTCATGCGGCAACCGGGGTTGGCTGTTCACAGGATTGGTCCGATTCCGGCGTCCTCCTGCGGATGGGCGCGCCGATTGATTCGTCAAAGTATCGCTTTCTCACATTCAAGACCCGGCTGGAGGGAACAGCCGATATCAGTTTTGGCTGGATGTCGCGCATCATCTGGTACGACGGCACAGGTTTCCCGAATGTGGGCACGTCGAACGACATCATCAACCGGGATGGCTGGAATACACACATCATCGATCTGTGGCGCAGTGACTTGCGTGACGATGAGGATCCCGGTGTGCGCGGTTGGCAAGAAGGGGCCGTGCATCAATTGAGAATTGACGTGGATGAAGTTCCCGCAGAACAGACCTTCTATCTGGATGATGTGCAACTTCATGCAGAACCTGTAGGTGCAGGGGTTTTCACCGCCACCTGGTCTCTCTCCGGGGATGCCCGCTCGTCAG
Organism: Litorilinea aerophila; assembly: GCA_945897075.1. Lineage (GTDB taxonomy): Bacteria > Chloroflexota > Anaerolineae > Caldilineales > Caldilineaceae > JACQGT01. The sequence goes on from CAMDEX010000023.1 coordinate 16,536, forward strand.
CCGAAGCAGATGCAGCCACGATTACTCTGGGCTACGACACGGACGCCCAGGGCTATAACGGAACAGTCATTGCCACTGGCATCACAGGCAATCAATACGTTTGGGACACATCAAACATAGCATCTGGTCGCTATTATCTCTACGCAATTGTGAACGATGGCGTCAATGAGACGCGTTTCTACAGCGATGTGCCTGTGCGCATCGTGCTGGATCCGTCAACTCTGACCAACAAAACTTACATTCCTCTGGTAAAACGATAGGACTCTTATGACTGCAAACACATCTCGTCGCGTTCTCGTCACCGGCGGGGCCGGCTTCATCGGCTCCCACATCGTAGACGCCCTGTTGGAGCGGGGCTACGACGTGACGGTCTACGACAACCTGGACGCCCAGGTTCACGGCGCAGAACGCAAACGACCCGACTATCTGAACCCCGCCGCGGCGCTGATTGTGGGCGATGTGTGCGACCGGGAAGCGCTGAAAAACGCACTGGCCGGTATCGAAATCGTCTACCACCAGGCCGCGGCTGTGGGCGTCGGCCAGTCCATGTACGACATTTTGCGCTACACCCGCATCAACACAATGGGCGCTGCCACCCTGCTGGATATCATCGCCAACGAAAAGCACAGCGTGCGTAAGATGATCGTCGCCTCGTCTATGTCCATCTATGGCGAAGGGGAATATCGATGCACGACCCACGGCGTCGTCTACCCCAAACTGCGGACAGTCGAACAATTTGAAGCCCACGATTGGGAGGTACGCTGCCCCGTCTGCGGCGAAGCTGTTGAGCGGGAAGGCACATCCGAGGAGAAGCCCCTCTTCCCCACCTCCGTCTACGCCATCAACAAACGCGATCACGAAGAGATGTTCCTCAGCGTGGGCCGAGCCTACGGCATCCCGACGGTTGCCCTGCGCTATTTCAACGTCTATGGCCCACGCCAGGCCCTCTCCAACCCCTACACCGGCGTAGCGGCCATCTTTTCCAGCCGCCTGCTCAACGGCAACGCGCCGTTGATCTACGAGGACGGTTTACAGACCCGGGATTTCACCCACGTTTCCGATATTGTGCAGGCCAATATGCTTGCCCTGGAAAAGGAGGAGGCCAACTACGAAGTCTTCAATGTAGGCACAGGCCGCCCCTTTTCCATTCGCGACATGGCCGACGCCCTGGCCGAACACCTGGGCGTGGACGTGCAGCCGGAGATCGCCAACAAATTCCGCGAGGGCGACATCCGCCACTGCTACGCCGACATCAGCAAAGCCCGCCGGCTGTTGGGCTACGAGCCGAAAATGCGCTTTGAAGATGGCGTGCCGGAATTGGTCAATTGGGTGCGCCACCAAAAGGCCGTGGACAATGTGGCCCAAGCCGCCAGCGAATTGGAACGGCGCGGTCTGACGCGATAACGAACGGTTGGAATAGACTTCTCATGCGTATCAGCGTCGTGGTCATCAACTACAATGGAGAGCGCCATCTGGCGCAGCTTATCGACGCGCTGCAGGCCCAAACCTTGCGCGATTTCGAGTTTATTTTCATTGACAACGCGTCTGTAGATGGCTCGGTTGCGTTGGTAGAAAGGCTGTGCGCGCAAGGGGAGACCACCTTTACCCTCATCGCCAACCCGAAGAACGTGGGCTTTGCGCCCGCCTGCAACCAGGGCTTCCGTCTGGCGCAAGGAAGCTGGGTAGCGCTGCTCAACAACGACGCCTTCCCGGAGCCAGACTGGCTGGAGCATTTGTGGGCAGCGACGCAGGGCGGCTCCCGTCTGGGTATGATCGCTGCCAAGATGCTCTTCGCCCACGCCCCGGATCGCATCAACTCGGCAGGCATCGCGATTGACCGGGTTGGCATTGCCTGGGATTGGCGCGGAGGCGAAAAGGATACCCCCAACGAGCAGGCACCCATCGAGATTTTCGGCCCCTGCGGCGGCGCTGCCCTCTATTCCGCAGAGATGCTGGACGAGATCGGTCTCTTTGACGAAGATTTCTTTCTCTATCTGGAAGATGTAGACTTGGCCTGGCGCGCCCAACTGGCCGGTTGGCGCTGTGTGCTGGAGCCGAAAGCACGGGTCTACCACGTCCATTCCGCCACATTTGGCAATGCGTCGCCCTTCAAGAGCTACCTCTTGGGGCGTAACAAAGTCTGGCTGATCATAAAAAACTATCCCAGCCCGTGGCTGCTCGTCTATCTGCCTGTCATCCTCGGCTACGATCTGATGTCTGTGATTGTGGGCACGATCCGCAGCCGCAACTTCTCTGCGCTGCAAGGGCGGCTGGCCGCGCTGCGCCAACTGCCCCATTTTCTGCGCAAGCGGCGACAGATTCAGGCCCAGCCCCGTAGCGGCGACAACTGGCAAACGCTGATGGCTCCGTTGGCGTTGCCCAGTGCCGTGCTAAAGCGCTACGCCCACCTGCGATGAGTATCAATTCTGCGTTCGCCTTCGGTCTGGACTTGGCGCGTATTCTCGCGGCCACCGCTTTTCTCTACATTCTGCCCGGCCTCGGTTTCACCGTCTGGCTAAGTCGTTCCTACCCTTTGCGCTGGAGCGAACACCTGGCCCTGGCACCAAGTATCAGTATTGCCCTCTATACCATCATCTTCCTCTGGGCCTACACACTTGGAATCGCCCCTGGCCCTGTCTTGGTCTGGATATTGCCCTTGCTAGGGGTCGCTTTGGCCCTTTGGCAGAACAGAGAGTGGTTGTCTGGATTTTCCAACGCGCTGGGCAATATAAAAAAAGGAGTGCATCGGGAAAATATGCCCGATCTGATCCTGCTCTTTCTGATCGGACTGCTCTTTGCCAGCCGCTTCTCGCCCATTCGCCTGCTCACCGAACCCTTCTGGGGCGATTCCGTCCACCACACCTTCATCACCCAACTGATTGTAGACAACGGCGGCCTCTTTCAGTCCTGGGATCCCTACTCGTCTATCCGCAGCCTGACCTATCACTTCGGCTTTCATGTGGTCGCGGCCCAGTGGGTCTGGTTGACCGGCGCGCCTGCGCCCGAGGCGGTTCTGATCTTCGGGCAGATCTGCAACGGGCTGGCTGTGCTGGCGCTCTACCCCCTGGCGCTGCGTCTGAGCGACGGCCCTTCGACCCTTCGACAGGCTCAGGACACCACAAGCTCAGGACACCGCAACCGCTGGGCAGCCATCGGAACCGTCGTCGTCGCCGGCTTTCTGCTGACAATGCCCGCCTATTATGTCAACTGGGGACGCTACACCCAACTCATCGGTCAGGTGATTTTGCCAGTTCTCATCTGGCTTTTCGTGGTGGTATGGGACAAAAGTAGCCGCCCCAACCGGGCCTTCTGGGTTGTTGCCGTTTTGCTGGCTGCCGGGTTGGCATTGACCCACTACCGGGTGGCTTTTTTGGCTGTGACGGCCGGCCTGGGTTGGGGGGTATGGGGGATATGGAAGTTGCGCCGCCAGCCGGGAGAGATCGGTTATCGGCTGCTCTGGTTGGCAGCGGCAGGTGTCGTCTCTGGTGGACTGATTCTGCCCTGGGTGGTCATCATCCGTGGCGGCGCGATGCAGGACCTCTTTGCGCGGGTAGCTCAGCGCCCGGCCAGCAACCCGGCACTCGTCCTCGATATGGCGCTCTGGTTGAAAGACGTACCCCGCTTCTATCCAATTTTTTTCTGGGTGGGGGCAATCCTACTCCTCCTGCTTGCCCTGTGGAAAAAGCGTTCTCTGGCTCTGCCCCTCCTCTTGTGGGCTTGCTTTACCTTTTTCGTCGCCAATCCATTTCTTCTCCGTCTGCCCGGCACAGGCTGGGTAAGCAACTTTCTGGTCATTATCGCCATTTATATACCCCTGGCCCTGCTCTGGGGCTGGGCGGGTGGATCGGTCGCTGCCTGGCTTTGGGAACAACGCTTTGGCCCCTGGCTGGTGGGGATTCTTCTGGTTGGGATACTAAGTTGGGGCACGCTTCAACAGGTACGGGTCGTCGATTTTTTTCACCGTATGGTCTGGCCCTCCGATCGGATTGCTTTCCAGTGGATCGAAGAAAACACGCCTGCTGACAGCCGCTTTCTGATCAACGGTTTTTCTATTTATACCGGTGTACTGGTGGTTGGTTCCGACGCCGGCTGGTGGCTGCCATTCTTTACCCAACGGGCCGCTACCATTCCCCCGGCTTCTTACTTTACCGAACACAACGCCGAGGGCGGGACGATAGCAGATGTGGACAAGGTTGAAGAAGATGTGCGGGCCAGCAACGGTGACCCTGCACTGCTCCAATCCGTCCTCTGCCGAGACGAAATCACCCACGTCTACCTGGGCCAACGACGGGGCGAAGTGGGATTTGGTGCAACCCAGCTTGTGCCGGAGGAGTGGCTGACGCGCAACCCGGTCTTTACGCTGCTCTTTCAAGAGGAAAAAGCCCAGGTCTGGTCCTTCGACCGCGGCGTCTGTGCCGGAGGATAACCCGTGTCCAAAAGCCTGCTGCTGATTGCCGCACTCTATTTTGGTTTAACCCTTTCCTATCTTTTCGCGGTGCCTGTAGGCGAAGCGCCCGACGAACCGGCCCACTTTCTCTACGCCCAACAGATGGCCGACACCGGCGCGCCGCCTGCGAAACCTCCGCCGCAACGAGACTCCTTCTGGAAAAACGGCTTTGTCACCTCCAACTACGAATGGCATCAGCCCCCCCTCTACTACGCTTTGAGCGCCGTTGTTCTGCGCGTGGGACGGCTGCTCGCCCTCAGCCCCCGCTACGCGGCATTTCCCGCCATCAACCCGGATTTTCCCGGCTTACAGCGACCGCTTTTTGTCCCCGTGCCGCTTGTCTTCAGCGAAGTACATCTGGCGCGGCTGCTTTCCACCCTTCTCGGCCTGGGCAGCGTCTACGCCACCTTTGCGCTGGCCCGCCGCTTCTTGCCTGGCGAACGCTGGCTGCCCGAATTGGCCGCGGGGTTTGTCGCCTTCATCCCCCAGTTCACCTTTCTGCACGCCTACGTGACCAACGATACCTTGGCGATTTTCGGCAGCGCTTGGGGGCTGCTGGCGTTGGTCGCCGTCGCCCGCGCCGATCCGTCCCAGCAGCGGCGGGGCTGGCTGCTGGCCGGTTGCGCCGTCGCCCTAGCGCTGGCAGCCAAGATGACCACCTGGTTTTTGATTCCGCTGGGGCTGCTCTTGGCCGCTCTCCACCTGCTGACCCGACGCCGCAACCTGACCGACAGCCTTGTCGATCTGCTCATCTTCGGCGCAGCCTCCCTCTGCGGTCTGCTCCTCAGCCGTCTGCTCTGGCCCGATCTGATCCAGCGCCTGCTCAGTTCGCCCCAATCCAGAGGCATCAACCCGGATTTTGTAACGCTGCAACACATCCGTACCATTTTCCCGATGGCCCACACCTCCTTCTGGGGGATGTTTGGCTGGGTGAATATGCCGCTTGCGCCCCAACTGCTCTCGCTGCTGGATGGGGTTCTGTTGATCGGGTTGGTTGGGGCGATTTTTTGGCTGTTGCGGCGCGGGCGCGGGCTGTTGCCGGGACAGCGGACAGCCATTGCCCTGCTGATCAGCGCCAGCGGCGCGGTACTCGTCGCCTTCTGGTATTTCAATTTGACGATTGTGCAGCCGCAGGGACGGCTTCTCTTCCCCGCCTTGCCCGCCATCGGTTTGGGTGTGGCGCTGGGATGGTTGCATTGGGCCGGGCGTTACCAGGGCGCAGCGACATTCTTGATCCTCGCTCTGCTGTTCGCCGTCAATGTAACGAGCCTGATCACTGTGATTTTTCCCGCTTTTGGGCTTCTGGCCGGTTGACACGCTGTGGATACTCTGCCCGCACTCCCCCCCAACCCGCCCCCGGGCCACGACACCAGTAGCGGTTTCGACAGACTCAACCCAAGCAGCACCGGGCAACAGGAGATCGCCGCGCTGCGCCTGGCCGCCCGCCAACAGGACACACGTCTGGCCCAGCTTACCCATCTGGCCCTGGCCCTGGAAAAAGAGCTGCTGGCCGCGCAACAGAGTCAAAAGAGTTGGGAAGCAAAATACCACGCAGAACTGGCCGAATGGGAGAGTCTGCGCCACAGCCCCGGCTTTGCCCTGCTGCGTTTATTGCAACGGCTGCGCGCCCGCACAGTGCCGCCCGCTTCCCGTCGCGAACATCTGTTGGGGATGGCCGCAGGCTGGCTGCGCATCGCCAACGTGCGGGGCATCGGCGGTCTGCTTGTCCACCTGCGCGGCGAAGCGCGCTGGCGCTGGAAAGCCTTTGCCCGACGCATCCCAGGCCCAGGCCGCCGCTACCGCAACGCGAATGTCGAGATTGCTCTAGCGCCGCCCCGCCCGCCTATCACGCCCCACCGGGAAGCGGTGGATATCGTCATCTGCGTCCACAATGCGCTGGAAGACGTACAGCGCTGCCTGGCTTCTGTCCTGCGCCATACCGCTCAGCCCTACGCCCTTCTTCTGGTGGACGACGGCAGCGATCCGCCCACGCGGGACTTTCTGGCCGACTTTGCCAGCCAACAGAGCCACACAACACGCCTGCGCCGCGACGAAGCCAGCGGTTATACCTTCGCCGCCAACCGGGGACTACGCCACAGCCGCGCGTCTTTCGTCGTGCTGCTCAACAGCGACACAATCGTCACCCCCGGCTGGCTGGACAGACTGATCGCCTGCGCCGAATCAGACTCCAACATTGGGATTGTTGGCCCACTCTCCAACACCGCCTCCTACCAGTCGATCCCGGCTCTCAGCGCGGGGGGCGACTGGGCCGAAAACCCCCTGCCCGCTGGCTACGACGTTGACCGTTGGGCCGAGGAAATTGCCGCACGGTCTCCCCGTCTCTATCCGGCTATGCCCCTGCTCAACGGCTTCTGCCTGCTCATTCGCCGCGCCGTCATTGAAGCTATCGGCTACTTCGACGAGGATGCCTTCGGCGCGGGCTACGGCGAGGAGAACGACTACTGCCTGCGCGCCCGTGCCGCGGGCTGGGGGCTGGCCCTGGCCGATGATGCCTACGTCTTCCACGCCCAATCGCGCAGCTATTCCCACAGCCGCCGACTGGAGTTGAGTGAACGGGCCGCCCGCATTTTGACCGAACGTTACGGGCGTACACCCATCGCAGCGGCCGAGGAGACGATGCGCAACGGGCCGCTGCTTCTGGGCATCCGGGCGCGGGCGGGGGTGCTGGCCGAACGCTCCGCGCTGATGGAAGAAGGGCGGCGACGCTTTGCGGGTAAACGGCTGCTCTTTCTGTTGCCGGTGGACGCGCCCGGCGGCGGGGCCAACGTCGTCCTGGCCGAGGCAGCGGCAATGCAAGCGATGGGTGTGGAGGTCCATCTCTTCAATTTGGCGAAAAATCGTCAACTCTTCGCGGCGGCCTACCCCAACAACCGGCTGCCTGTCCATTTTGGCAGCCCGCAGGATGCGTCGACGTTGGGGCAATCCTTTGCTGCTGTCATTGCCACCTGGCACGAGACCGTCGCTTGGCTGCCCGCGGCTGGCCGCGCGTTGGGCTACTACGTCCAGGATTTTGAAGCCAGCTTTTTCGCAAACGACAGCGACGAATACCGCCGGGCCGCGGCCAGCTACAGCGTCCGGCCCGGTCTGCGCTGCTTCACCAAAACCGACTGGAACCGGCAGGAGGTTCTCACCCAGACCGGCGTCGAATGCGCGGTCATCGGCCCCTCGGTGGACATTGACCGCTTTCACCCACTACCGAAAACTGTAACCACGAAGACACAAAGACACAAAGAAGAAAAAGAAGAAAATCCGCGTCAATCCGCCCAATCCGCTACATCCGCGTTCTATTCTTCTTCCGCTCCCGTGCGTATAACCGCGATGATTCGGCCCAGTTCGCCCCGGCGCAGCCCGCGCCTGACGATGGAGTTGTTACGCCGTCTCTCCCACCACTACGGCGAACGGGTCGCCATCACCCTTTTTGGCGTCTCCCCGGCAGACCCCGGCTTTGCCGAGTTGCCCCAGGATTTTGACTGGGAGCTGGCCGGGATGCTGGAAAGCGGGCGGGTGGCCGCGCTGCTGGGCCGCACAGACGTTTTTGTGGACTTTTCTACCTGGCAGGCGATGGGGCTGACTGCGCTGGAGGCGATGGCCGCGGGCGCGGCAGTGATCGTCCCGCAGAGCGGCGGCGCGGCCAGCTTTGCCCGTCACGGCGAGAACGCACTGGTGGTGGACACTACTTCCGCCGAAGCCTGCTGGCGCGCCCTGCGCAGTACGGTGGAGGACGAAGAAGTGCGCGCCCGGCTGCGCGCCAACGCCATCCGCGACGCCTGCGCCTTCTTCCCGGAGCGGGCCGCGCTGAATATCCTGACTCTCCTCTTCGCTCCACCCCCAGAGAGCGGGGAGGCGTTGTGATCATTCCCCGCGTCCTCGCCCTCTACGAATACAGCGCGGTCGGTCTGCCCCACGGCAGCGCCTACATCCGACTGCTGCAACCCCTGACCCACCCATCCATCAGCGGGCGATTCTACGTCACGCCGTCGCCCGTCTACTACGGCCAGGCCGCGGAAATCGTCGTTGTGGACCGCTGCTGGCGGCCCGATTGCACAGCGCAGATGGCGGCGGCATTGGTGGCGGATCTCCGGCGCAACGCGGCCAAACTCGTCTATCAGATTGACGACGACCTGTTGGCCCTGCCCGGCGACGATCCGGCGGCCCAGGCCAAACGGGAAATTGTGGCGACTTTCCTGGGCGAGGCAGACGGCGTAATCGTCTCCACAGCGGCCCTGCGCGCCCGCTATGCCGCGCACACTGCCCGCATCGCCGTCGTCGCCAACGCGCTGGACGAACGTTTGCTGGTGCAGGCCGAAATTGCTCTCCCCGCTGTCACGCAGCGCGTCGTCCTGGGCTATATGGGCACGCACACCCACGACGCCGACCTGCTGCTGCTGCTGTCCGCCCTGACCGAGTTGGCCCACACCATCAATCTGCCCTTAGAATTGCAGATCGTCGGCGCAACGGCCAACCCGGCCACGCTTGCCAGAATCAGCCAACTGCCCTTTCCCGTGACCCACCTGACGCCGCCCGCCATCGAATACCCCCAATTCCTGCCCTGGTTCACCGGCAACGTCCGCTGGGATATCGCCCTGGCCCCGCTGGCTGACACGCCCTTCAACCGGGCCAAGTCGGACATCAAATTTCTGGACTACGCCGCGCTGGGCGCGCCGGGGGTCTACAGCGATCTGCCCGTCTACGCCGCGACAGTGCGTCACGGGCAGACCGGTCTGCTGGCGGCCAACGACACGGCCAGTTGGGTGAAGGCCATCCGCTCCCTCATCGAACAACCCGACCTGCGCCGGGAACTGGCCGCCAACGCCCGGCGCTATCTATACAGCGAACGCATCCTGGCCGTGCGCGCCACCGCCTGGGCCGACGCGCTGGAAGCGATTTGGAGAGGGTAAGGGAGAACACGGATTTCAGAATTGATGGATTCGCGTTCTGTGCGGTTCAAAAGACTTTTTCCAGTAGACTCAAACAAATCCGTAAATTCCGTCATCCGTGTTCTATTCTCTGGTTTACCTATGCCTACTGTCTCGGTGATTATCCCCCTCTGGAACGGCGAGAAGTGGATTCGCCCCTGTCTGGTCGCCTTGACCGGGCAGTATGAGAGCGCGCCATTTGCCCTGGAACTGGTTGTGGTGGACAATGGCTCACAGGACAATTCACCTGCTATCGTCGAAAACGAATTCCCCGCGGCCCGGCTGATCCGCAACGGGCGCAATCTGGGCTTTGCCGGCGGCTGCAATGTCGGATTGGCCGCGGCCAGCGGCGACGCGCTGGTGCTGCTCAACCAGGACACGCGTGTCCTGGCGGGCTGGTTGGCCGGGCTGCTGGCTGCATTGAACGAACCGGGCGTGGGTGTGGCCGGTTCTTTGGCGCTGTTGAGCGATGGCGCAACCGTCCAGCACGCCGGCGGGGTGGTGGACTGGCCATTGGGCATCGCCCGCCATCGGGGATATGGGGATGCGCTGGATGAGCGCTGGCGGCAACCCGGTGACGCGCAATTTGTCACTGGCGCATCTCTGGCCCTGCGCCGGGAGGTGCTGGAACGCATCGGCCCGCTGGACGAGGGCTTCTGGCCCGGCTACTACGAGGATGTGGACTTCTGCTGGCGGGCGCGGGACGCGGGTTACAGCATCCGCTATGCGCCCGCCTCTATACTGATTCACGCCGAGAGCAGCTCTTTCAGCGAACCCGTCTACACGGCCTGGGCGCGGCTGCGCGGACGGCTGCGCTTCTGCCTGAAGCATCTGCCCGCCCAGCGTTTTGTGGACGAGTTTCTGGTGGCCGAAGCCGCCTACCAACCGACTGTGCTGGCTGGAGATCGGCACGGCCAGATTGCCAGGGCCTATTTGGAGGCGATTCCAATGGCGTTTGAAATGTGGCAGGCACGCGGTGAAAGCAATGATTTGATTGCGCAAGCCAGCGCCGGGCTGGCTCGCCTATGTCCTCCTCTACAAGCGGCGGAGAGGGGGAGCGCAGACATTCCCGCGCCCAGTCAACCGCTGCTTGTGCCCTCCGCGCTGGATCGATTGCCGCTCTGGGGACGACTGCGCCGATCGCTGCACCAACTGGCGATTTTTTACAGCGAACGGCGGCAACGGGAATTGCTCTCCCTTATCCAGAAAGATCGGGAATATATCCGGCGCTTGGAAGCCGAAATCGCCCTGCTGCAAAGGAAGTTGTCCGCCTAATGCGCCTGCTTCTCGTTCTCCCAGCCTATATGCCCTTTGTGGGCGGCGCACAGACCTTTGGCCGCGCCATCAGCCGACGGCTGACGGCGGACGGTCATCGGGTGACGATTTTGACGACCGCTGCCCAGCAGGCCGACGATTTCTGGCAGCCGCCCCCAGCGGGCCGGACAGCCCTGCCCCAGCGCGAGGAGATGGAGGGCGCACAGGTCATCCGCTTGCCCCTCGTCTACCCCTGGCCCGCACCCTACCGCTTTGGGCTGGCGCGCCGGCTGACGCACCTCTTTGCCCGTTTGCCCCTGCCCGCTCTCTGGCAGCGCTACTTACTAAGACATTTCACCCGTTCCATGCCGCCGCTTTTGGGGTTACAATCAGAACTGCCCCCGTTGATAGCCGCCGCCGATCTTGTGCTGGTTGTGGATGCGAGTTGGGATGGACTCTTTGTCGGCGCAGCCCAGGCCGCCTTGGCCCAGACCAAACCGCTGGTCGTCGTCCCGCTCATCCACACGGGCAGCCCGGCCATCACCGCCCGTTTTCGTATGGCCCATCAAGTGGCGGTCTACCGGCAGGCAGACGCGGTGATCGCCCTTTCCCCGTCCGAACAGGAACTGTTGGCCGGGTGGGGCGTGGAGCAGGCCCGCCTCCACTGTCTGCCGCTGGGCGTGGAGGCGGTGGACGTCGCCGCAGCCCAGAAACAGAGCGAAGATGTGCGCCGCCGCTATCGGCTGCCAGAATGCTTTGTACTCTTTCTGGGCGCGACCACCTACGACAAAGGCGCGTTCACCCTAGCCCAGATGGTGGCGGAGTTGTTTCTGCAGGGTCAGGAGATGCACGTCGTCTACGCGGGCCCGTCACAACACCAATTGGTTATGTTCCGCGACATATTCCCACCCCGGGTGCGTGCTATTCTACAGGAAAGGCTGCACCTGCTGGGTGTAGTAAACGAGAGGACGAAGCAGGCGCTGCTGGCCGGCTGTGCGGTTTTGGCCCTGCCCAGCCGGGTGGATTCCTTTGGCATTGTCCTGTTGGAAGCCTGGCAGCACAGCAAGCCGGTGGTGGCAGCGGCGATTGGCGGTCCGGCATCGATCATTGCCGACGAAGAAACGGGGCTGCTTGTGCCTTTTGATGCACCAGCCGCGCTGGCTGCTGCGCTCCAACGCATTCTCAATCAACCTGGTCTGGCTGCTCGCTTGGGGGCCGCTGGCCGCCAGGTCGTGACGAACCAGTACACAGGGGACAAATGCTATGACGATCTTTACCAAATTTTCAACCACATCCGCTCTGTTGCCGACGCCGAGGACGCAAAGTCAAATCGTATGGGAAGACGTGATGAGCGTCTCTAAGACTCCTTTTGCCCCCGGCGCACAGGTGGCCGGGTGGACGGTGAGTCTGCCGCCCACGCCGCCGGAGGAGCGGCGGCGCATCGCGTTTGTAGTACACAAATTCCCGCCAGAGAGTGTGGGCGGCACAGAAATTTACACCTGGGGTCTGGCCCGCGAACTGGCCCACGCCGGCCACGACGTACACATCTTCTACCCCACACCCGATCTGCTGGCGGGCGATGAACGCATCACACGCGAGGGTGTCCATCTCTGGCGGGTTGCCCTGCCCGACAGCCGCACCCACGAAGACCCGGTGCGCCAATACTGGCATACCTTCCGCGACACGGCCTTCGAGCGCGCTTTTGTCACATTTCTGGCACACGTGCAGCCGGATGTCGTCCATTTTCAGCATGTGCAGGGCGTCTCGGCCCGGCTGATCGAGCTGGCGCAGGGTTATCCGCGCGTTGTCACCCTCCACGACTACTGGTATTTCTGCGCCAACAGCCAGTTGATCCGGCCCGACCGCACGCCCTGCAATGGGCCGTCTACCGGCTGTATGAACTGTGTGGATTGCGCCACCGAGCGCGCTGACCTGAATTGGATGCGTGTGTTGCGACCACTGGTCGCCGCGCCTTTTGTCTACCGCAACCGTTATCTGCGCCGCATCACCGAAGAGGTCGATCTCTTTATTGCCCCCAGCTCTTTTCTGCGTGACCAGTACGTGCGCCACGGATTCCCCGCCGAACGCATCGCCGTATTGGAAAACGGGCTGGACGACCGCAAGCTGGTGCAGCGAGCGACGATTCCCCTGCCAGAGCCGCCTGCCCGCCCACACTTCGGCTTCCTCGGCTCTCTGGCCTGGCAAAAGGGTGTACACGTACTGGTGGAAGCCTTCAACCGGCTGGGCAACAATGCGTCGCTGACCATCTACGGCAGCGAAGAGACCTTCCCAGAGTATGTGGAAGAACTCAAAAAGCTGGCCCGCCATCCCAACATCCGCTTTGCTGGGCTGTTGCAGCCGCAACAGGTGGGTGCGGCCCTGCGCCAGATGGATTGTCTGGTTGTGCCCTCGCTCTGGTACGAGAATTCGCCGCTGGTGATCCAGGAAGCCTTTGGCGTCGGCACGCCGGTGGTGGCCAGCCGTCTGGGTGCGCTGACCGAGAAGGTGGAGGAGGGGCGCACGGGGCGTCTCTTCACCGCGGGGGATGTGGGCGCGCTGGCGGCTGTGCTGGGCGAGATTGCCGCGGCCCCCGGCTGTCTGCGCGAGATGTCCCGGATGATTCATTCCGCCCCAGTGATGGCGGAACACGCAGCCCGCCTGCTCGAAATCTACGCGCACATCCGGGAGCGCGCGCCAGTCGCTGTTTTGGCGTAATAAAAAGAGGGGCGCTCCGTCCAGAGCGCCCCTCTTTTTGTTTTTATGACAGCCTCTCAACTAAACGCCAAAGTCTTTCGGTCGAAAGTTCTGCCCGTTCTTAATTTTGACCATCCCTTCGCCGGAAAGCGCCAATACGAAAAGCCCCCGGCGAAAGGCGTATGCGTCAGCGCCTTCGGCAAATTCCAGGCCAGCGATTGCGCCGTAGACGTGACGTCCGGCAAAGCGGGCAAAATAGGTCGGGAGCTTTGACAGATCGGTGAGCAGGTCGTCCACATCCGGGACTTTGACCAGACTTTTGACTTCGATCACAACGGTGTCTACGTCGTTCTCCAGCACAATGTCCAATTCCATGTGATGGCCGTTGACTTGACTTTCCACACGCCGGGAAGTGTGGTGAACCTCGATTCCCCACGTCCGGAACAGTTGCAGAGCCGCCGGTTGTACCAGCGCCTCCATCATCCGTCCCCACTGGATGCCAAACATGCCTTCCAGACGGCGCAAAGCCGCGTCGGTCTCCCGGAAGCGGCGATCCAGACGCGCGTCCGTCTCGCGGAATTGGGCGCTCAATCGTTCGTCCGCTTTCTGAGACTGCTCTCTCATCTCGCGGAGCTGCTCTCTATCCTCTCGAAATAACTTCCAAATCTCTGCCACTTCATCTGCGGTTGATTGGGTACTCATTCGATCACCTCTCGCATAGACGCATTGAATTCTATGGCCGCGAGTATACCACCAAACCAGCCAAGTCACAAGCCAAAGTTTTACCTGACAAACCCTTCCAACGCTTTGGTTTATAAACGCGAACCCGTTTCTGTCTGGGCTGATTTGCTGGTATGATAGATGGATACTGAACCAAAGAGGTGGGGTCTGTTTTATGGACGTTCTTAGCAAAATCGCCGCCGTACTTCTCCTTCTGGCCGGGGCTGTCTACCCTTTGGCCGCCATTCTGGGATTGATGCAGCGGCTGAATCGCAAGCCCGGCCCTTTGCCCGCACCAGCCCAGGTGATGGTACGGATGGCGCTGATTGCCAGTGTGCCGCTGGCCGCCATTCTGGGCGGTTTTGCCGGGCTGAGTCCGGCGGTTTGGAACAGCGTTGTGCTGCGTGGGGTTATTCTCATCGCAGCGCTTGCATCGGTCATCGGTTTTGTTGTCCTGGCACTGTTGATTCAGGCCGACAAGCGCGCGCTGGAGAAAGAGATCGCACAGAGACTTCCGCCGTCGTAGGTGATTCCAAAGCATAGAGTGTACGGCCACAGGCCGCGCTGTTTGGTGGAGATTGTTGACGAAAATGTCTGAAGCCTCGTTGTACCAGCCCCGGCGCTCCTATACACTGCTGGCATACGCGGGGGCGCTGGTTGCTCTGCTCTTCGCCTGGGAAGTGGGCCGCACTTTTGCCTGGCCGACTCTCTTTTTCTGCGTCATCGCCCTGGCCTATGCCCTGACCAACCTGCGCTCGGCCACCACACAGGTGGAACTGACGCCGACCGGTCTGACCTGCCACCGGCGTTTTTTCGCGCCTCTTCACATCGCCTTCGGCCAGATTGTCACTGCCACAGAAGCGGGCCGTATGACAACGGGCATCGCTCTCGTCTACTATCCGCTGGCCGCCAATGGGCTGATCGATCTGGACGATCCCCGCTCGCTCTTCCTGCCTGCGCTGGAACGCCAGGACGAATTGCTGGCGATTGTGCAACGGGAAATTGTCGAGTAGCCGATGGCCGCCGAACGCCTCTACGCCCGCATCCTCTACCCGCCCGACAGCCATCAGATGCAGGAATTGTTGGCCGCGGCTTTGGCCCAGGCTGCCTACACCTCTCCTATGGACGATGCCGCGATTCAGGCGAACTGCTTTCAGCCGGAACCACCCACGCTCCATTCCGTGCGTTGGATGCGCCACCAGCTTTTTGGTGTGCTGGCCGAGGAGCGGTTGTTGGGTTTTATTGATGTGGGGGTGGGTTTTGATCACGCCACCCAACATCTGATGGCGGATCGCCCGTTGGGGCTGCTGCGTTTTCTGGCCCTGCCACAGGATTATACTTTCTCTGGGCGGGTAGCGCGCCTGCTTTTGCAGACAGCTGAGGAGTTTTGGCGCGAGCAGAGTATCCGCCGCGTGCGGGCTTTCTCCTACAGCACGGGCTATCCTGCCTATCAACTGGGTGTGGGTATTCTGCCCAGCACCTGGGAGGATCACCACCGCTGGCTGAACCAGGCAGACTACCGACCGGTGGAGCGCTTCTACTGTCTCTCCTATCCTTTGCAGCGCCCGGCACGCGAGGAAGTCCCTGCCGGCGGTTATACGCTCTATCCCCAATACGACGCGATCGGTCTGCGTTATCAACTCTATGAGAAAGATGAGGTACGCATCGCGGCGACCCGGATGGTGGAGCGGCAGGTCAATGAACCCCAGATCGCCAACCCGGTGGCGGGGCTGGCTGAGTTGATTGTGGCTTCGGCCTGGCGGCGCAGGGGGATTGGGCGCTGGCTGCTGCGCCGGATGATCAACGACGCCCATCTGCACGGCAACCGCACGCTGGTTGCTTTTATCAGCCACACCAACCAGGCTGGGCTGGGGCTGTGCCGCCAGGTCGGCTTCGAGGAGATGGATTACAGGGGTTATACGCTGGAAAAGCAATTGATTTGAGAGTGGGGAGTGGGGAGTGGCGAGTGGCGACGGGGGATTGGTGATTGGGGAGCGGAGAGTGGGGAAGTGATGCGCGTTTTGATGGTGACGGGTGAATATCCGCCGATGCAAGGCGGCGTGGGGGCCTATAGTGCGGCGTTGGCCCAGGCGCTGCACGCGCTGGGGGTGCAGGTGTCGGTTCTCACGGACCGCCGTGCAAAGCCCGCACCGGGAAAATCCGCACCGGGAGCGTCAGCGACCGGTTCAGCGACCGGTCTCCCCGTTTCCCCCACTTATCCCCAGACTTATCCACAGATCGACAGGTGGGGATGGGGAAGTCTGGGGAAAATTGCTGACTGCGCCCATTCAGTCGGCGCGGATTGGATTCACGTCCAATACCAGACCGCGGCATTTAGGATGCACCCGGCCATCAATTTTGGCCCGCTGTACTGGCGACGGCGGGGGCTGCGCGTGGCGTGGACATATCACGACCTGCTTGTGCCCTATCTATTCCCCAAAGCTGGGGCGCGGCTGCGCCGCTGGGTGACAGAACGGCCCGCGTTCAGCGCCGACGTGACAATTGTCACCAACGGGCAGGACCGTCGCCAACTGGCCGGACGGATCGTTAATCTCGCAGAGATTCCCATCGGCAGTAACATACACGGCGTGGAAATCAGCGCAGCAGAACGCCGCGCCCTGCGCACCGGCTGGGGTTACAATGACGGCGATCTGCTGCTGGCCTATTTTGGCTTTCTCAACCGCTCCAAAGGTGGGATGACTCTCGTGGAGACGCTGGATCGGCTGGTCACACAGGGACGCAACGCCCATCTGTTGATGATCGGCGAACGGGTGGGGGCCAGCGATCCCACCAACTTTGCCTATTTGCAGGAAGTGGAGGCGCGTATCACAGAATTGGGGCTGACGGAGCGGGTCAAGTGGACCGGGCGGCTGACCGACGGGGAGGTGGCCGCCAGCCTCAACGCTGTGGACGTGCTGGTAATGCCCTACAGCGACGGGGCCAGCCTGCGCCGGGGTACGCTGATGGCCGGGCTGGCCAACGGCTGCGCGATTGTGACGACCGCGCCGCAGACGCCGCTGCCCGACTTCCAGGATGATCGGGATTGGCTGGCTGTGCCGCCCAACGACGCCGAGGCCACCGCCCAGGCCGTGCTGCGCATCGCCGACGACCCGCTGTTGGCGGCAACATTGCGCGCCAATGCACGCCAGCGCAGCCGTCTCTACGGCTGGGAGGGTATCGCGGCCCGCCATTTGGCTCTCTATGGCTTCGCCACCGGTTTGGCCGACCCCGACTGCTTGTAGGATGAGGGGAAGGAGTGCTAATAGAAAAAATCCCGTTTTACAGAAATCGCCGTGATTCCCAGGAGTGAGATGGTCTCAAACTCGGTTTAGCCTACGGAATAACAATTTTTCCCAGCGGCACACGACCATCGGGCAGACGCACGCCGTCGAGCGTCACCGGCAAACGTTCCCCTGTATCCCACCGATACCAGCCGACAAACAATTGATATTCCCCCGGCGGCACAGGCAGATCGCGTTCATCCATCACCCGCTCACCCACCGCCCACAACGAAGTAGGATAGCGCCCCCCGTAGGGTTCGCCATCGGCCTGCGCGCTGAGATTGCCTTGCGCATCGTTCAGATGGAGAAAGAAGGTGTAATCAAAATCGGGAGCGTGCGTCGCGCGCCAGAAAAACTGCGCGCGCAACTGGCCTGGGCCAGGCACAAGCGTATAGCCTTCCAGCACCAGTACACCCACCGCCGCAGCACTTGCGCGGGCAGGCGTGGCAACGGTGGCGGGCAGCGGAATCTTCAAACGCGCGGCCACGCCCAAATCGTCACCGCGCACCGTCGGCACATTTTTTCCCGTCTCAATATCCGTCACGCCCACCACCAACCGGTAACCGCCGGGAGCCGCATCGCTGGGGATGGCGAAGCGATACGTTAGGGGGATGACTTCACCTGTGCGCCAGGCCCTGGCCCGATAGACACCGTGCAACACCCAATCGTGGATACCCGCCAACTTCCCGCCATCTTTGTCCAACAATTGCGTAAAAATCTGAACATCCACCGGCAGAGGACGGCGCGCCCGCCAGAAAAGATTCACATCCAGGGCTGTGCCTGCTGAAAGTTCGGTCACATTGTAACCGACAAGTTCCAAGCCGTTGTCGAAACCGATTGTGCTTGCGCTGAACGGCGCGCTTTTGCCACGCCACACCCCCTCCATCACGCGCGCCGCGGGTAGGCCGTTGTGGGCATACAACACCTCGGCGGAATCCCCCAATGCCACGCCGTCTGGGATGGTTGGCAAAAAATAGATCACACCGCCTTTGGCCAATACCCACGTATCCGGCACGTAATTGGCGGGCTGTCCGTCGGTGGTCGGGCGATTGGGCGCATCGGGGAGGATCACTTTGACACGCTCCCCTACACCCAATGGCGGGTTCAGCCCGCTGGCGCGTTCGGGGTACTCTTCTGCCAGCAAAAAGGCGAGGGGGGCGCGCTGGTATTCGCTGGAAGCGAGCAAAATCGCTTCGTCGCTGTGTTGGTTGATATAGGCGGCTTCGGCGTTGTCCACCAGACTGGCCTGCCACTCCACACCGGGGCTGCCCAGATAGGCGGGGATGACACGCGTCAGCATATCCACGTGGCGTTCCACACCGAAGACGACGACCAGGCCAATCGCCAGCCAGCCGAGTTTGGGCGAAATCTGTTCCAACCAGCCCCACAGCCTGGCCACGCCGTATCCGCTGAGAAGCAGCAGAAACGGAATCGCACCCATCAAGCGCGTGGCCGAGACAGTAACACTTTCATAGGTAATCAGTTCTAAACCCAAAAAGGCCAGCGCCATCACCCCTGTAAAGAAGCAGGCGGGACGACGCCGGATCGCCAGCAGCAGACCAATCAGGAGTGGCGGCGTGAGCAACGCCCGGCCCGAAAGATTGTAGCCATTCTCCCACGCCCAGCCCAGCATGCGCAGTTGGTTGATGAATTTTGCCCCGATCAGCGGGAGAAAATCGGGTTGGTTCAGAATAAACTGCCCGGCATTTTGACCGGTGCGCGCAAAAAAGGCAGCCGGCGCGTGGATGAAGAAGACCCATTGGGGCGCGGCCACGAGCGCGCAGATGCCAAAGAGAAGCAATACCCCGCGCCAGCGCTGGCGATAGGACGGGTAGAAGATCGCCAGCAGCCCCAACGCGGCGAGGAGGGCCACGGGCAGTGCCCGCGCCACAATATACGAGTATTGGCTCAACCCAAGCAGTGCGCCAGCGATGGCAAAATGGGAGGATTGCCCGCTGCGCAGGCCACGCCAGAGCGCAGCGACGACTGCCAACGCAAAAAGCGGCAAGAGCGTATGCTCAGTGCCACCCATCATAAAGGCAACGACAATCGTTGTGAGCGGAAAACTGATCCCGGCAATCAGCCCGGCGCGATAGGCCGTGGTCAAATCGTCGTCGCGGAAGAGGCTATAGCCGGCCTGATAGGCCGTCACACCGGTCAGGACGCCGATGCCGACGGTCACGCCGTTGAGCGCATCCAGGGTGACGCCGAAGACCGCAAAGGCGAGGGTATGCAGAAAGACGATCAGCGGGTTGGGCGCGTAGAGATGATAGATGTAGAAAGACCAGACCTGGCGCGTCAGAAAATCCCAGGCGTGTATGCCAAGCCGTGCCGCATCGCCGCCTGTGAGCAGATGGGGCGACAGCCAGCGGAGAATGGCGTAGACGCTGAGGTTGTAGAAGAAGAGAAGAATGGGTGTCCAACGAAGCGCTATTGTCCCCATTCTATTCTCCCAGGCTCTCTGCGATCAGATCCGCCACATCTTTCAGCGCCACATCTTTCAGCGCCACATCTTTCACCGTCACATCTTTCACCGCTACACCCACTGTGGGGATTGCCAGATCGCCCGCCCACTTCATACGCTCGCGCCGGCTCAGATTCCAGGGGTTGCCGTTGCGCTCCATCCCCCGGCAGCCGCTCTGCAACTCGTGGGGAAAGGAGTTCTCCATCAGCACCTGATGACGGCGCCTATATAAGACGACGAGAAAGAGCAGTTTTTCGATGGTTGTCAGCATCCGTAGGGTTTCCTTGCGAGAGGTGATGGCAGTGCCGGTCAGTCTATGTGGCCGGGGTTTTGACGCCGTTGCCAAACGGTTTGGTATAGAATAACCACAAAGAGACAAAGACACAAAGGGGAATTTACCCCAGTTGATTTTCGGGCTGGTGCCGCTCTACGGCTGGGAGAGCAGCGCGGCCCGCCATCTGTCCGTTTACGGGCTGCCCGGCGGTTTGGTCGATTCTGTCCATCTGCCGGATAATCGGTAGTTGGGTGGTCTGTGACAACAGATGATCGGCTAGGAAGCAAAGGGCAGAAGCAGACAAGTTTGCGCGCCTGGTCCATCCAACACAATCTTGAAGCGGCGGAGAAAGGCACGTCCCAACAAAAAGCGATTGTTGCTGGCGAATGTTTGGGCCATCACACGATGTTGTTCACCGGCGTCGGGAATCAAAATATCCACCGGGGCTTCTTGAAACTGGATTACTTGTCCGGTAACCGTTGTCGCTTGGGCCGCAATGGAATCGGGCAACTGCCAATAAGCCAAGTTCAAATCGTCAAATAATGCTTGCGGAATGAGTAGTTCTTCGCTGTAACCGGTGTCGATTTGCACCAATTCCGCAGTCAAACGATGAGCTTGACCTGCTAAATTCCGAACCTGAAGCCCAATGCCGAGGCGATCTGGGGTAGTCCAGCAAACTAAACGAATGTTGCTTGCCATCCTAATTCAATCTGTTGGGGACGAGTTTGACCTATTTGGAGAACAATTCTATGTCTGGCTGCGGGCGCAAAATGATTTAGTTCCTCGACTGAATTGGCTGCACCTTGAAACTTACCGTTGGCAATGACGATCCATTGACCAGGGTACGTTTGTTCCAGTTCATCCCGTAAATTGTCAAAGACTCGATTATTGACCGTTGCTTCGGTCTGCGTTAATTTTAGGTGTTGCTGAGAAAGCCATAATTCAATTGCTTCAATCAATGCCTGGCGAATACTGTCCTGCCCGTGCAGTAGATGAGCCGTGTACTCGAATTCTTCTTGTAATTTTTGCGGTAACTCAGTGACCAACATTTCGTTCTCCCTTACAAGATTTATCTCGCGCATTGACTGCTAATTATACTGTTTCTGCGTGTAAGCGACAAAATGGGTGGTTTCAAACGGGTGCATCCTACATTTCGGGAATCAGACCTGCTAGCAGCCTGTCGGAGAAAGGCTAGATTTGGGTAAGTTTATGTTAATTGTGTCTTGTTTTCGAGTTGATGTAAGGTTTCTAAATTGTCATAATGTGGTTTTAGACGCCAAAGCACAAGCATTCAAGCCCTCTGACCCGTTTCTGG
>CAMDEX010000024.1 GCA_945897075.1 Litorilinea aerophila
AAGCGCCCCTACCAATGATTATATGTAAAATCCACCCAGGCTTGCGCAACTTATGAAAGCACGCAATTACGTCCATCTCTGGTTTGTACTGCCGGCATTGTTGGTCTACGCTCTTTTTGTCCTCTATCCAACCGTGTCAGCCTTCTGGCTCAGCCTCTACGATTGGAACGGTCTGGGCATTGAGAAGAATTTTGTGGGGCTGGACAACTTTCGCGAAGCGCTGGCTTCTTGGGATGTCTACCGCGCTGGCGGGCACAACTTCACCTTCTTTATCGCCATCTTCATCTTCCAGAACACCGTTGGTCTCTTTTTGGCGACCCAACTCGACGCCCGCCCGCGCCTGGTGGAGACTTACCGGGCGATCCTCTTTTTGCCTGTCATCATCTCGCTGGTGGCGGTCGGCTTTATTTGGAGTCTGATCCTGAGTCCGCACATCGGCTTTCTCAACCCGCTGCTCAAGGACTTGGGCCTGGGTGTACTGACCCGCTCCTGGATGAGCGACACAACCTGGGCGCTGCCCACAGTGATTACCGTCTCGGCCTGGCACTCGCTGGGCTGGTCAATTGTGATTTACCTGGCTGGCCTGCAAAACATCCCCCAAGAGTTGACCGAAGCGGCCAAGATTGATGGGGCCACGGCCTGGCAAAGTTTCAAAAATGTGACATTCCCCCTGCTTGCGCCCGCCTTTACCTCATTGACGGTTCTCACTTTTATCCAGATTTTCCGTGTTTTTGACATTGTGTACGTCTTGGCCGGTCCCCAGGGCGCGCCGGTCTTTGCTACGGATGTCCTGGGCACGCTGATCTATCGCACCGCCTTTAGTGTCCTGGCACAGAACCCCGCCGCCTCGCGCATGAGCTATGCCATCGCCATTTCGGTGATTCTGTTTATCGTGCTGGGTTTTGTCTCCACCCTGCTTTTGATCGTTCTGCGCCGCCGGGAGGTGGAGAGTTGAGAGATACAAAAATGTTGCAACCCCCGCCACGAGCCGCCAAAATCAACTGGCCACGCCTGACCCAGCGGCTGGTGCGAATTGTCCGCCATCTGATCCTAATCAGCGCCTGCCTGCTCGTACTCGTTCCCATCCTCTATCTGCTGCTGGCCTCTTTCAAGAGCGTGGCCGATTTCTTCGCCCGTCCCTACGGCCTGCCCAGTGTATGGCAATGGGAAAACTATGTGCAGGCCTGGGATGAGGCCAGGATCGCGGTCACCCTGACCAACAGTGTGATCGTCACGAGCCTGTCCGTACTCTTTACCACTGTGCTGGCGGCTTTGGCAAGCTATGGACTCAGCCAGCGCAGGAAACCGCTGGCAACCCCGCTCTACGTTCTCTTTGCCAGCGGTCTGCTCATCCCTGTGCAGATGACGGTACTGCCGCTCTTTATTCTGCTGCGCCAATTGGGTCTCTTCGGCACACTCTTTTCGATTATTATGCCCTACACGGCGCTGGGATTGCCTTTGGCGATACTGGTGCTGGTGCCCTTTTTTGCCGCGCTGCCTGTGGATCTGGCCCACTCGGCGCGCATTGACGGCGCCAACGAATGGCAGGTCTTCTGGCTGATTCTGCTGCCGCTGGTGCGCCCGGCCCTGACTTCGGTGGTGATTCTCAACGGGGTCTGGATGTGGAATGACTTCTTTATCCCGCTGGTGATTGCCATCAAACCGGCGATTCAGACGCTGCCCGTGGGGATTATGTCCTTTGTCGGCGTCTATTCGACCGAATGGGGGCTGGTTTTTGCCAGTGTGGTGGTCTCCGCGCTGCCCGTCGTCACCGCCTATGTGCTGCTGACCCGCCAGTTTGTGGCCGGTATCAGCGCGGGGGCGGTCAAGGGGTGAAAGAATTGGGGTTGGAACAGTTGGGCAGATGAAATTAGACAATTTGTTTCGCTTTACGAATAAGCAGTCTTGCGCTAAAATTCCCGTAGTAGCAAATGAGAAGGCTGTGGATGCGAAACAGATAAAAGCGAAGAGAGGAATAGATAAAATGTACAGGATTCCTGCGTTTCTCTCAACTGTAGGCGCAACGAGAACGATTGCCCTGCCCGACACAATACCGGTTGGTACACGAGTAGCCGTAATGGTGATGTCAGATGAACCGGCCGCAGACAACCCAGAGCGACGGTTACGCTTTGATAGGGTTATGACAGCAATCCAGGCTGCCATCAAAGAGGGATTTTCGTCACCTGCCATCAGCGATGCAGAACTGGATTCTCGTATAGATCGGGCGCGCCGGGCAACGGGATCG
The DNA here is from genome assembly GCA_945897075.1 of Litorilinea aerophila. Classification (GTDB taxonomy): domain Bacteria; phylum Chloroflexota; class Anaerolineae; order Caldilineales; family Caldilineaceae; genus JACQGT01. The sequence continues at coordinate 2,246 of CAMDEX010000024.1, forward strand.
TGAGAAATGCGCGTTACCATCGATACCAACCAACTGGTGCGCGCTCTGATGCGTCTACCAGAATTGGCTACTTTTGTCATGGCCTGGGTATCCAGACGGATCGTTGTTGTCTGTTCCCCGCCCCTTCTGGAGGAGTATCAACGGATTCTGAACACTCCAGGGATCGCTGAATTGATCTACCCTGAGCTACGTCGAACGTTTCTCACTCAACTGGCAGTAGAGATGGAGATGCTCAATCTTCCGCAAATCCCTGCGATCTGTCGCGATCCGGCTGATGACAAAGTGATTGCAACGGCGGTCTATGGAATGGTTGATTATTTGATCACAGCAGACGAAGACCTGCGCACCAGATCTGTCGCGGAATTGCTGCGTCGAGAGGGGATTCGACTGACAACAATTGATGAGATGGTGTTGCTGCTATAGAATTCAGACAACCCCCACAGCCGATACTGCAACGCCTCGGCCAGGTCTGCAATCGTGCGCGCCAGCTTCAACACCCGGTGATAGGAGCGGACGCTCAGGAAACTTCCACGACCCCGCCAATGCCGTCGAGGGTCACAATCAACTGATTGAGCATATCCCGTCCGATGATGGCCTCGCTGTTTTGACGAAGTGAAACAACCCGTACACCCGGCACCTCGTATGGGCCGATCTGCAGGATGACAGTGTAGAGATCGGCTGTGTACGCAATTCCTGAAATGCCCCGCACGCGCCTCGATTCGACATACTCTGCCCCTATCCTTTGCAGAACACCAGCCGGCAGCATTGTTGCATCTGCGCCGGAATCCACAAGAGCAGAGAGAGTGAGTTGTTGACCGCGCCAACGCACCGTCAGCGTGACGAACGGAAAACAAGCAGCGGCGGGAGCGTCTCTTGTACTTTACGAAATAGCACCACATCTGCGGGAAAACGGCCCCGCACGCGGACGATCAATCGCTGCTCGTCCGCATCAGAATCAATGACTTTGCCCTGTCGCATAGCCACAAATTGGCCCAGATACGATTCCTTTAGCTCCGCGTGCATAGACGCAAAGGCTGCCACTTCTCGGTTCATTCGATCCCGTTGCGGATGCCGGTCAAGCCCCAATGCTGTCTGCTCCTCACTCTCGCCGTTGTCTGGCTCGGTGACCTCTGTCGTCCTGACCCGTTCCACAAAATCCAGTGCAGACAGCAATTCGCGTAACAGCGCTGCCTTTTGCTCATCCCGCACCTGAAGCACTATTTGCTGCATAAGAATCACCAAACCTCTCTCGATAGTGCGCAAAGTCACCGGAACCGCGACCCCAATTATAACAGGTGACGCGCAAAGCCGCATCCTCTGCACCACCCCCGCGACCGGTGCTGCAACGCCTCCGATTTGTGTCAACTGCGGTCTATACTTTTCCCAAAATCTGCGCGATACTGTAGTTGTTCAGATATTGATTGGTAGGGGCGCTTGCTTGCTGCGCCCCTACAGGGAAAATCTCAATCTGAAAACCTTACACAAAAATTTAGCCAAATGGTGAGTACCCATGTCCACTACACATCTTCACCTGAAACCCTGGCATCTTCTGCTTGCCATCGCCCTGGCCTTGACCGCGGCAATCGGTCTCTCCCTGCGCGGCGAAGTGGCTGTGCAAACCGTCAGCTTTGGCTACGGCTACGGTATACACCTGGTGGATGCCCAGGGGCTGAACCGTATGCCGGTTTGGATCAACAACACACAAAGTCCTGTGGAGTACACGCTCTATCCCCTGGCCGCGCCTGACTTTTTGCGGCGCTACGCGGTCGATCCCTATCTCAGCGCCCCGGTTGATACCACAGGCTTGACACCCACCCTCACCTGGCAAGAGAGCTACACGACCACCGGCGCTTATCCGACACCCAACGCCGTCCATCTGCCCGCAGAGACCCCCTCTGGCATTTACGCGCTCGCCGGGGTGCAAGAGGGCGTGCAGGCCGCCACCTATCTGGTGGTGAGTCCTTTGGCCCTCGCCGCCAAACAGACTGCCGATGGCACAACCCTGGTTTGGGCCGTCTCCCTACAGGAGCAGACGCCGGGCGTCGGGCTGACCGTCACCCTCTACGATAGCCAGGGCCACACCCTGGGCCAGACCGTCACCGATGCGCAGGGCGTGGCCCGCTTCGCTTTGCCGGACGCCACCCCCTTCCTGGCGGTGGCGCAAGGAATCGCTTCCGCAACGGACGCGCTGGCCCTGGTCGGCTTTGACTGGCAGTGGCAGGTGGACGGCCCCTACTGGTACGGTGACTGGGCAGCAACAGGTACTAACCGCCTGGTCTCCTATCTCTACACCGATCGCCCCATCTATCGCCCAGGCCAGACGATCTACTATCAAGCCTTTGTGCGTGACCGCCGCCAGGGACTCTACACCCCGCTGGCCGCGGGCCAACCCGTGACCGTCACCCTCTTGGACGCGCGCGGCAACCAGGCCGGGGTGGACAATCCGCTGGTAGACGCGGACGGCGCAGTGCAAGGCGAATTTCTGCTGGGTGACGCGCCGCCTTTGGGCAGCTATACCGTGGAGCTATGGGCCGCGGGGGAGCGCTGGCAGCAGAGCCTGCGGGTGGAGGAATACCGCAAACCCGAATACAGCGTGAGTGTAAACGCCCTGCCCGCGCAGTTGGTTGTGGGCGACCCGATGACCGTAAGCGTGCAGGCGGATTACTTCTTCGGCCAGCCCGTGGCCGGCGCGACCGTCACCGTCTCTGTCTACCGCCAACCCAGCTACAAGGAGTGGTATCAGTGGTGGGAGATGCCCAGCGCCTGGCCTGGTCAGGAATTGGTGGAGAGTTGGAGCGGAAGCACCGATGCGCAGGGCGGCTGGAGCGCCGCCTTTTTGCCCCAGGGTCAGGAGCAACAGGACGCCGAATACACCTTTGAAGCCCAGGTGACTGACGCCCGCGGCGAGGCTATTACAGCCAGCGCCCGCGCTACCGTGCATTGGAACGCCCTCACTTTGCATCTCTCCACCGACAAATGGGGCTATGAAAGCCAGGAGCCGGTCACTGTGACCGTTTCTGCCCACAGCCACGACGGCGCTCCTGTGGCGGGCCAGCATCTTCAGGTGCGGGTCATCGCCTATGACTGGCAGGGGGAGCAGGAGAACGACGCGCTGCCGCCCCAAAACGGGATCACAGACCAGCAGGGCGAGATGACCGCGCTCTTCAGCGGACTCGGCCAGGGCTGGTATCGCCTGCAAGCGACCACGACGGACAGCCGCGCACGTCAGGCGGTCAGCGTGGGCTATCTCTGGGTCTTCGACCGCCAGAGCCAAATCTGGTGGTCCAACGGCAGCGCGGAAATCAGCATCCTGCCCGATCGGGAGAGCTATCTTCCCGGCGACACGGCCAATCTGCTGATCCAATCCCAACAGACCGGCCTGGCCCTGCTTACCCTAGAACGGGAAGGGGTGCTGGCCGAGCAGATTGTGACGCTGACCGGCCCGGTGACCAGCGTGCCCGTCGCCATCAGCGCGGCCCATGCCCCCAATATCTACGCCCGCATTCATCTCTTTCGCCCCACCCAACCCGACGATACGGATCAGGCGGTGGAGGGACGGCTGCTCACCGCGCAGACAAATCTCCTCGTCCCCGCCAGCCACAAGGCCCTCACCGTCACAGTGCAGGCCGACGCCACCCAATACCGCCCCGGACAAGAGGCCAGCCTCACCCTACAGGTATCCGACAGCCAGGGCCAACCCGTGCGGGCGCGGGTCAGCCTGGCCCTGGTGGATGAGGCGCTCTTTGCCGTTCAGGAAGATCTTTCCGCCCCCCTCTTCGCCACCTTCTACGGCGTGCAGCCACTGGGCGTGCGCACCTTGCACAACCTTACCCACCGGGCCTGGGATTGGCTGCCGTTGGAAGACGCGCCCGCGCCCCAGCCCACAACCACCCCGACCGCCAGCCCAGCCGCACCGGGCGCGTCAGCAAGCGGCCACCCGCCCCGCCAGCGCTTTCTGGACACGGCCTATTGGAACCCCAATTTGGTCACAGACGCCCAGGGCCGGGTGACAGTCACCATCAACCTGCCCGACAACCTGACCACCTGGCGGGTGCTGGTGCGGGCCATTACCCAGGAAACCCAGGTGGGGGAGACCCGCGACAGCCTGTTGGTAACACAGGAGATCATTGCCCGCCCGGATCTGCCCCGCTTTGCTGTGCTGGGGGATCGCTTCCAGGTTGGTCTGGTCGCCCAGAACTTCAGCGGCCAGCCGGTGGTGGGCAGCGCCCAACTGGAGAGCGCAGCCCTGCAACTTCTGGATGCCGGCGAGCAGAGCGTCGCTCTACCCAATGGGGGCGCTTCTGCCCATCACTGGACCGCGGTGGCGGCGCAGGTGGGCAGCGGACTGGTGACATCCACTCTTAGCACCGGTTCGGGTGGGGATCAGGTCGTCTTGCCTCTGCCCATCAAAGCCTTTGCCGTGCCGGAGCGCTGGAGCGCGGCCGGGTTGGTCAACCCCATCGCCCAGGAACGTTTTAACCTGCCCCACAATGCGCTGCCTGAGAAGACGAATCTGACGATTTACCTCTCGCCCTCCCTGGCCCTGGGGGTGCTGGACGGGCTGGCCGATCTGATCGGCTACCCTTATGGCTGCGTGGAACAGACAATGAGCCGCCTCCTGCCCAGCGTGGTGGCGGATCAGGCCTACCGGGATCTGGGATTGACCAACCCCCGCGCCGCTGAATTGCCGGAGATCGTGGCTACGGGGCTGCAAAAGCTCTACGGCTTCCAGCACGAGGATGGCGGGTGGGGCTGGTTCTATGACGACAGCGGCGGCGCTGCCCTAACCGCCTACGTGTTGCTAGGGTTGGATGCTGTGGCTGACGCCGGCTATGCCGTGGATGCGCAGGTGGTGGAGCGGGGTTTTGTCTATTTGGACAGCCTCCTGTCGCTCACGCTCCCGGTTCAGAAGCTCCCGGTACAGAAGCTCCCGGTGCAGGCGGCGGACGTGCTGGCCTTTGCCCACTACGTCAAGGCGGCAGCCGGGCGGGCCGACGTGCCGGCGATGCTGGCCCTGGCCGCCAATCCCCAGCAGCTGGACGCATTTTCCCTGGCCAATCTGGCCCTAGCCCTGCAAGAGGCTCAACCCGCCACGGCCCAGACGCTGGTGGACGCCCTGATCCTGCGCGCCGAAGTCCAGGGGGGCTATGCGCATTGGCCTCTGCGGGAGGAGGGGCAGGATTGGCGCTGGTGGCAAACCATGCCCTCGGCGGAGAAGAATACGGCCCAGGCCCTGCGTGCCCTGGCGGCTCTGCGCCCGAACCATCCGCTGCTGCCCCAGACCGTGCGTTGGCTGATGCAGCGGCGACAGGGCGCGGGCTGGTCCAACACCCAGGCCACCGCCTTTGCCGTCCTGGGCCTGGTGGATGTGATCCGCAGCGGCGCTGAACTGGAGAGCAGCTACAGCTATAGCGTGACCCTCAACGGCGGGCCGCTGACGCAGGGGGTTGTCACCCCGCAGACGGCCCGCGACCCGCTTGCGCCGCTACAGATTGCCGGTTCTGCCTTGCGCGTGGGTGACAATGAGTTGACCTTTGCCCGTAGCCCCGGCGCGGGCAACCTCTATTACAGCGTTCTGCTCGCCCAGGAACTCTTCCACGACGCCTTCACCCCTGTAACCTCTGTGGAGCAGGGGCTGCGCCTCAGCCGCACATACCGTCTGGCACAGGGCAGCCCGCGCAGCGATGGCGCGTACCAGGTGGGGGATGTGGTGGAGGTGCAGTTGGAGCTGGAGGCGTCTGAAGACCTCTCCTACGTCCTCGTGGAGGATCCCCTGCCCGCTGGCTTTGAGGGCATTCTGGAACGGATGACTCCCAATATGTACGGGGATTTCTACTTTGATTGGCCCTGTTGGGGCTGTTGGGGCTACAACCAGAAGAATGTGCGCGACGACCGGGTGGAATTCTTCGTGACCCGCCTGGGCCATGCCCGCCATCTCTTCACCTACCGTATGCGCGCGATCACGCCAGGCATCTTCAGCGTGCTGCCCGGCCAAGCCTATCCGATGTACCGGACGGAAGTCTGGGGTCGTTCGGCCAACGCCCAGGTGCAGGTGCAGCCAGAAGCGTTGCAAGCGGCTGTCGCCCTGGCCGGGGATCGGGATCGTAGCTGCCGGATTGACGACTTTGACCTGCGTCTGGCGGCCCAGGTCTACGGCAGCCCGGCTGCGGATCTCGATCTGGACGGCAATGGCCGGGTCGATCTGGTCGAGGTGGCCGGCGTGGCCGTCCGGGTTGGCGCGTCCTGTGGCAAAGACAGACCCTTGCCTACCGCAGGTCAGGGCCATCTGGGGCTGAGCTTGCATCGGGTGGAGGATGCGGCTGGGCGTCTGCAGGTCTCCATTCAACTGGACGATGTGGCGCTGGACGCAAGCTCACTGGCGGCCTACGGGCTGACCCTTACTTACGATGCGGCCCAACTGGCCCTGGAACGCATCACACCCGGCCCCGGCCTGGGTGGGATTCTGCCTTTGGGCGCGGGCAAGGCAAACCCCGCCGGCCAGGTCGCCGTGGGTGGCTACAACCTGCCCGCCGGTGTAACGTCGGGCCAAATTTTCGCCACGATTGCCTTCCGGCCCGTCGGTGTCCAACCATCCATCATTCAGACGTCACGGCCGGAAGCGGTTGACAACCAGGGACGGCGCATAGAGGCTGCCGTGGCTGGGACAGGACAAGTGATGGTAAGCCCGTATCTTGTGTTTGTTCCCTCCGTGCAAAAATCCGTGGGTGTGGCGGAGGGGAGCGATTGAGCGGGGCACAGCTCATCTTACACCAATCCCCGCGGCCGGTACTGCAACGCATCGGTCAGGTGTTGCACGGGGATTCTCTCCTCCCCGGCCAGGTCGGCGGTCGATGCGGTCCATCAGCGGCCCGCTGATACGGCTCTGGTAGCGCTGCACCATTCCCAGGCCGCAGGTACACTCCTTGCGGTCGTCGCCGAAATAGCCGCACTGACAGGATCTCTTCCAATGTGCAAATTTCGCTTTGCAAGATATTGTTCCTAGCAGTCTGTCGGAGCAAGGTCTGTCGTCCCTATTTTTGGCAACGAAGTAGATCGTCAAATGATGTATTTGGCCGAATAAGCGCTCATGGTGGGACAAATCCACAATCAAAACCGGTCTCTCCGACAGGCTGCTAGCGTGCGAGGAGTACAAACACCATGTAGAGAATTACTACTAACACTGATATGAATAACATTACCAATTTCCAAGGAATATCAGAAGAAATACGAATCCGGGTTTGAGTTGGAGATGGTTCTGTCTGCATCATATGAGATGGACTCGTAAGCGGCGAAAGCACTACATCATAAGCAACAGTATGATTACACTTCATACATATAGTTCCATTACGGTTCCAACAAATTTTATGATACTTTGTCCAACATTCTGCGCATTGAACACCTGCACGATAATTAGGATCGTCATCATGAGGATTTAGAGCGTTAAAACAGTACGGACAATCGCGTAATTGTACCGGTACCATGTATTCCCCCTAACTTATAATTTAGGTGTGATGTGAAATGAGGAGTTGGTCAAGACGCCCAAAAGTGGGGTATAAAGAAAGCAAATTGGTGGATCAGAATAAGTTTAACCAGCGGTTATGTAGCCTACGTTTTTTTGTTGAATAAGTTACGTAAAGAATGGGCCAATGACCTGGAAGGTGAGTTTGAACGCCAATTCCTGTTGGACGCCACCCCGGTGATTGCTGTGAGCTACCGTCGCGACAACACTCATCAGCCACTTCCACAGGGTGGCTGACTACGGCTACTACACTGGTCGCAGTCTGAAGTACTGGGGCTACAGGCTGGTGATATTCATCACCCCGATGGTATTTCCGCATGCATTTGAATTAGCACAGGCCAGCACCAGTGGACGCGAGGCTGTCGAAAAATCCTGAATTAACTTCCACCCGACAGAGGTCCTGTCGTCAATCAAGAGTAGCAAGCTAACTGGGCTGAATAGGATAACCATATCTGGACATTCGGATGTCTTGACCCTTGCCGTCAGTACATAGCATTTCACGTCACACGTGACTTTTCGAATTCCATAGCCCAGAAAAATGGATCGAGAACACGACGTGGTGAAAAAGTTTCAATGGCACCCTGGGTGTTGGGTGGTGCTCCTAATGAGGATACCAATGTAAAACGGAGTTGGATATTGTTGGCATTCGCCATAGCAATAAATCCGGCAGCACTTGCATCACGATACATTAACCAGTCAGCAATAGCATCGCTTACATTTGTCAATACTTTCATATACTGATTCATACGTCCGCTATCGAAGGGTTTCGGTTGATTAGGCAAACTAATGTCTGTCCACAACTGGTCATTTACAAGATAATCGCTTAGATTATTCGGGAGTTTCAACGTGTCCGCTTTGCTTAGAACAACTACTATATTTCGCCGCATCTGCTTCAGGTTAACCTTATTACTTAATAAAGTATGGATATAATTTGCCAACAATCTATCCATAGTATCACCATTCGCCTCCATGTCATTAATACTAAAGAACAATAGCGTTGTCGGTACATATAAGAAGTAGGGCATATTTGCCACGGCAAAACCCAATGGCGTAAAGCTCTCACCAGAGCAATCGCGTACAACAAGAGATCTGCCTCCCCAAGAAGCCATTTGACTGAGAATCATGAGATAGGCTTGTTGTTCACCAAGTGGCGTCGGTTGTGGCAGAATACCGCTACTTACAAACTGGTTTACGTCTTTGATAAAATTCAACGTCTCTTGTGTGGCTGCTTGATGAAAAAAACCTGGCCAAAGACGCGCCATGCGCATAATCATTAGCGTAAGGGCAGATAACCACACGGTCTTACCAGCTTGTGAATAACCACCAACCTGCAAGAAAAAGGGTGGCAGGGGTGGAGTACTATAAGCTGCATACTTATAGAGGGGCGGTAGATCTAAATTGCACTTCGGACACTTGTCAATTTCAGAATCCGAAGTTGTAAGCGTCATGCAAAATGGGCAAACAACTTGAAAACTAACTTTTTTGGGTCCAAAAATTCTTTTGAGCATAAGTGCCTTCGGTTTTCGTTATGGTTCGTTATTTTGTAGAGAATTGTCCTGTGCCCGATCTGCTTTGACCGATTGTTCATCTTTGGCGCGCACTCCACGATTTGAAGGTTGCTGAGTAGCTTCTTCGTCACGGGCCGGATGAGCGGCTGTTTGAAAAGGTTCGGCTGCACTCAATGGCACTTCTGGTTTCCGTTTTTCTTGATTCTCCGCTTTTGGTATTCTCCTATCAGGCTGAACGCTGGTCTCTGAGATGGACTCACCGTGAATAGCAGGCTGTTCATGGTAGGCTCGTCGGTTGATCGGAATACGTGGCATTTTAGTTGCCATATCTGTATAGGTATTTCTGATTATGCTAACAGTTCTCTGATAGAGATTTCGTGGCTGCGGTAATTGGGCGCGACGTTCTTCCACCCTTACGGTAAACATTGATGAAATGAGTGTATTACTTAGACTGCGCTCAATACGTTTTAAATGTTCAGCCCCTAACGTATCAATGCGTCCGAATAGTGATTTAGGCAGGTGCTCCAAATTATTACCTAACCCTGCGAACTGTACTGCTTCGATTAAACTGACGAACTGCTCATCAGTTATGGTCATATTCGCAAATTGGTGAAACAGGATCGGAAGAAATTTTTGCGGCATGGATTGCGTCACAAAATCCGCGGGCGTGAAAGGGTTACCCAATTTTTTCAATACGTGCTCATAATGTCTTTCTTGCATCAATTGCAACGGGCGTACCCGTAGCTTATTCCCGTCTTTACCCAGAAAGGCCGCCGACCAGAATGCCAATTCTATGCTCTTTGGCTCATTCTTATTTTTCATGGCAAATTCGTAAAGCGCGTGCCAATCACCTTCTTTGAATGATTCGTTTTCAACCCGAAAGTTTTCAACCAGTAGAAATGCAATTTCAATCAAGTCTGCTGCACTAATAGTAGCTGGCACTGCTACAGACAATGTCTTGGACACATTGACAGGCTTACTAAAAAAATCAAGAATTGCATTAACTAGTGTACGATTTGCAGGTATATGCTTCATAACAGCGTCGCTCACCCGCTGCAGTATGCGATCGCTGTGAACTTGCCAAAAACTCTGACAAGCTTCTACATGACTATCTAGCATCTCGATATGGCTATTGCTCCAGCTAAGCCGTTGGAAATCCTCAGACAAAACTTGAATTATCCGAGCATATTGATCCCGCTCATAAAGGCGGCCACGCCGCGTCATTTCATCAAACCAAATCTGATAGGGATCGGTCGGTGGTGAAAAATCAACTACTGAAATGACCCGCCGTTCACTAGCATTCACCTGAATGAAGTTCGGCCCGGTCTGCATAGCTGAAACACCAACTGCCCAGTAAACGCCTAACGGCGGTGTCTGCATGCGATCAATATTGGTGTTAAAGGTGCATTCAAATTTATTGCTGGCATAATAAAGTGCTACACGTAGCGCTTCGAGAATTTCTTCTTGCGTACCAACCATCAGCACCATTTTGCCCGTTGCTTTGATTTTGCCAGCATCGCAAGCCAACCGGACAAGCTTAGCGAACTCATCAGCGTTCCAGCGGTGGGTAGGCAATCGTACAGGTAAAGTGTGTAAAGGGACATCTTGCGGTTCGACAACGCCAGTCGCTTTTCCGAACCGTGTAATTAAATCACGTAGGTCATCAGTCGTCGTCGCAAATCGCAAGCCATCAAAAATAGCGAATGGGTTACTGTCAGCGTTACCGATCGATTGTTTGGACAACGCATAACAATGCACAAGGAATATTCCTTTACGCCCAGTACGATCCATAATGTCGTTGTCAGTCTCAATTGAGTGTGACTGGGCTATGACAATCGTGTGTGTTGACAGCATAAAATATTGCCATCGTGGCGGCGTCTCCAAGCCTCGAGTAATCGTAAATGCTTCAACTGCTCGCCGCATTTCTTCTATTTCAACCGATGTAATGCCATTGCTGCGATAGACGACTTGATAGCCACTTTCGCGCTTGGGCGAGTACGGAGGTTCGACTCGCGTAAAAATTAATTGGTCCACGCGACTCATGCGTCAATCCTCCGAATCAGGCGAAAGCCGTAATAGAACATACGATTTTCGATATTGAGCGGAGTACTGACTTGTCCCCGCTCCACTGAACTCATCTGTGCGTGAAATACGCGCAACGGTTCACCCATACCGCCCCAACCTGTGCTATTACGCGAACTCAATGAATATTCCACCCATTCCATAACGCCAAATCGCATCATCATTTGTGTAGCCAATGTGCGTTCAGTGATATTCTGGGATCTCGCTATCCTTTTCGATGCTGTGTCCATTGTCTTAAGCAATTGACGAACTCGCTGCGGGATCTTTGTAAGTTCATCGGCAAATGTTAATTCGATCGCACGCTCGCTCTGCAACGCTTTATAGGTCGTAAACCATTCTTCACTGCTTGGCAAACTGAAGTCGTCGCCACACCACGCTGCATATTTTTGTGCCTCGCTTGGCGTTATGCCAGTCATAAACGCCTTCCAAAGATTTTTATCTGTGACTGCACCAGGAGACACCCGTTCGTTTAGAGAGAGTGCTTGATGATACCATACTTCATCAAATGCGGTTTCAGGCTGTGCGCAAATATATGTCTCGAACTGGACTTTTGTGACTGGTAGCCAATGCAGATACGCGCCGATCTCCTCAATCCACAGCATAGGGAAACCGGCTTTATCCAGAACAAAATTTAGGGTAGTCTTCATGTTCTTTCCCTTCTAGATGTTTTTCAATAACTCAGTTATACATCATGATTGAGTACTATGCGAATTAGTAGTACTCATACGTTTAATCAAGTTGACAAGTGGCTGCAAGTCGCTACTATTGCGATAGGTAAATTGCTCCCAATCTGTATCTAATTCGTTCATCGATACCAATAGTGTGCGCTCTTTCCAAAGCGTTGTGCGATAATCGTTGAGGTCATCAGGTAATCTGCTCGTCATGATTACGACCTTATCCGTCCCGGCAGAAAGCTGGTCAAAGATGGCTCCAGCCAATCGTGGACGCGTAGAATGTCGAGCAGGCGAGTCAGGTGGCGTTTGACCCCAGTGTGTAACTATTTTCGATTGACCCAAATAGAATGAGCGCACTTCAAAGTCGAATGACGTTAGCATAGTACCCAACTGAACAGGTAATTTTTCTTCGTAAATTTTACCACTCTCGGTCGAGCTATCAAGGATAAGTGTCACATGGCCTTTGGTAGTTTCTGCTCCCCGGACTGAACCGATCTCACTCTCCAACAACACTGTCCAAATAAATGGATCAACCACGCGAAAACGCGTTGAGTCTTCAAGCATCTTGTTAGTGTCCCGATCTGGATTCGTTCCCAGCGCAGATGTGACACAAAATTCGACGCGCATGCCTTCATTCTTAGCGCTACTAATGAACTGGCGACCACCACGTAATTGCGTTTCAGTATAAACACGCAGTTTCTGCGATATATTCTTGATATCCTCTGCATAGGTTTTCCAGTCAAAATCGTCAGTTGTCGGCAGCCGTTCAGCGTTTCGATTAGTCAATTCAGCAAGGGGATCATTCTGTAAATAAACGTCAATTTCCGGACCAAAGTTGCGTGTATCAGCTTTGGTGTAGACTACAATCATGTTACGGCCCTTAAGAGAGGCATCCAGTCTGTCCATTCCCTTGCGATAAGTGCCAAACAGATCGGCCATTGTGTCCAGGCTTTTGGGGTTATATAGATCCGTCAGGCTAATAAAGAACCAGATAGTTTTGACATGTTTGAGAGCGGCAATATACTTATGAATCTCATCAAAACGGGTAAAGAGTTCGCCAGCCACATCGAAGATGACAACGTTGCGTGTGCCGATCCCAGGTAGTTTAGCTAATTTGAGCATTAACAGTGGACGATTAAGCTCCTCACGCGGTGTCGGAGGCGGCATATCACCTTCCATTACATCGTAGCGCATCCGGCGCACTTCGTCCTTGGTTTCAGCGTCTAGATAATCCATGGTAACGTCTTCGAGTACGGCACCAATTTCCTGTAAAGCAAGTGTAAGAGCTGTTAGGTAAACGGTTTTACCATGCCCAGAAAAACCAACGGTGACAAGCCACAATGACTCATGTTCCAAAAATTCCTTGGGGATTTTATAATCTGTTTCTGGGCAGATCAACGTCGTGCTGAAATCATGTCTTTTCAAGCAAAAAGGGCAAGTAAAACTGGCTGGCTTGTTCATTCCATTCCTCCAGAGTTCACGTTCAATTTGACCAGACTTTGGATCTGACTCCACGCTATCTCGACCACATCTTCAGGACGATTGCGGCGTTCGAGAAATCGAAAGCGTGTTAACCACTCTGGCCTGTCTGGGCGTGATGAGTAGACAAACGTCTTGGCCTTCCACTCTTCGAACCAATCGTCAGCATCATATAACTCGTTGACTGTGATAATAAATAAAAAATCGGTACGATTTACGCCGGATTTTTCTAACAATGGCATTAGTAAATGCGCCCGTGGAGACAAATCAAAGGGCAAAAGCTGCGCATCAGTCAATTTTTCATGCACACCCACAGCAACAGGGAAGGTCTGTCCCATGCGGTAGAGTAGCGGCAAGATATTGAATGCAGTATTGGTACTAGCCTCAGCCTGAATACGTTCAAACAATAGACGAGCAGTAGTAGCGAAAAATCGACGAGTGCTATCACCATAGCTGCCCGCATCCACAACAACTAGCCCGTACGATTGCCCTTCAATAAGATTGGGCAGTGCATCATCGCTACCTAGTGCTAGCCGCACCTGTAGTTGATTCAGCCAGCTTTTGATCGTAGCTGGCGTTTCTTCCTCACCCTCGAAAATCAACGGCTCTGTTAACTTTTCTATTAAATCATACAGAGATTTCGCGAATTTAGGCCGACACTCATCAATCAATTGGAAAATTTCACTCTTTTCTCCAGGTGGCGCAGTCATCACGCGCTCATACCAGGCCGAGTCGCAAACCCAATGCCGCAATGCGGTCAAGGCTGCGGATATGCCGTCGCCATGTTCCCGTTCAACCAAGTTGTGTGCGAGTGAGGGTAGCAGATATAAAAGTTTTTCATGGGTTTGCGAAGACGGTATAGGTTCAGCATAGCCATATAGATTAAAAAGCAACTGTGCACCTGCGCTACCCATTAACGGGTGGAGATCGTCATGTGTGTCATTTAACCACTTTGTGACGAGGTCGATGACTGCGGAAAGATCAGCTTTTGCCATCCACAGCAATGCACATGCAATCGTGCGGGTGACGTCACGCGGGTGACGTGCATACTCAATTTCGTCCATTCGGCTTACTAGATCATCTAGCACCACTGCCACAGATGCGGCATCTGGCTCAATATCGGCACGAGTTTCAGGCAGATAAGGCATCAAGTATTCGCTTAGAGGCTGCCACCAATCAGCACTGCTCAGCATTGCCAATGAACGCGCTAATCTATTACCAATCACACGAGCGATATCCTGAATACGTAGTACATCCAGATGCCAACCGCGTTGTAAACGCAGTTGAAGCATCTCTTTTGTCACAGTGCCAGTCACGGTTTGCAGCCGACTATTTATGGTTCGGATCAGCAACAACTGATCATGCCAAACTGTCTCCAGCACATCCGGCAGGTCATGTAAGTCACCCCACATCAAGACAAGCACAAAGAAATAATTATGCATATCAAGCGGTTCGAGTGTTGGATAGAGCAGACGCGGGATGGCATGCGGATGAACCCGTAGCAGTCTTTCGTAATTTGCCATGTCGCTGACTGAATTGATTGGAATTCTTCCTAACCCTAATACGCCGGCCTGTATATCGACGCGTGGATCAAGTAGCTCAAACAAATGACGGGCCGCCTCTGGCCCAGCCATATCAAGACGGCCAAGACGCCCCATATCAAATACGATCAACCCGGCGCGCTGATGGGGAAGTGCCAATGGTTCACCGTCCATTACCAAAGAACGCGCCACTAACGCTTGACCTATTGCCCGCGCATCTTCAGAGGTGCTGCGTAGCCATATATCCGAAAGCACGGCCCTCAAAAGCATACGTTCTTGTCGAGAGGCGCGATTGACCACGCGCAGCAGTTCAGTGTGAATCCAATTCGTCCACTCTTTATCACCGTGGTTCATCCATACCAGTAGAGTCTCGACTATTTGGCGTGGTTGTTCGATCAAGTTGTCAAACTGCTGCGATGCTCTAAGTAATGGACCAATCAATTCTAAAAGCGGCTTATGTCGTTCTGGGTTGAGACGAATTTCTTCGTCATTGTTCGCCAAGAACAAACGCTCTACAGCAAGTATACCAGCCACCTTCAGCTTATTGTTGGCATCTTTTTCTAGCCATTGCTTGACTAGATCGGTAGCACGCCGGGGATTGTTTTGAAAAATCTGATGCACTGCATGAACGATCGCCTTGAGGTTGTTCAGTGCAAACCCAGACTCCCCTAATAAGGCTCGCACTATCACTGCTGAGTTTTTTTCATTCGGCACTTGTTCACGTATGTTTTTCAGCAGTTGTTGCCGCCACTGCTCGCTAAATTCGTCGTAAGTCTGCGCAAGTTGCGTAAATAACTTGTCTACTTCATCCAGGGCCACTTGTGCGGGTTCTTTAAGAGTTAAGTCTGACCTGCTTGCCGCTGCAGTTAAGCTGTCATACACGCGCCAGACCGAGGCTGCCACAGCCCACATCTTATCTGGCTGCTTTGATGCCAGCCAACCCTGTAATATATCGAGTAAGAAAGTGTAGTATTCACTACGTCGGAATGATTCGGCCATGCGGCACAATTCGTTGAGTGCGCTACCAGCGATAGCAACTACTGCACCATTATCGTGTAAGGCTAGTGCTTCCAGCTCACTTTCAAGTGATGGTCGATCAAAAATGCCTACCCGAGCCAGCGAAGCACCGATGACTGCACGTTCGTACCAGAATTGTGGTTTCGTAAACGGCGTTTGCTTGAAAATGGTCAGAAACGGCGGCATGAGCATCCAAAGCTGGTGATAATAGTTCTCCACTTGAAGGCCGACTTCTTGATGGAAGCTAATATGCTCAAATTCAATTAGGCCAGAACCATTTTCTCGAGCATGAATTTCCTGGAGAATGTCGTTAAGACCAAACTCGCGAGCGTCGCGTAGATTGACGATACCTGACTGACGAAGAAAGTTGACCGCATCAGTGTAGAGGCGGTTTAGCAGCAGACGGTCAAAACCTCCAAAGAGGTAGACCATTAAGGCGAATAGACGTGTGTTGGGCTGCAATTTTTGGAACCAGAAGCGCGCTGGCTCATATTCTAACCTGCTGACACTTAGCGCAAAATTTTCTACTTTATGCGCATCTTCGATTTCGCCGCGGATATTCAGGCTTGATAACCCATCAAAGAAGCGATCAATCGAGACCGGGCGTTTCAAAATACCCACCAATTGGCCGCGTAGCGGTTCACTTCCCACAAAATCGCGCATAGTGATAGACAACAATGATCGCTCGGCCCCAGGCTTGCTATAGCGTTTCAGATGAGCGCCAAATACTTCGTCAATCTGTTCATGCCCTATAGTCGCAGGCAGCGTAGTGAATGTGGCTGCAGAGAGGCGCTCTACAGAAGTGTCATCCACAGTAAAGATTAGATACGAATGCAGAGCAAAAAGTGCATTTTCCAGGCGTTTGGCTTCATCATTAAGTTCATCCAGGTCAATGCCATTGCGAAAAGCATTACGAATGATGTAGACAGTTGGCTGCTTATCTTTGTTCTCTTCTTTGGTAAGGTAATCGACAAAATCCAGCAAGGAACTAGTTTCATTTCGAGTGCGATTATATTCTTTAAAGTTACGCGACTGTACTGCTGCCTTTTTTAGCAAGTCGAGGCCGACACGTACTGAGAGCGCAAGCCGCCCGCTATTTTCAGCGCCATAAATCATCAAGAGTCGGCGTTCAGCTTCAAGCTGGTCGATTCTATCGCGCACGCCTGGTGGATAAACGAAAATTTCTTCGATTTTTTCCCAGATTTTGTCAAGCGAATGTATCCGGGGCTTTCCCTCTTCAGTAATCTTACCGACAACGTTAGTGCTGAATTGTTGGATTGTATGTGCGACGTTGACCTGGTGTCCGTAGGCGTCGCGCATACTAGTGTAAGTTCCCTGATCGATTTCGCGATCTGTCTCGGTTTCCTGAGTTTCACGTGGGATACCTTCTGTTTGTTTCGAACTCTCTGATTCCATCTCCTCTTGAGAAATATCGTCCTGTGGTTTCTTCCCCCCGATCGCGGAGTTGTCCTGTAGTGTGATACCCTCAGTAATCTGCTTCTGGAAGGAAGTGGGTCCGTTAGCTGGCGTCTCGTTGACAAGCAAGGATTCATCGGTATTATCTATACCCACATTCGGATTTTCGATATTACTATCTTCAGGTAGTAAGTCATCGCTCATGATTGTATATCCGGCTGATCACTCTGTCGAACCTGGTTAATGAGTGCGTCAAACGCAGCCAACGCTTCCGCATCGGAGAAATTGGCTTCCTGAGCGGTCTTAATGTTCCTCGCTTTAATACCCTCCTCAACATTAAGTGTCATTTCTGCATTATTTTCGATAAAGGGGAAATGCTGACCAACGTTTATTCTTTGGGCGACCATCAGATTATCGGCTTCAATATTCCTCGCATTGATGGTGAACCTTGGTCCGCTGGGCAGACGTGATGATGGTATTGTCGGTAAAAACTGTTGCGCCGATGGTGACCCGGCAAGAAACGTAGTTTCCATCGAACGTGAAAACAGGATAGGAAGTAGCCAGTCCAGACCACCGTTCGCTTGGTTTTCGGCGTAAAGACGATTACGTACGCGGCCAACCGCCATTTCAAGCGGCGCATCGAGCAGCGTTGCGTATAGTTCACGCGCAAAGATCAGCGCATGTCTGTCTAGCACTGCGTTGTGGAAACCGATCACAATCGGAACATTAACCTGGGCAAGTTGAACCGCCAGTCCATGTGGCGCGGCAGCGTGGCACACGTTTAGCACAACCATCATCAGATTACGGCAAACGGCTGCAATCGGTTCAATCTGTGTTAAGTCAATACTCTGCGCTTGTCCGCCTTCTTCTAACATTAGGGCGAATTTATTGTCTACCATCTCGCCATGTCCGGCATGATGCCAGATGTGAAACGGATGGTCAGTGTGCTCGGCGCGTAGCAGTACATGATGTAAGCGATCAAGCGAAATATTTCGCTCGACAACCAATTGCAAACGGTCGTCGCTTGCCTGAAGCACCTGACGTAAATTATCTTCTTCGGCAGCCAGATTGAGCGACGGCAAATTTGGGGGGCAGGCAGTGGTGAATAAAACGCGAAGAGGTGGCTTTTGCTCTCGCGAACGTACCGGTGCAGCCTGCCGTATGTATCGTGCAATCGGCGTCTGTGGATTGATAGCGAGAAAATCTCGGCCATCATGTAAAGT
The DNA here is from genome assembly GCA_945897075.1 of Litorilinea aerophila. Classification (GTDB taxonomy): domain Bacteria; phylum Chloroflexota; class Anaerolineae; order Caldilineales; family Caldilineaceae; genus JACQGT01. Next base: position 20,705 of record CAMDEX010000024.1, read on the forward strand.
TTCCCAGATGATCTCTTGTAATTCCAGGCATTCAGCAAAGTGAAATACAATACGAAGCCCGGATGATTGATTATCAGCGACGGCCAGAGCCGCAACATACGATTTCAGCAGTGATTTCTGAAAAATAGTTTCAAACATATCTTTTCCATACTGCTGTACGATATCTAGTGTGACAATTTTAGAACGTATTTCCCGTCCTTGTTGAACCCAGCGTGCGAACTCCAATCGAGAGAGAGTAATTGTTTCAGATTCCCCACTGTGCTTGGACTCAGTGTAGACCTGATAATGATCTTCTCCAAAGGGTCTAATGTGGATAATAAAATTATCAAACTGAACTGACATAGTCACCCCTTTTGAACAACTAACTATACACACGTTGGGCAGGGAGCAAAGCAATCGTCATAATGACCGCCACCCTAATAGCTGCCAGAAAAATATCGCGATTTATTGACATTGAGTACAAACTAACCACTCCTATTATGGTTAATATAACCAATACAAAGCGTAAGAATCCTAATCGACGTGGCATATCACTACGTTTTGGTGGATAATAGAATACAGCGGCAGTACCTATACATCCAAGGAGTGCTGCTAGATGGGTTGGCTCCTGTACTTGATCAAGCCACTGCGCCCATATTACATTGTTGTTCACTATGGACGTGAGTGTTCCGATGTTATACATGGTGAACGTTGCTGCGATCACAGCCATTGTTAAGCTAACCATCAGGAATCGAAGTGTGAACCAGGCACTTAATAGTGGTGACGATGAGATGTGAGGTACATTGGTGATCTTTCCATATACTCGGAATACAAAAGTAAGCAACATTGCGACCAGTGCTGCCGTCCCTATTGCTAGCCACTGCCTGATGAGGGTATCTAAAATGCCTTGGGGAAGATTCAAGATGACATTGGTATAGTCTTCCAACGTCATCTGGTTGGCGATTATCTGAAATATGCCTACGAGAACTAATGCAGTTAACAAGCGCCACAACCATTGATTGGATTGATATGGGCTTGCCTGGCTGTAAAATATGAGTGCCGAACCCGCTGCACCGACCAACGCTGACAATAAAATAATCGTACTTGGCCAGTTTGCTGTGATGGCATCCAATAGCTCTCGAGTTCCTGATGGATGTACTTCCCAAGCCTGAGGTGTGAATGCACCCACCACCGTACTGATACCGATTAACATAATAGCCACCAGTATTGAAGCAACAAGTTGTATTAAATATTGAATATACGGCCCTAGCGCAAAGCGTGTTTTATCACTACTTGCTTCTTTCTGCGTAAGGTCGATATGTTCAGCATACGTAAGTTGCGGTGTATTCACCTGATTTGATGAATTTTGAGCTCGGTTAATTCGTCGCTGTGAACTCATGGAAATATCACTCAATGATTGACTTCGCTTTAAGATGATGATAAGACTTTTAATCAAGTATAACATATCTCAAAGTTTCATTGCAACTCCTCAAAATCCACGGGGTATGCGTCAGATTCTTAAGAATGCGACTGAAACCTTTGTCAATAGTACAACTGCCAGTCGAGAGTCTCAGACATTTCCAAAAAACTTGACGCACACCCGTAGGGAAAAGAGGTAGTCATCGGGCATCGGCAAAGCGTGGCGAACGGAAAACAAGGACTGGTGGAAGCGTCTCCGGCACTTTGCGAAAGTGTACCACATCTTTGGAAAAACGGCCCCGCACCCGAACGATCAGCGTGCGACTCATCACATTGCCACGAGACCCGCCTGGGCAAGGATATCGAAATAGGCAGTGACATCCTCCATAGGAAACAACCCCAGCTCGCCAGAAACCAGATCGGCAATCTGCTGCAGTGACCGCGACCCATCGGCATAATTGAACGCCTGGATCGCCTTGTCGTCAAAGTCTACCCCCACGCGCAACGTTTTGAGGGGTTGCGCGTCCTGCATTTGCTTCTCAATTTTGCCCAGACTGAGAGGCCATAGACTGAGCCGTTTTGGAGATCGAGAAACGCCCGCCCCGTGCGCCGCATCGTTCTCAGGGTTGTAGGGTTTTGTAAGGATGTGCAACTCGTTTTGCATCCTTTGCACCGTATCCCCGAGCGACTCTCGTTCCGCTTCAGGCAGCGCAGTCAGCACAGAACCCAGGGCAGCCTGCTCCATCTCTCCCAGCGCCCAGATCTGCTGCGCATTGGCAGGCTCTTGTCCGTAGCCGATTCCTTGCAGCAGAGAACTGATGGTGCGGGTGGCTTCCACGCAGATGAGTTGCAAGAGGGCCTGGGCGCTCTCGACTGTCATACTGGCGGCCAGCAAGACCATCACAGCCGCGACTGTCCCCGTTCGTTCAAACTCCAGCGCGTCCAATTTCTCAGGCGTGTCGTGGTCGGTGTGATAGAAGCGATGCGGCCAATAGAAGAAAAAGAGGCTGGGAATCCCGTGTTGGCAGTTGAGGGTGACGTCGTGGTCGGAGCCTTTGTCGTAGGGAGCTACTGCGTAGAGCCAGTTGCGCACCGGTTCGCGCCGAATATGCGAGTGGCTTCCCTGGCTGACCGTTTCGAGCAGATACGCGCCCAGGTGATTGAGGAATGTGGGGCGGCTCCAGGGAGATTGCACCAGGCGGCAGTAGGAGCCGGTGGCAGCGTGATTCGCTCCCACCATATCCAGGTTGATCAGCGCGGCGACCTGGGCCAGCCGGTCTTGATAGCGATCGGCGTAGGCGAAAGTGCCGCTCATTTCGGGCAAAAGCAAAAGCCGCAGTGTGCGGCGCGGGCGCGGCAGTTCGCCACTACGGATCAGGGCGGCGATGGTGCGGAAAAGCTCGACCCCCAGCGCCACGCCGCTGCCATTGTCGCAAGCGCCCGGTTTGGGATGGCAGAGATGGGCCGTCACCCAGACCTCCTGGGCGGCCATGTCGCTGCCCGCAATCGTCGCTACCACCTCCAGCAGTTCGCCAGCCCCGCTTTGTGTGTCCACGTCGGCTTGTACAACCACTGCACCCGCCTTCAGCAGCGCGCGCAGCCGTTGCGCCTGACGATAGGAAATCGAGAAGGCCGGTTGCGTGCGTGCCTTTTCTTCGTCGTGATAGAGACGGGCCAAATGGGTTGCGTCAGGCAGGTCTACCATCGTGCGCTGGATCTCGGGCAACTCGGACCAGCGATACATATTGTTGGTCAGGACACAGGCCGCGCCATACTGCTCCACAGCCAGATCGTAGACGTCGGTCGTGAGACCGGTGGCCAAAACAACTTTGCCCGCCACCTCCACGCCCGCATAGTCTTCGGGACGATCTCCGGCTCCCACATCAACCAATTCGGCGGTCACACCCTCGGGCGGCGTCGGCGGGCAGCCAGAAGGCAGACACATCGGCGTCGTCTCAAAGTCGGCGATCAGGTAGGATTCTGGGGCGACAACTTGCAGGCGGGCGCTGTGGGGTTCCCACGCCGGCGCAAAGATGCGCTCGGCGTAGGTCGTCTGGCCGTCTATGGGAAAGGATTCGATGGTCACTTCATCCAAGCCGTAGGCTTCCAGCCGCTTGCGCAGCAGATGAACCGCCGCTGCATAATCCGACGAACCGACGATCCGGTTGTAGCGGGCGACCGCGCTGGCCGTATCCAACGCCCGCGCGCCGGAGATTTCCTGTTGCACGGTTTGGAGTAGCTGATCAATGGTGCGCATAGATTCCTCATTCAGGCCACATGCCTGGGGGGTACTAATAAGAATGAAAATCAAAACGCAGATTACACAGATTTCGCAGATTGCGCAGATTCAATCCGTGAATTCCGTAATCCGTGTTCTATTTTCACATCAGTTGGAGTGACCAGCAAAGTCCCCGGCACTTCAGAAAGTGCCGGGGACTTTGAACACACCCGTTTCATTTCATCAAGGGATCGAGCGCGTCGCGCAGCCCGTCGCCGAGATAGGTAAAGGCGAGGAGAAGAATACTCAAGGCCAGGGCGGGAAAGACAATTAAGTGGGGGTAGGAGCGCATGACCGGCAGCCCTTCTGCGATCATCCCTCCCCAACTCGGCAACGGCGGCTGGATGCCTAAGCCCAGATAGCTGAGTCCCGCTTCCAGCATGATAGCGCCGGGGATGCCAAAAGCCGCGGCTACGATGACGGGGGCCAGGATATTGGGAAAGAGGTGTACACGCAGGATGCGGCTGGCGGGGAGACCGATGCCGCGCGCTGCTTCGATGAATTCCTTCTCTTTGAGCGAGAGAACCTGGCCGCGCACGAGACGAGCCACGCCGATCCAATAGGTCAGCGCCATCACGATGAAAACCGCGATCAACCCGCCGCTCGATTTGTCCAGTTGTTTCCAGAGCCAGAGCGAACTCCCTTCGTCCACGGCTGCGGACAGGTTGGCGCGCAGATAGGAGATGATCAGGATGGTCAAGAGCAGGTTGGGAAAGGCGTAGAGGATGTCAATCACCCGCGTGATCAGCGTATCCACACGCCCGCCGAAGTAGCCGCTGATCAAGCCCAGCGGTACGCCGATGCCTATGATGACGATCTCCGCGCCGATGGCCACGGCAAACGAGACACGGGAACCGTAGATCAGGCGGGAAAAGAGATCGCGCCCCAGTTGATCGGTGCCCATCACGTAGTCCCAACTGGGCGATTCGGTAATGTGATCCAGATTCTGTTTTTCGTAGCTGTAGGGTGTGATGAAGGGACCCACGACGGCCATCAGCCCGAAGATCACAATCACAGCCAAGGCAAAGGCAGCCGCCCGGTTGCGCAGGAGCCGTCGCCAGGAATCGCGCCAGAGGCTGCGGCTTTCGCGGACGAACGTTATACGCAGTGGATCAATCGCTCTTGCCTGCCTGCCTGTTATGTCTGTCATTGCTTTCTACTCACGAATTGAGTCGCACCCGAGGGTCCAGAGCGGTGTAAAGGATGTCAACGATGAAGTTCATCAACCAGATCACGCCCCCGTAGAGCAGCGTGGTGGCGATCAAAATCGGGTAGTCCAGGTCCAGGACTGTGCGCACAAAAAAACGACCCAGGCCGGGGATCTGCGCGATGCTCTCGACAAAGAACGAACCGGTGATCAGATTGGTGATCATCGGCCCAGAGAGGGTGAGGATCGGAATCAACGCGTTGGGCAGGGCGTGGCGGAGAATGATGGCCCAGCTACGCAGCCCCTTGGCCCGCGCCGTGCGCACATAGTCCGCGCCCAACACTTCCAACAGGCTGGCGCGCATATAGCGCGCCAGGGCAGCCGTGGGCCCCAGCGCCAGGGTAAAGGCCGGGATCAGAATGCGCACATCGAAGATGCCGCCCCAACCGCCGGTGGGTACGAGACGCAGTTGCACAGCCAGCAGCACAATCAGCAGAGTGGCCGTCACATAGGCCGGCGTAGAGACACCGACCACCGAAAAAAGCATGGAGAGATAGTCCACCCAGCTATTGGGCCGCAGCGCGGCCATCACGCCCAGCGTGACACCGGCCAGCAGGGAGATGGCAAAGGCGACCAGACCCAACTGGAGCGAGACCGGAAAGGTGTCGCGGATGATCTCGTTGGCCGTGCGCCCCCCTTTCAACGAGGGGCCAAAATCGAAGCGGGTCACAATGCCCTGCAGATAGGTGAGGTACTGCTTCCAGAGCGGGTCGTTCAAACCGTACTTCTCGCGCAGATTGTTGAGAATCGCTTCGGGCAGGGGTCTTTCGGTGTGATCCCAGGGACCGCCGGGCGTGGCGTGCATCACAACGAAGACCAGCGTGTAGACCGCCAGCATCACGGGGATAAACATCAGCAGCCGTTTTACGATGTAAGTAGGCATCGGTTTTCGGGTTTTCCTGTAACTACTCAGATATAGCGCTGGTTGAGTAGGCGGGGGCTGTTTCCCGCCGTATCGAAACCTTTTGGTTGAGCTTGTCGAAATCCAGCGGGTGGGTACCCTCTGGGTGCCGTTCGCTTGATTTCGATACGCCTCGAAGACTCGGCTACTCAATCAGCGCTCACTGGACTCGTAGCCTGAGTAGTACAGTTTGGCGGAAATAACGAGGCTATTTCTGACGTGGTGCGTAGTCCGTGTACCAGTTCACGCACTACGCACCACGCTATTCGCTGGCCTATTTACGCCGTCGTGTAGTAGTTATCGCTCAGGCAGTCACTTTGGCGTGACGATAGCTGGGGTAGCCGATCAGGTTGCGCGGCACCAGCCCTTCCACGTTGGGTTTGATCACCCAGAGCTGGCTGGGGAAGGTCAGGGGGATGATAGGCAGATCGCGCATCAGGTCCACCTCGGCCTGCTCGTACATCGTGCGCCGCTTCTCCGGGTCCAGTTCCACTTTGGCCGCTTCCACCGCGGCGGTCCACTCCGGGTTCTTATAGTGGGTCTGCACGCTGTCTTCGACCAGCATCAGGTTGTGCCAGTCCTGGGGATCTTCGTAGTCGGCGTACCAGCGCCCGATGTACATGTCGAAGAGTTGGGTCTTGATCAGCGTGCGCCAGTCGGTGGGCGCGGGCACCAGTTCCACATCAATGCCCAGGGCCTCCTTCCACATGCCCGCCAGCGCCTGCACCATCAGGCTGGCGTCGCCTTGCGTGGAAACGAAGACCAATTTGAAGCCGGGGAAGCCCTCGCCGTTGGGATAGCCAGCGTCGGCCATCAGTTGCTGTGCCTCGGCGACGCCGCCTTCCAGCCGGGCAGCAGGATTGTATCCAACTGTACCCGGCGGGACGAATGTCCAGGCGGGCCCCATCGTGCCTTTCAACACATTGCTGGTCAAGCGTTCGCGGTCGATAGAGAGGTAAAGTGCCTGCCGTACCTTTTGATCGCTGAGGGGTGAGCCAGCGTTGCTCATATCGAGCCGCAAATGCCAGTTGGCCGAGCGCGGCCAGACGTGTAGCTCCTTGCTCAACACCGGATCGTTCTGCACCCGCTCCATATCGGCAGCCGATACCATAGCCATATCGAGTTCGTCCGCTTCGTAGGCGGTCAACGATTGGGTCTCTACATTCTCAAACAGTGTATATTCGACCCGTTCAATCGTAGGCATGTCGCCCCAATACTTCTCATTGCGCACCACTGCCCACTTCTGGTCCACCTGCCATTCTACGGCGCGGAAGGGTCCATTGGTGAGCGAATTCTCCGGATGCCACCATTCAGCGCCGTACTTTTCGATCACCTCCTGTTTCAAGGGGAAGGTGACCCAGAGCGCGGTGAGCTTGGGCAGGTAGGGTGTTGGCTCGCCCAAGCGGACTTCCAGATGGGTGTCGTCCAGGGCCGTGACGCCTACCGTGGCCGCATCGGTACTCCCGCCCGTATTGTAGGCTTCGGCCCCCGCGATCTGGTAGAGCGCCCAGGCGTATTGAGAGGCCGACGCCGGGTCCAGGTTGCGCTTGATCGCGTACTCGTAGTCATGCGCGGTCACGGGTGTCCCATCGAACCAGGTCACATCGTCACGCAGGGTGAAATGGACAACGCTGCCACCTTCCAGAAACTCCCAGCTTGCCGCGGCTTTCGGGAGGACTTCGCCCGTATCGGGGTCGAGATCGGTGAGAGCATCCATCATCTCCATACCTATCTCTAAACCAAAGCCGCCGCCGGACAATGTATAGTCCCAGTTGCCGGTCTGCTCGTTGTACATCGGGTAGCGCAACACCTGCGCCACAGCCGGTGTCTCTGCGGCCGCGGCCGGCGCTGCACTGGCTGCTCCGCCCGACGCGGCCGGTGGCGCAGGCGCGGCACAGGCCGCCAACGCGCTGGAACCCGCGGCCAGCGCGGTCAACTTCAAAAACTGTCGCCTGGAAAAGCTGAACTCGTTGTAATGCATGGCTGTTCTCCTCCTGGTGTGGGTTGACATATAGGGGCGATGGTGTTCGGTAACGTGTACAGGCATTGGGATCAGTCTGATCCCATATATGAAAGGTATGCTAGTCGAACTTGGCTGCCTTGTCAACCAGCGTTTTCGGAACGGGTCTCATCAAAATGGGCTGGGGTGAATGTGACTCAGAATGGTAAACCTTGCGGCGGGGCTTCGGAACGGCGAACCACATGCCCCGCGCGCGTCGCTGCGTAAAGTTCAGCAAACGCCTGGCTGCCATCGTCAGGAACGACGTCAAGCGACGAGCCTCTTTCGGCGACGGGCTGGGCATCGTTCGGGTAGACCTGGTGCAGCTCCTGTTTGCCGCAGCCGTAATAGGTCACCTCCCCATTGGCCCGCGCATAGCGGTAAAGATGCTTTGGCGTCTCCAGGAAACTGTAATTGACGCGATAGGTATCAATGGCGCTTTCATCAATCTCTACCCCCAGACCCGGCTCTTCCGGCACCCGGTAGAAGCCCCCGCGCACAGCGATGGGGGAGCGGATCAACTGGGATGCAAAGATGTGCATATCGGTGACGGCAGGCCAGGTGGCCCCTGTCAACACCGCGCCGAAGTGGGCGGCCCACGCCGTAGTCAGCCCCGTACCCACCAATTGCAGCCAGAAGGGCTTGTGGGCAGCCTGGGCAATGTGCGCCTGTTCCAACAGTGCCGCCGCCCCTCTGTCCAGCACAAAGCCGTCAGCCACATCTGCTTGCAATGCGGTCATAATCGGCGGTGTCCCGTAGTGCATCGCCACGGGACGGTTGATCCGGTTGCGAATCTGGACATTCCCGGCCACATCTGCCTGGGGGATGGGAGATTCAATGATCGCCACCTGTTCGTACTTCTCCAGGGTTTTCAAGAACTGGACGGCCTGCGCGGCATTGCCCAGCGTCCCATTGAAATCCAGATCGAGCACAAACTGCTTGGGCACCACCGCAAAAATGGCCTGGAGTCCCGCGTGCAGGTCTTGCCAGGTGCGCGCCTTCAGCTTGGCGGACATATAGCCCTGGGCCACGGCCTCCTGGCACTGGCTGGCCCAATCCTGCGCCGGCATATCCATCGCCCACCAGGAGATGGGACACCAGTCGCGCACCTTTTTGCCCAGCAGACGGTAGATCGGCGCATTGAGCAGCTTGCCCACCGCATCGAAGAGGGCCATCTGCACACCGGCCCCCAGATCATCTTGCCAGAGCAACTCCGTGGCCGTGCGCCCGATCACGCGTTCCTCCACACCCTCCGGCACCCGCGCCCAGGTGTAGTTGGGCAGCGTCTCGCCCCAACCGACGACGCCATTTTCCAGAGTCACTTTGCAGAGTTGCACAATCCGAAAATGGGGCAGCCAATACTGCAAATGCTGCTGGGCAAGTTCTGTGAAGGGGACGTCCAGGTGCATAAACTCAAGCGCTGCTACTTTCATCTTTCACTCTCCCTATGAATGCTGTGTGTTGGTTGGGAAATCTTTTTGTGGAGACAGGCATTGGACAAGCAAAGAAGGCAGAAGCGTTCCTCTACACCAACCCCCGCGGCCGGTACTGCAACGCCTCGGCTAGTACACGACAGCGGAAGTATCTACACAGATACGATTGCTCCCGCCGGGTCCGTGACCCGGCGGCGTCTGCTGGGCAACCGCCCGCCGGTCACGGACCGGCGGGGAGCGCAACTGTGGAGGGATTTACGCCACGCTGTACTATAGTTTTTCAGATAATCATTTGTAGGGGCGCTGCTTGCTGCGCCCGACGCACCAGAGACGGGCGCAGCAAGCAAGCGCCCCAAAAGTGCAAATCTTTATCTGAAAAACTATAGCACCAAAGGTTACACAAAGTCACTGCAACCGCGACCCCAATTATAACATGCGACCCATCACATCTCCACGAGACCCGCCTGGGCAAGGATATCGAAATAGGCGATGACATCCTCCACAGGAAACAACCCCAGCTCGCCAGAGACCAGATCGGCAATCTGCTGCACTGAGCCATAATTGAACGCCTGGATCGCCTTGTCGTCAAAGTCTTGTCCCGCGCGCAACGTTGTGAGGGGTTGCGCGTCCTGCGTCGGCTTCGCAGGTGTACGCCGTCGGTTTTATCAGATACAATGTTCGTGGCCTTCTATAGTGGTCAGTTTGCAAAAATACCTTATGTAAGATCCCACATTCCGCACCTGTTTTGAGCGAAATGTGGAATAAAAACGGAATCGTAGCTCCAAAACGGTCTCGAATGGCCGGATTTCCTTACGAAAACGACAGTTTTTTTGCCGAAAGTCCTTGAATCCAACAGCCAAAATTGACTAATTGGCTGAGGTTCACCGAGTCGAGGGCCTTCGATTAGCGATTGATGGGTCCAGAATGACAGAAACCCATATTTTGCACAGATTTTTTGGTGCAAGAAAATATCTATATCCAGCAATTGTCTAGTGCGGAATGTGGGTTATAGGTATAGATAGATGAAATATCCATTGTATATGTTCAGTGATGAATCGGGTGATCTTGCACAGCAGGACGGTCGTTTTGTTATTTTTGGTGTTGTTGTCACGCCACAGGTGAAAGTCCTACGGGATGTGGTGAAGAGAACCAAGCAGCGGTATCCAAAGGAAACCAGGTCGAAGCCTTATCTTCACGCGGCAGATGATCCCCCGAAGGTGACACGATATCTGCTGGATGTGTTGTCAAATCAATCGGACGTGTCTGTTGGGGTATTGGTTTTCAATCGCGAGGTTTGGATCAACCAGAGTCAGCCAGTTGATGATTTGTATCAGCAGTTGATGGGCCAAGCCCTCCAGTTTTCTTTGCCTGGCTCGTCTATGGAGTCGTCTCTTGCTGCCAACATTCATGTGGTGGTTGAGAATCGATACAAAACGCCCAGACAACGAGAGCGTCTGATCAAAACGATTTCAGCGCAAACGGGGATCGCTACGGGTAACATTCTTTCGGAGAAAAAGACGCACAGCCAGTGGGGGCCAGCGCTGCAAATCGCGGATGCAATTGCGTGGAGTTGGTATCAGAAGGTGGAGAAGGAAGATGATAGCTTTGTGAATGTTCTTATCAATCGTTTGCCCGTTAATGAGGTGGTTCTGGGGGTGGATGGGGCAGGGGTGATACGAACAGCGAAGGAAATTCGTGGGTATTAAAAGAAAAAAGGCCAACTGGCGTTGACCATTTTTCTTCACTCCTGGCTTACACAATAGGCGTTTACGGGGTGTCGCCCCTACCTATCCCTTGCCATCTCCCCGCTATATCCATCAGATGACGAGTCTGACTGCTGATAGCGAGTCCTGCCTGGCCAGAAGCAAAATATTACAATTAAATCAAGTACACAAATAAATTTATGCACCTATAGTTTTTCAGATAATCATTTGTAGGGGCGCTGCTTGCTGCGCCCGACGCACCAGAGACGGGCGCAGCAAGCAAGCGCCCCTACAGTGCAAATCTTTATCTGAAAAACTATAGTAAGAAAATATCACCAAAGTGCTGTTTTGTCAATAGTCCACTTTTTCAAATTTTTCGATTTTTGAGGGGATGGTTCAGAATTAGGTTTACACTTTTTATTCGCCAGAAATTCGATTTCAGTCGAGTAGCTCTCTCTGACGATGACGCAGAGGATGCGCATCGTCGCCGCGCTGAGCCGGTGGGGTGTGTTGAAGCCACTTGCCCCGCTGCTGGCGCGGGGCGTCTTCCCACAGATCAAGCAGTTCCCGCCGGATCTGCAGAAAGCGCTGGTGACGATGACAGCCCAGCCCCACAACTACGCCGCCGCGTTGCGCGAGGCCGAAGCCAGCGATGAGAGCTTCCGCAGCGCAGTCAGCGCACCGGGCAGCCTGGGCGACCTGCCGCTGGTGGTGCTCAGCGCTGGTTCGTGGACGACGGGCAAACAGACGCCCATGAAGCGGGCCATGCCTGCCCTGCGCGAGGAACAGGCCCGGCTTTCTACTCGTGGCGAACATCGCATCGTCATCACATCACCGCCACCCCCCCGGTGTTGAAATACACCCGCTACCCAATCGCCTGTTTTCGGACATCCCCAGGGTTGGATTATACTTGCCCAAACCTCCACTGTGCATACGAATGCGCCCAAAGGGAATGGCATGGCAACCCAAAAACCGTCACCAAAGAACGTCGCCTTTTTTGATATTCTCAAACAGGCCCTGGAATCGATCCACCAGCCCGAATGGCTGGGTGCCAATTCCCCATTGGCTGCGCCCTATTTCCTGGGGGCAGCCCTGGCCGGCACTGAGCCGACGCCTCTGGGCCGGGGGCTGGCGCTGGTGGCCGAGATACAACGGGCTGTGGAATCCCTGTGGGGCGGCCCGTTGCCAAAAAGCGGGCAAGAACTCCTGGCCGGCGCGCTGGCAGAGGATGGTCAGGGCGGGCGCTATGATTGTCTGGTTCTGGAGTTGAACTATTTCAAACAGCGCTACCGGCCTGTGCCCCGCAGCCAGGCCGACATCTACCACGACATTCTCCACATCTCCCGCCCCACCCACGACCGGCATCTGCGCAGCGCGGTGGAGCGGCTGGCGGGGCTGCTTCTGCGCCGTCTGCGCCCAGCAATTCGCCCGGAGCAGCCGATCCTCCCCACCTTTCTCATCGGGCGCGATCATCTCCTGGCCCAGGCCCAGACAGCCCTCGCCGGGGGGCAGACAGTCAGCCTGACCGGACCCGGCGGTGTGGGCAAAAGCTCGCTGGCCGCGGCCCTGGCCGATGGCTGGCCGTCGCCCGCCATTTTCTGGTATACCTTTCGCCCCACCTTCAACGATCAATTGGAGAGCCTGCTCTTTGCCCTGGGCCATTTTCTCGATCGCCAGGGCGCGGCGACCCTGTGGCATCAGCTATTGGCCGACGGTGGCCGCATCAAAGACGTGAATCTGGCTGTGGGGCTGGTGCGCAGCGATCTGGCGAGCCTGGGCCACAAACCCCTGCTCTGTTTTGATGAACTGGATTTTTTGCGCCCGCTGGTCCAGGGCGAAGACAAGCCGGGCCACCGCCAGCTTCTGGAATTTCTCGACACTCTGCGCGGACACACGGCCATTCTGCTCATCGGCCAGCGGGCCTTTTGGGAAAGTGATACGCTCCTGACATTGGCGGGGTTGAGCGTGGAGGAGGTCAGCAGTCTGCTCACCCATCGCGCCGTGGCCCACACGCCAGCGGATGCCGCGGCCCTGCACGCCTACACCGGGGGCAACCCGCGCCTGGTGGATCTGTGCGTGGCGCTTTACCAGACCGGCGCGGATGGGGATATGGCCGCGGTGCTGGCCCAACTACCCCACTTTCATGGGATGTTGCCCCTCTGGTTGCGCCTGGAGCGGCGACTGCCGCCTGGGGAGCAGACACTTCTGCGCAGCCTGTCGGTTTTTCGCTCACCCGCCCCTGGGGATGTCTGGCTGCGCGGCGGGGATGATCTGGCTGTGGCCCTGACCCGGCTGATCGAACGGCGTCTGGTCCAGGAAGATGGGCAGGGCGGTGTCTCCTTGCTGCCCGCCCTGCGGGAGATTGTCTACACGGAGATGCCCGTGGAGGAACGGGAGGAGCTGCACGCCCAGGCGGCCCAAATACGGGCAGAACGGGGAGAGTACACCGCGGCGGCCTATCATCTGCAACGGGCTGGAGAAATCGAGGCGGCGATCTCCCTCTGGTATGAAAAGCGGGAGAACGAAATCCACCGGGGACAGGCCGCGGCGGCCCTGGCCCTCTTCGAGCAGATTCCTCTGCGCCGTCTCTCGCCGCCCCGCGAAAAAGAGATGCGTCTGCTGCGCAGCGAACTCTACCAGTTGGCGGGCACGCCGGTGCAGGTGATCGAAACCCTCAAAGATGCTGCCTGGGGCGCGGACGAGAGCGGGCAGGTGGATGCGTCCCTATTGCTGGGCAAAGCCTACGAGTACCAGAGCCAGGGCGATCGGGCGCTGGGCAGCTATGCGGAGGGGCTGACCGCGGCGGAGAAGCTGCTGGGCCGGATGGTCGAGTTGCACGTCCAGCGCAGTCTTGTCTATTTGCACGAACGGGATATGCAAGAGGCGTGGCACGAAGTAAACCGGGCGCGCTATCTTTCCGAGAATATGACCGGCACGCTCTGCGAGCAATCGGGTCGGCTGGAAGAGGCCCAGGGCCACTACCAGACAGCGCTAGAAATCGCCCAGGAGATTGGTTATCTGGCAGGTGTGGCGAAGAGTTTTCACAATTTGGGAAATGTCGCGTCGCGCCAGCGACGGCTGGAGCAGGCCATCGGCTATTACCGGCAGGCCATGACCACCCACGAACAGATGGGCAACCGGGTCGGGCTGGAGATCGCCCGCAGCGGCATTGTTGCCCCCTATATGCAGGTCGCCCGTTACGACGAAGCCATCGCCGAGGCCAAGCGGGCGCTGACTTTCTTCCAGGCTATGGGCGATTCGTTCTGGATTGCCCTTAACGCGTCCAATCTGGCCGAATCCCAGGTGGAACTGGGCAACTACGCCGCGGCCGAAAGTTATGCGCAAATGGTGATGGCCGAAGAGGAACCCCACAGCCACCCCTATGCCCTGTTTACCCTGGGGCGCATACGCCAACAGCAAAATCGCGGCGCGGAAGCCGAATTTGTCCTGGATCAGGCGCGCCGCCTGGCCGAGATGAACGAAGACCGCTATCTGCTGGCCTATTGCTGGGAGGAGTTGGGCAAAGTGCAGGGGATGGCTGGGGCAGCAGCGCGCGCGGCAGACTCTTTTTCCCGCGCCCTGGAACTCTTCCGATCCCTCCACATTCAGGACAAAGCCGCCGAAGTGCAGACCCGGTTACAGGCAAGCAACGGTCAGTAGCTTCATCTGTACAGCCTGCCGCCAGCCGCGCCGACAATCACCCACAGTGCGGTTGCCTGGCAACAGCGCAGATCATCCCCAGCATGAGTGTCACCGCTTCCCCATCCTCAACGCCTTCGTTGCGCACGAGGGATTGCCAGGTTTGAAAGGCGATGGCGTGACCAATCGCCGCTCTGAAGAGACCGCCATTCTCCTCGGCAGCCCACGGCTCCGCCAGCAGATCCCCGACCATTCGCCAGAAAGCAAACATCGGTGTGAGAACCTCCCGCAGCACAGGCATCTGGGGCACATCAATCGCGGCCCTGGCCGTCATCGCTTCGGTACGGTGGTGATAGGCATAAATTTCGGTGAGCGCCGTGCGCAGCCGCTGCTCCCGGTTGTCTATCCCTGCCCACACCGCGGGATCCGGCGGCGGGTTCAGCGCCAGGTAGTGGCCCGTGCAGCCCAGAAGCAAGGAGCGTTCATCAGGGAAATGGCGGTAGACCGTCGCCCGTTCCACACCGGCGCGTTCGGCGATGGCACTGATGGTCGTGCTGGGTCCGCCGATTTCCTGGTGCAGGGAGACGGTGGCTTCGACGATGCGTTGGCGTGTCTCTTCCTGATCTTGCGCACGCTTCTTTTTCGTGTAGGTTCGGGGCATACCAATCACCAAATTGCATTTCGAAAATCATGTGTGTTCAACGAATTGACAAGCTACTCGCTGTCGTGTTATCCTGCTCTCAATTCATTATACAACAGTGTGTACACAAAGACTACTCTGGGCCTCTCCTGATTTGTGGCGGGATTGGAATCCCGAAGGCAGGCCGCTGGAGTAGATGCGCAATGGGCGCGGGTGATGCATCAGACTCCATTTGTGATGCACCAACTGCCAGCAATGGGCAGTATGCTATAGACCACATGTCGGAAGTAAGGGCAGGCACAACCGCCCGCCCAGCAGTCCGTTATCGTATACCGTATACCCCAGTGGGAACAGGAAGTTACAAAGGAGAGAGAAGATGAAAAAGAAGTCAACGCTGTCCTATCGCCAGACCCGCCGCATTTGGATGGCCGTACTCCTTTTGGGAGCGCTGCTGCTGGGTGCATTTCAGCCCGTCGCCACTGCCCAGGCCGAGGCGGGCTTCGCCTACTATTGGTCGCTGACTTTCGACTTTGATAGCAGCGCCGATGGTAGGCTCTATGTGGCAGTGGGCTACAACGAAGATGGCGCACCCCAGGAGCCGTTCATCCACAGCCAGACCTTTGCGGTTTCCTGCCAGCGGGTGGGCAATGCGAGCGTGTCGGGTGGGATGTTGAAACTGAATGGCGGCTACTTGCGCTGCAATCTTGATTTGCAGAATGCGTTGCAGACGACCTTTGCAGCCTGTAACGCCATTGTGCCGGGGTGTCAGCTGGAGATCGAGAAGTACGAGTCCTATGCCCACCTGCGGGCCACGGCCCAGGTGTTGTCGTCCAGCCCAGGCGAAGCACCCATCTTCTACCACCAGGACGCCTCGTATGGGATCAACCCCCAGTCGTCCACAACCCAGATTACAGCCTCTCTGTCGCCCCACGGTCTGATCCCATCTTCACCGGTTGTGCGTACACCGGCGCTGGGTGTGTGGCACAATTACGAAGCCTTCTATAGCTGCGACGGCGGCTGCGATATGGCCTATAAGGTCGGGGCAGCCCAAGAGATGGTCGCTACGGCCAACGCTGAAATCCCCATCTACACGCCGTCCAGCACCATCTACATCGGCTTCAACCCGGCCACCGGCCTGGTTGCGCCAGCCGGCACCAATATCAACAGCCTCTTCGTTGACCCGCCCAACCACGGCAACGGCTAGTAGAGTCTGGCGTAAATACCCCAATCGTTTCCGGTGTAGTGCGTAGCGCGTGAACTGGTACACGCACTACGCA
>CAMDEX010000025.1 GCA_945897075.1 Litorilinea aerophila
ACCAAAGATGGGCGCAGCAAGCAGCGCCCCTACAGTGCAAATCTTTATCTGAAAAACTATAGTTACCTAGAAACCCAAAGCGACGAAACTTGAGATACCCCGGCACAGGCAAAATTCGTCTCTCTTGGGCAGCCTCTGGTATACTATCCTTTTGGATGCCGTATTCTGCTTATTTGTATGAACGAGAGAGATATGCTTACAACACGTACCGACCTGCGCAACATCGCCATCATCGCCCACGTTGACCACGGCAAGACCACCCTTGTGGATGGTCTGCTGCGTCAAGCCCACGTCTTCCGCACCAACCAGTTGGTGGCGGAACGGGTGATGGACTCCAACGATCTGGAACGGGAGCGCGGGATCACCATCCTCGCCAAAAACACGGCCATCCGCATCCCGGACCCGGTGACGGGCCAGGAGGTGAAGATCAATATCGTGGACACCCCCGGCCACGCCGATTTCGGCGGCGAGGTGGAACGTATCCTGAATATGGTGGACGGCGTGCTGCTGCTGGTGGACGCGGCCGAGGGACCCATGCCCCAGACCCGCTTTGTCCTGCGCAAGGCGCTGGAACTGGGCCACCGCGCGGTGGTGGTGATCAACAAAGTGGACCGCAAGGATGCTGACACCAACCGGGTCTTGGACGAGACCTTTGATCTCTTCATCGAACTGGGCGCGACCGACGCCCAGGCCGACTTCCCGGTGGTCTACACCGTTGCCACCACCGCCCAGGCCGGCATGACACCGGATGTGGGGCCGGATTTGCAACCCCTCTTCAACGTCATCCTGCGCGAGATTCCCCCACCCGTCGTGGATGCCGACGCGCCCCTGCAAATGCTGGTGACGACGCTGGACTACGACAGCTACCGGGGGCTGACCGCCATCGGGCGCATCTTTGCCGGCAAGATGGAGAGCAAACAGGCCCTAGCCCGCATCACCCTGGGCTTCCAGACCCTGCCCGAACGGGTGCGCTATCTCTTTGTCCACGAGGGGTTGGAGCGGGTGGAGGTGGAGAGCGCCTCGGCTGGGGAGATTGTGGCCGTGGCCGGGGTGGAGAGTGTTGCCATCGGCGAGACTTTGGCCGACCCGGAGCATCCGGTGGCCCTGCCCGTCATCAAAGTGGAGGAGCCGACGGTGCGTATGACCTTCGGCGTCAATACATCACCCTTTATGGGCCGGGAAGGGCGCTGGGCCACCTCCCGCCGTCTGCGCGAGCGTCTTTTTGACGAACTAAAGGCAAATGTGGCCCTGCGTGTGGAGGAGACCGACAGCGCGGATACTTTCCTCGTTTCGGGCCGGGGCGAGCTGCATTTGGCAATTTTGATCGAGACGATGCGGCGTGAGGGCTACGAATTTCAAATTTCCCGCCCGGAGGTCATTTTCCGCACGGGCGCAGAAGGGGAATCGCAGGAACCCTACGAGGATGTGCATATCGAGACCAGCCCGGAAACGGTGGGTATCGTCATCGAAATGTTGGGCAAGCGGCGCGGCGAACTTTTCAATATGAGCGACGCCCGCAACGGCACTGTGGAGCTGGACTACATTGTGCCCACGCGCGGGCTGCTGGGTTTTCGCTACCAATTCCTGACCGCCACACGGGGGATGGGCACGATCCATTCGATCTTCCACGGCTACGGGCCGATGGCCGGGGAGATTGCCTCCCGTTCGCGCGGCTCGCTGATCTCCTGGGAAATGGGCACGTCGTCGGTCTATGGGCTGCGCCAGGCCGAGACCCGGGGCGAGTTGTTCCTGGGGCCAGGCGTGGAGGTCTATTCTGGGATGGTGATCGGCGAACACCAGCGCCCCGGCGACCTGGAAATTAATATCTGCAAGACAAAGACGTTGACCGCCGTACATACCGTTTACTACGGCGTGGAGGACAAATCCTCGCCGCCGCGCGAGATGAGCCTGGACGAGTGCATGGAATATCTGGCTGACGACGAACTGCTGGAAGTGACACCCACCAACCTGCGCATCCGCAAGCGCATCCTCGACAAAAATCTGCGCGACCGGGAGGTCAAACGGACGAAAGCGGTATTGGCCTAGTCGGAGTTTGCCCTTTGTCTATGCAGCGCGAATACCCCAGCGCTCCCCTCGTGGGGACGGCGGCAGCGATCTTCAACGAAGCAGGAGAGGTCTTGCTCGTACAGCGGGGCAAACCGCCCAATGTGGGCCAGTGGGGCTTGCCCGGCGGGCTGATTGATGTGGGCGAGCGGCTGGTGGACGGCGCGCGGCGCGAAGTGATGGAAGAGTGTGGCGTGGCCGTGGAAATCTGCGCTCTGGTGGGCGTCTTCGAGCCGATCATCCACGATGAAGCGGGCCGGGTACGCTACCATTACGTTGTCGTAGACTACTGGGGGCGCTATCTCTCCGGCGCTTTGCGCGCGGCCGACGACGCGGCCGCTGCCCGCTGGGTAGCTGTGGATCGGCTGGATGAGTTTGCCATGCACGGGGAGTCGCGGGCGGTGGTGCGCCGGGCGCATCAGCTTTGGCAGGCTGCCTCTACGGAGCAACCTTCTGGGAAGGGGTTACAAGCCGACTGAATTTGCGCCAATCGGCCTCCCTTCCCGGTTGTAAGGGTTGCTGACGCGCTATCTCTCTTTCATCTCCACCAAATCCGTCGGATAACGAACCAGCACCCGATACCCCCCATTCCACGGGGGCGCGGCCGCAGCCTGGCTGACGATCCCCGTGACGCGCCAGCGTTCGCCTTTGTTAACGAAAGGCCGCCGCCAGCCCAAGCTGCTGCGTACAGTCACCATCACCGGTTCGGCGTCAGGATTCGTCGGATCGGCCAGGAAGATGCTGACCCCCAGCCAGCGGGTGACGATCCCCTCGAAAGTGACCAACCGCCCCTCCAACGGCTCGCCCACCGCGCTGACCGCAACAGGTAGGGGCTGCAATGGCCTACCCGCGCCCAGCCGCCAAATATCCTCAGACTTCTCTACCAAAATCTCCCGCTCGCCCCGGAAGCTGCGCATCGTCCCCCGCACATCCACACGATCCCCTTCGGCCAGTTCCGGGAAATCGCCCCGGCGCAGATAGACCTGCACGCCCAGCCAGGCAGTCTTGTCATTGGGCGGCGGGGCCGGGTCCGCCACGTAGATGGCCGAATTGAAGAGACCGGGCGGGACTGTGACTACCCCGATAAAGTGTACAACATTTGCCATGCCGGCCAGCTTGGCCGCAGTGACTGATTGGAACGGACCCACTGCTTCGCCACCGGGTGTGCCGGGCGCAGCCCCGCTGCCCCAGGGCGGCAGGCTCTCCGACTCACCGCCACCTCCGCCTCCGCCCGCAGCGGGGGCGTCGTTTGGGTTTGCCCGCCCCGGCGAGGGCGCGCGGGTCTGCCAGTCGCCCCCGTCAGGCACGCGGCTCAAACCCTTGCCTCTCTCGATGCGGGCATTCCATTCCACAAAATCAACCAGGCGCTCGTTGCTGTCATACAATGTCGCGCGGTCGCTCTCGTTGTTCAGCCCGATCTGGCTCTCACTGCCCCAGATGGTGAGAAGACCGCCGGCTGGCACAATATGCGCCACACCCAAATGGAAGCGTCGCCGGGTGGGATCGGTGTTGGTTCTGTCCTCCAACCGCCAACCGGCCAGCGAGACAGGGCTGCTGCCGGGGTTGTAGAGTTCGATGAACTCGTCGTTGCTGTTGATTGCGCCATCCCCATTGAGATCGGCAGCCGGCGCGGGCAGGACTTCATTGATCACAACGAATGCGCCCTCCCCGTTCTCTACCAGCAACGGCGCGCTCACAGCGAAGTCACCGTCGGCCTGGGTGGCCACAGCAAAGAGAAGAGTGCCCGGCAATGCCGAGACCGTCACCTGCCAGATGCCGTTGGCCTGGGGTAGGTCATTCTGGGCCAGGGGTCGGTCATTCTGCCAGATAGCCAGAGATGCCATCTCTCCTGAGAGATCGGAATAGTTCAGTTCGACCAGCAGCGCGTTGTGCGGCGCAACCGTCGAACCCATCCACACCGGGCCATTGCTGGCGGTATAGGCCCGCAAAGTCAAGGCCAGACCGGGGCGGTTGGTGATCCATCCCCGCCGCGCAGCCAGCGCTGCGCGCAGGTCGGTCTCCGTCTCCCCCGCCACAGCCAGGCCAGTGTAACGGGGATTCGGATCGCTTGCGCCGGCGACGGGGGGCTGGGCGTTGCCCGCGGGCAGGTAGGGCGCATCCCGCCATTGCCTGCTCAGCGCGGCCAGACCACTGGGCACCGTCAGATTGTCAGCCGCCAGTGCGACGATCTGCGGGGCGGAAGAGGGCGGCGCAGTGGATGCCGTCCACTGCGCCAGTGCGTTGTGGGTTGCCAACCCCGCCACGAGAGTAGCGGTTGCGCCATCTGTCCCAAAGACGGGTCCGTAGACGACGGCGCGGTTGTCATCGTTGCCCTGCCAACGCCACGCGGCCAGCGTGCTTTGACCCATCCGCCCGCCACTGCCCTCGACCGAATCGGCAATCGCCACAAAATCCAGCCCGATAGTGGCCGCCGCCGCGGCCACGTAATGGGGCGGGGCCGCACCGCCAGGGGTAAAGTTACTGGCCGCGCCCAGCGTGCCCCAGACAGCCAGCAGACCATCCGCCAAGACTGGATTGGGCAAAGGCGCGCTGACCGGTAAATCCACAGATGCAAAGGGCGCGGGCGCGGCCAGGAGGAAGCGGTGGCGCTGTTCGCGCTCTGCCGGGAAGACGAAGCCGGGCACGCGGTGCAGGCTGTGATCGGAGGTGGTGTAGAGTGTGCCGGTCAAACCCAGACTGGCCCTGTCGCCGTCGCCATAGGCCAGGGCGTCGGCCAATCCCAGGCCGGGATCGAGCAGCACAATTTCATCGCCGCCGTCATTGAGCGCCAGCGCGCCGCTTGCCAAATCCCCGCGGCGCGCCAATACAGGCGCGGCGGATAGGCTGCTCTCGAATTGGGCGTTGGCTGGCTGCCCCCAACGGATGTGGAAGGCCGCACCGTTGCGGGCGATGACGTAGCGCGCGCCGGGCGGCAGGCTGGCTTCGTCGGGCAGGGCGTAGAGTCCCTCCCGACCGCCGGGGGTCTGGGCGTCGCCAACCGTCCAGCCAGCCAGGGAAAGTTCGCTGTCGCCCACATTGCGCAGAACCACAAACTCGCTATCGCTGCTCAGGAAGTGTACTTCGTCGATCTGCAATGGGGAGGGCGTGACGCCGGGTTGCCATTGGGCAGGCAGGGATATCGGCGTGGGCGTAACCGTGCGCGTGGCGGTCGCTGTCGGTGTGATGGTTGGGGTGGGGCCGGGAAGGTAAACGCTGCCCGGTGTGCCGAAGTCACCGGTGGAACCGGGCCACACAGCAGCAGCCGTGACCCAATCCGATGCAGAAAAACTGCTCCGTTCCAAACTTTTACCCGCTGTGGTACGCAGCCCGGAAGTTCCGCCCCAGACCACCCGATCCACTTCGCTGCCATCTGGACGCAGAAGAAGAATTTCGTCGGCGCTGTTGGACAGCGCCAGTCGGGTGTAGAGGTAATCGGCCAGAACGCCGCCGTTTGTCGCAGAATCTCCGTTACGTGCCAGGACGACGTATTCGCCCGCGGCCACGAATAGATCGCTACTGATTGTGTGGCGATCGCTACCCAAATCGGCCAGTGTCCAGCCTTTCAGATTCACCCCATTCGGCCCCGCGTTGTAGAGTTCGACCCACTCGCCGTTGGCATCGGAAACTGCAGACGGGTCGGCCAGAAATTCGGAGATGTAGACTGCCGCATTGCCCGGCGCTGCGCTGGTCGGTGTTGCTGTTGGGGTTGGCGTGACGGTCGGTGTCCCTGTGGTTGTGACGTTGGGCGTCGCTGTGGCTGTCGGGTTGGTTGCTGTGTAGGCGCTACCGGGTGTGCCGAAGTCACCGGTGGAACCGGGCCAGACAGAAGTGGCTGTAACCCAATCCGACGCAGCAAAACCGGTTCTTTCCAGACTTTTGCCCGCTGTGGCGCGCAGCCCGGAATCCCCGCCCCACTCTACCCGGTCCCCTTCGCTGCCGTCCGGTCTCAAAAGCAGGATTTCGTCCGCACTGTTGGAAAGCGTCAGTCTGGTATAGACGGCATCAGCCAGAACGCCGCCATTTGTCGCAGAATCCCCGTTACGCGCTAATACGACGTATTCGCCCGCCGCCACAAACAAATCGGATGCGATTGTATGGCGGTCGCTGCCCAAATCGGCCAGCGTCCAGCCTTTCAGATTCACCCCGTCTGGGCCGGCGTTGTAGAGTTCAATCCATTCGCCGTTTGCATCCGAGACGGCGGCCGGGTCGGCCAGAAACTCGCTGATGTAGACCACCGCGTTGCCCGGCGCTGCGCTGGTCGGTGTTTCTGTTGGGGTTGGCGTGATGGTCGCCGTTCCAGTGGTTGTAGGAGTGGCTGTCGGCGTCGGCGTGGGTGTGGCTGTCGGGCTGGGCGCACTGTAGGCGTTGCCCGGTGTGCCGAAGTCACCGGTGGAACCGGGCCAGGCAGAAGTGGCTGTGACCCAATCCGACAGGACAAAACTGCTTCGTTCCAGACTTTTGCCCGCTGTGGCGCGCAGCCCGGAATCTCCACCCCAAACCACCCGATCCGCTTCGCTGCCATCCGGTTTCAAGAGGAGGATTTCATCTGCGCTGTTGGAAAGCGCCAGTCTGGTATAGACGTAATCGGTCAGAACACCGCCGTTTGTCGCAGAATCCCCGTTGCGCGCCAGGACGACGTACTCTCCTGCGGCCACGAACAGGTCGTTCGCAATTGTATGGCGATCGCTACCCAAACCGGCCAGTGTCCAGCCTTTCAGATTCACCCCATCCGGCCCGGCGTTGTAGAGTTCGATCCACTCGCCATTTGCATCCAAAACAGCGGCCGGGTCAGCCAGGAATTCGGAAATGTAGACCGCCGCATTGCCCGGCGCTGCGCTGGTCGGTGTTGCTGTTGGGGTTGGCGTGGCGGTTGCCGTTCCGGTGGTTGTGTCAGTGGCTGTCGCTGTGGGTGTTGGATTGACTCCTGCGTAGGCGCTGCCCGGTGTGCCTAAGTCACCGGCGGAGCCAGGCCACGCGGAAGTGGCTGTAACCCAATCCGACGCAACAAAATCAGTTCGTTCCAAACTTTTACCCGCTGTGGCGCGCAGCCCGGAAGTTCCGCCCCAGACCACCCGGTCTTCTTCGCTGCCGTCCGGTTTCAAGAGGAGGATTTCGTCTGCGCTGTTGGAAAGCGCCAATCGGGTGTAGACGTAATCGGTCAGAACGCCGCCGTTTGTCGCAGAATCTCCGTTGCGCGCCAAGATGACGTACTCCCCCGCAGCCACGAAGATGTCGTGCGCAAATGTGTGGCTGTCACTGCCCAAATCGGCCAGCGTCCAGCCTTTCAGATTCACCCCATCCGGCCCGGAGTTGTAGAGTTCGATCCACTCGCCGTTGGCATCGGAAACTGCAGACGGGTCGGCCAGAAATTCGGAGATGTAGACTGCCGCATTGCCCGGCGCTGCGCTGGTCGGTGTTGCTGTGGATGTGACACTGGCTGTTGCCGTTCCGGTCGCAGAGGACGTGGGCGTCGGAGTGGGAGTAGATGTCAGTGTTGGCGTTTCTGTCGGCGTCGGTGTCGGGCTGGGCGCACTGTAGGCACTGCCTGGCGTGCCGAAGTCACCGGTGGAACCGGGCCAAATGGAAGTGGCTGTAACCCAATCCGACGCATCAAAACCGCTCCGTTCCAGACTTTTCCCTGCTGTGGCGTGCAGCCCGGAATCTCCACCCCAAACCACCCGGTCAGCTTCGCTGCCGTCCGGTCTCAGAAGCAGGATTTCGTCGGCGCTGTTGGAAAGGGCCAGTCGGGTGTAGACGTAATCGACTTGAACGCCGCCATTTGTCGCAGAATCCCCGTTACGCGCTAATACGACGTATTCGCCCGCCGCCACAAACAAATCGGATGCGATTGTATGGCGGTCACTGCCCAAATCAGCCAGCGTCCAGCCTTTCAGATTCACCCCGTCTGGGCCGGCGTTGTAGAGTTCAATCCATTCGCCGTTTGCATCCGAGACGGCGGCCGGGTCGGCCAGAAACTCGCTGATATAGACCACCGCGTTGCCCGGCGCTGCGCTAGTCGGTGTTTCTGTTGGGGTTGGCGTGATGGTCGCCGTTCCAGTGGTTGTAGGAGTGGCTGTCGGCGTCGGTGTGGGTGTGACTGTCGGGCTGGGCGCACTGTAGGCACTGCCTGGCGTGCCGAAGTCACCGGTAGAACCGGGCCAGGCAGAAGTGGCTGTGACCCAATCCGACGCGTCGAAAGCGGTTCGTTCCAGACTTTTCCCCGCTGTGGCGCGCAGCCCGGAATCTCCACCCCAAACCACCCGATCCGCTTCGCTGCCGTCCGGGCGCAGAAGCAGGATTTCGTCGGCGCTGTTGGAAAGGGCCAGTCGGGTGTAGATATACTCGGCCAGAACGCCGCCATTTGTCGCAGAGTCCCCGTTGCGCGCCAGGACGACGTATTCCCCCGCGTCCACGAAGAGGTCGTCTGCAATTGTGTGGTGGTCACTGCCCAAATCGGCCAGTGTCCAGCCTTTCAGATTCATCCCATCGGGCCCCGCGTTGTAGAGTTCGATCCACTCGCCATTTGTATCGGAAACGGCAGACGGGTCGGCCAGAAATTCGGAGATGTAGACTGCCGCATTGCCCGGCGCTACGCTGGTCGGTGTCGTTGTGGATGTGGCGCTGGCTGTTGCCGTTCCGGTCGCAGACGACGTGGGCGTCGGGGTGGGAGTAGATGTCAGCGTTGGCGTTTCTGTCGGTGTGATGGTTGGGGTGGGTCCGGGAAGGTAAACGCTGCCCGGCGTGCCGAAGTCACCGGCGGAGCCAGGCCACGCGGAAGTGGCTGTGACCCAATCCGACAGGACAAAACCGCTTCGTTCCAGACTCTTGCCCCGGCTGACGCGCAGAGACGACGTGCCGCCCCAGACTACCCGGTCTTCTTCGCTGCCGTCGGGCCGCAGAAGCAGGATTTCATCTTCACCGTTGGCGAGGGTCATACCGGCATAAAGATAGTCAACCAGAACGCCGCCGTTTGTTGCAAAATCCCCGTTGCGCGCCAGGACGACGTACTCCCCCGCAACCACGAAGAGGTCGTCCGCGATTGTGTGGCGGTCGCCGCCCAAATCGGCCAGCGTCCAGCCCTTCAAATTCACCCAAAACTCACCTCCGGCAACTCCTTCACAATCTCCACAGTCTGCACACTCACATTCACGATGCTCAACAGCAAATCCAGAATATACTGAGGATTGCCCACCTCTTTCGCCCAATCGTTGGGGTCATTCCGAATCCCACTATCCTTATGCACAGTCACCGCATAGCGTTCCATAATCCACTCAATAGCACTCTTGCCATTCACCACATACTCGTATGCTTCTGCTGGAATGTTAGAGACAGTAATTCTACTATTGTAGAGAATCGTATCCTTCTCATCCTTCTTCGGAAAGCGCATCTTCTCTACAGTAAAGAAACCGCTCTCGGCCCCCGTCACTGTAACACCTGGGTATGCAGGCACACTCTCATAGTTGACATGCAAATCAGCCAGCGCCCGTCCTGCCTTGCTGAAGGCCCAGAAATCCCGCACATCATCCACCAATGGGATACGTGGCAGCATCTTCTTCAGGTCATTCGCATAAGCCTCTCGATACCCCGGACTGTGTAGAAAACCATAGACATAGTAGAAAATATCTTCCTTCGTCACATTCTTCCCATACTGCTTCTGCCCACGCTTCAGAATGAAATCGCTCACCCCATCCCGTCGAACATACTCCGTACTCCCTGTGCTATCGAACAGGGAAGGAGTTTGGACATCCCGTTCCTCGAAGTAGTAGAGGGGGAAGCATTGGGACTTCTCAACAAAATCGAGATTAGAGATGGAATCGGTAATAACCGATGAGAATTGCTTGCTTGCTCCAATACCCGTCATACTGATAACAGGGGTCAAGAACTGCTCGCTTGGGAATAGGCTGGCACTTAATCCAGGGCGCTCAATAAACGGTTTATCAAAATACAGTTTCTGTTTGAAGAACGGCCTGTAAACACTTGTTCTTAGTTGCAGAGGACTATACTGGTGAATCACCCCTCTCTCTAAATCCCTTTTTAGGTTGACGGTCCAACTAATGTTAGCCGGATTAGTGTCAATAACCTCATCAACACTATGATTCGCTTCGCTAGTCGCTGCAAATGACTGCTGCTGTTCATTGTAAAAAGCGATCATCCTCCTCATATTGCTTTCTACTTCACGTTCCGAAAAGTTGTAAACCCAAGCATCCCTATTTGTCGAGACACCGATGGCATAGGTGATAAAAACTGAGTCAGTCGTTGCATCAAATTTCTTTTCCGGAGCCAGCGGAATAAAAGTATCAAACACATCATTCCTCTGATTGACCCAATCCCCATCCTCATTCGGCTGCAACGTCCGCCACTTCATATCAGCATTGGCAACCGAACCAAACTTCTTCACAATCGCCAACTTCTCCTTCTGGCTCAGATAGTCGCCAATATCATGGTACCGAATCGTGGCCCTCTCATTTGACTTCTCTGGATTCTTGACCAACACGGTGATGGCGATAGGTGTACGTGACCCGGAGCCAAATATCTTTCCTCCCTCTTTCCGAGACAGTTCGCCGCTAGTACGTTGGTTCCCCCTCAAATTGAACACATAAATCGAAGAGAACTCACGCTCAAGATGTTTGCGGAAGCCATCCTGTGAATTGCCATCAAGCCAGGCCCCATTCGACACAAAGCAAATAATGCCGCCTGTCTTTTTATCCAGCCGGTCAGAAGCCCACCGAAAGGCTTTGATATAGGCGTCATACAGCGATTTATTCAGCCCAGCGTTGGATTCTCTGGCATAGGTGCTTTCAATCCGAGCATCAAGTTTCGGATAGGATTGGTTCTGCGCATTGTCGTTTGCAGACTTCTGTCCGATGGAATACGGTGGATTGCCTAGAATCACCCGTAGCGGAGCCTTCTTCTGACGCTCTACCTGCTCCGTGTTCTTGGGGAACATATCAGAAACCGTTACCTCGTCCGCACTCGGCTCACCCAGTTGGAACGTATCGGTGAGACAGATGCCGTCGAAGCTCAAATACTCACCTCCCATAGCATCATGAAAGGCATTCTCCATATTTACAGCGGCAATGTAATAGGCCAGCAGCACAATCTCATTGGCATGGATTTCCTGGGTATACTTGCGCACCAAATCTTTCTTTTCAATCAGCCCACTCTGCAACAGCCGTGTCACAAAAGTTCCTGTCCCCGTAAAGGGGTCCAACAAATGCACATCTTCATCCGTCAGCCCCCGGCCAAACTCCTGCCGCAGCACATCGTCCACCGAATGCAGGATGAAGTCCACCACCTCCACTGGGGTGTAAACAATGCCCAGCTTTTCCACCATCTTCGGAAAGGCAGTCTTGAAAAATTTATCGTAGAGTTCAATGATGATCCGTTGCTTGCCATCTGCATTATCAATACCCGATGCCCGCATCTTCACAGATTCATAGAACTTTGCCAGGGTTACAGTGTCCTTTTCAATTGCCTGTGCTTCCAACAAGTCCAACATGCTCTGCATGGATACAGAAATCGGGTTGTTCTGTACAAACGAATACCCCTCAAACAGTGCGTCAAACACCGGCTTGGTGATAATGTGCTGAGATAGCATCTCCACAGCCTCTTGCTGCGTCACGCTGGGGTTGATATTCTTCTGCAATCCCGTCAGAAAGCTCTCAAATGCCTTCTGGTGTGTGCCCTCTTCCCGAATCAGCCGGTTGATACGTTCCACCTGGCGCTCGGCAATTTCTGCCACATTCTTGGCCCACTGCTCCCAATAGCGTCGATCCCCCACCTTCTCTACCATGCGGGCAAAGACCACATTCTGCAACCCTTCAAATTGCAGGGCAAGTTGTCGGGCAATCTCCTTGTTGGTATCGATTTGGCTCTCCTCATCAGAGACAACCGCAGTACCATTTTCAAACGAGACTGTCGTCCTACCAACCAGGATGTTTTCGGGCTTCTTCCGATTCAACTCAATCTTGTTCACCGTAGCATTGAAACGGTCATCATGCGCTCGCAGAGCATTGAGTACCGTCCACACAACCTTATAGCGCTCGTTATCATCCAGTGCCTTGTCTGCTGCCACTGTTGCAGGCACAATCACCGGAATAATGATATAGCCATACTTTTTGCCCGGAGCCTTGCGCATCACTCGCCCAACCGACTGCACCACATCTACCTGCGAATTGCGTGCTGACAAAAACAACACAGAATCCAACGATGGCACATCGACCCCTTCACTCAGACACCGTACATTCGTCAATACCCGACACTCGCCACTCTCAGTATCCGATTTCAGCCAACCCAGCAACTCATCTCGCTGTGGCGCTGTCATTGTCCCATCAATATGCTTCGACGCTACCGACACCATCTCTTTCTGATTCTCTTCAGGCAAAGAGTCAATATACGCTTCAGTTGCCGTATTGAAGGTAGCCGTTATCTTCTTGGAAACCGCAATCGTCTGGCAAAAGGCCACAGCCCGCCGCATAGGTTCCGGGTCTGTCGCTTTGATAACGCCTTCATCTCCCAGAATTTGCTTCGAGAGTGCATTGATACAGCCAATCAGCTTGGAAGCGTCATCCGCATTGATTTCACTCTCTTTGTCAGCAATCATCCGCTGGATAGCAGGTGGAACATCGTTTTCACTCAGCGTCAGAATCAGTACCTTATAATCCGTCAACAAGTCACGGGCTACTGCCTCACCAAACCCAATCCGGTATATCTCCTCCCCGTACAATTTCCCATCGTCCATCGAACACAGAACTGCATCCGCTTGCGCCGCCTTGCTCTTGATGTCATCACTGTACAACCGAGGCGTAGCGGTCATATACAGCCGCTTCTTGCCTCTGATATAGTTGTTGTCATGCACTTTGGTAAAGGCCGATTCATCTTCATCCGACAGTGTGACGCCAGTCGTGCGGTGTGCTTCATCACAGATTATCAGGTCAAACGCCCCAAACCGAGTCCCCGATTTCAACAACTCCTTCTGCGCACTGGCGATTACATCAATCGATTGATACGTGGAAAAAACCACAGTCATGCCCTGATGCCCACCAGCGCTAGTACTGACATATCTGAACTGACGCACAATACTCTGAATATCCGTAGAGGCCGGTAACGCCAAATCCACCACGCTGGTCAGGTCAGTATCCTCATCCTTCACCCGTTTCTTCGCCACCTGTGGGTCCGAACAAATACAAATCGCATTGATTGGCTCATTCGCATCTGCCGACCACTCCCGTAGCGTCTGCCCCAACAGCGAAATCGAAGGCACCAGAAACAGCACAAACCCTTTCCCATCCGTCTCATTTTCCGCAATACGCAGCGAATTGAAGGTCTTGCCCGTACCACAAGCCATAATCAGCTTGCCTCTATCAGCACCCTTGAAATACTCATGTGCTCGTTCCATCGCCTCTCGTTGATGGGGTCGCAAACTCTTCTTCGCAAGTCGAGACACGTCACCAGACAGACCATTGTCCAGCTTCTCCCAATCAACCGGAGCTTCCTGCAATTCATACAGATTGAGTCGGGTAACAGGTGGATTCTGGTTGTGAATAGCTTCCGATGCGTTGCTCCCCCACTTATTTGTCGTGGCAATCCATAGCCGGTGCGCAAATCGGGTATTCCGCAGATTCTCGTCTTTGAATTCCCTGCTAGAAGTTGACAAGAACGAATCAACTGCTGGCTTGTCGATGGTAGCACCTTCTTCAAAACACTTGCATTGCACCGCCCAATAATCCCCATCCACGGTCAGCGCAACCAGGTCAATCCCCGTATCCTTGCCACCAAAATCCTTCCGCCCCGGAAACTCAGACCATAGCCAGACATCCCTGAACAGGTAGGCATACTTGGGGTCAGTCTTCAGATACGCCTGCATCAGGCGCTCAAAACGGTCCCCTTTGTCCCGTTCAGAAAAAGCTACTTTTCTGTATTTCTCAAGAACGTCATTGAATCGCATATTTCATCACCCTATTTCTTTGATCGGGTATCAAGGGAGCCATAATCAGTCTCAATAATACTGCATCACCCGGTGGCAACGGGTGATGCGGCCGCGCAAGTTCATACAAAAAACCTATTGGGATGGTGGTTCGGGTAGTGCGGAGCCAGAGGATGGCCCATAACAGCAAAAGGCGATTTTTGCTGGTTGGGACTATACAGTCAGTTTAGGGGATTGTCAAATGCGTTTTTTGGGTAACTGCGCAACCTGATTCTGGGAATCGACCAGAAGCTGTTTGGGGTTCCAGTGGCTGTGGTGCTGGGCGTCGGTGTGGGTGTGATTGTCAGATTGGCTGCTGTGTGGGCGCTGCCTGGCGTGCCGAAGTCACCTGCCGAACCGGGCCAGGCAGAAGTGGCTGTGACTCAATGCGACGTAGCGAAGCCGGTTCGTTCCAGGCTTTTCCCCGGTGTGGTACGCAGCTCGGAAGTCCGGCCCCAGACCACCCGGTCTTCTTCGCTGCCGTCCGGTCTCAGAAGTAGAATTTCGTCTGCGCTGTTGGAAAGAGTCATCCGGGAATAGGTGTAATCGACCAAAACACCGCCATTCACGGCATAATGCCCCCACAGTGCAAACAAGCCGCCATCATTCCCCCGGCCCGAAAAACTCGTCATATCGTTTCTGTAGCCGTGCGAGATGTTGCTCCAGCAGGTGTTTTACGTCAACGTCAACGCCACGATTCATTGCCTGTTCTATATCAGCCTGCATAGCGTCAAGGAGTTTGTGCGCATCTATCCCCGCCTCTTCCAGTTCCTGCATTGTCGGTACTTTTGCCATTGCCGATTCTCCATTCTAATTGTTACACTCAACAGTCACGTTTGGATGATACGCACACCCCGGCCAGATGTCAAGAGCCGTCTCACTTTGCCCTGTTTGCCACTTTTGCGCCCAACCAGATGGACGCTGTCTGGCCCCGCGTTGTACAGTGCGATCCAGGCAGCGAAGTTCGTGAAGTGTCGAGGACTTTCGGATACTTATTTGTACGGAGTAGCCTTACTCTTTATTTGCAGTGAAGTCATTCTTCCCTTCATCACGAGCTGGCCAGGACACCCATCTTCTCCAACCATTGGGGATTCTCTTCCAGGGCGATGCGGGCGATAGCCAGAAAATCTCCCATCCACTCATCTAGAGCTTCCAGCGCGGCGTCCCGCTCCTGAGTGGTCTGCTGGGCCTCGCCGGTTTCCTTCTTTTGCGCCGCCGCCAACCCCTCCACAACAGCGACCTGGGCCTGTCCCGCAGCCAGCTTCTCCTGGGTGACGCCAAAACGCGCCAAAGCCGCCATCACCGCGGCATCGGCCTGGGCATTGACATAGAACTGTCTGGTCTGGACCAGCCATCCGGCCAACGATCGCTTGCGTGTACCGTCCAAGGCCAGTTTGGTAGCCGCGCCCCGCTCCTCCTTCAACGCAATGCGAGCAATCTTGACATAGCGGACAACCTCGGCCTGGGCCGCCTCCCACGCCGCTGTGAAGGCGTCCGACGCGGTATACTGCTCTCCATACTCCCGGCTCTGGCGCTGTTGCGCGGCGGCCGCCGTCTCGTACAGCGCCCAGCCCGTGGCCAGCCGTTCGGCGTCATAGCCGAAGGCGGCCAACGGCCCGGCCAAATCGCCATCCGAACGGGCGTTGCTCAGGGCCAGTTGGGCGGCGGCCAGTTGTTTGTCGATCGATGCATATGCCATTGCGGGGTGCTCC
The DNA here is from genome assembly GCA_945897075.1 of Litorilinea aerophila. Taxonomy (GTDB): domain Bacteria; phylum Chloroflexota; class Anaerolineae; order Caldilineales; family Caldilineaceae; genus JACQGT01. The sequence goes on from CAMDEX010000025.1 coordinate 15,742, forward strand.
TTTGTGGTATTTTATGTTTGTAGAACGGTTTCTACTAGCTGCTGGACAATTTCGCACTGTTGCAGGACCACTTTCGATCTGATGCACTGTCATTTCGCGATGACGCACTGCCATTTCGCGCTGCTGCGCCATCATTTCGCGGCGACGCACTGCCATTTCGCGCTGCTACTCGATTACTTTTCACCGTTGCAGAGCCATTGCCCCCCCGTGAAGGGAGCGACATAGTCTCGTGTAATCACCTCGGCCGCCCTGCAGCCAGCCAGCGCCGGTAATCTTCTTGGCCTACCCACCAGCGTCCGGCCACTTCACGCCGCTGCCATGCATTTTCCTCGGCCAGCTTTACAAGCTCGTCGCCGGTCATACCGGATTCTGTTTGTAGTGAGTCTGGGTCAGTATACGTTGTAACTGTTGGCTTCTGATAGGTTTCCATTTTTCCCCCTCTCGTGTAATGCGCCAGCGTGACGCTGTGACGTGCTACGATAGCCCTAATTATCTCCCATTATGGACAACTTTCTGACCCATACGCTGCACAACTCACAGTAACGCCACTGCTATTCTGTAACCTTCCCTTATCGCCCGCATTGAGCCAGATAGCACTGAAGCCCCATAACAAGACTAAAGGCGGATTGTTTTCAGCCCCCGTCCAACTCTCAATGCGAACGGTTGCGCCAGGACCCAAAACATATCCATCCGGAAAATTGAACGTCTGTGGACCAACCACACTGACCAGCTTCCAGCCAGTCATATCCTGGCTAGTGCTGCTGAAGTTTTGAATCGTTACAGATTCAGGCTTCCCATCCCCAACGAGAGATGTAATCCGCAAGTCTGTTGTCGCTGGCGGGGTAGTTGCTGTTGGTGTTGGCGTGTCTGTTGCTGCTGGCGGGATAGTCGCTGTTGGTGTTGGCGTGTCTGTTGCTACTGGCGGGATAGTCGCTGTTGGTGTTGGCGTGGCCGTTGGTGTAGGCGTCACTTCCGGCTTTTGTGCAACGACCAACGGCAGGAAGATGAGGAGTACGTCAACAGACGGCAGGTCTTCGTTGACGGCCAGACGCTGCCCATTACTGTTGACGACAATTGTCCCCTGTTGGTCCGTGCGCCAGATGCGTGCCCCGGCTGCGGCAAGTCGCGCCAGTGTTTCCGCGGTGGGGTGTCCGTAAGAGTTGTTGCCTACGCTGATAATCGCCTCAGATGGATTCACCGCGGCGAGAAAAGAGGCAGATGAACTGTATTTGCTGCCGTGGTGGGCCACCTTTAGCACATCGGCGGCCACTGGCGTCCCTCTGGCTACCACAGTGGCTTCAACTGCGGTCCCAATGTCGCCGGTGAGCAAATACTCGATGTCGCCTTGAACCAACAACAACACCACCGACACGTCATTGTCCTCCGCTCCTGAGAGGCCAGGTGCGGGATTCAACACATGCGCCGTCACACCGCCCCAGTCGTATTGAGACGGGTACTGCGCCACAGCAATCGGCACACCTCTCTGGGTCGCAGCGTCCATCATAGCGGTGAAGGCATTTATATCATCTGGATAACCGTTGTAAAGCAAAAGCCCAACAGTGATGCTGTTGTCTTCCAGCACATCGACCAAACCGCCGATGTGGTCGGTGTCGGCATGGGTGGCTACCATCACTTCCAATGTGTCAACGCCCATGTTTTTCAAATGAGCAACAACGGTGGGACCAGCAGGAAATCCGCCGCCATCAACGAGTACGTCAAATCCATTTGACTGGACAAGTGTAGAGTCGCCCTGGCCCACGTTGATGAAGAAAACGCGCATCAACGCAGCCCCAGCGGCACTGGAAAGACTCGTAACAATGAATAGAAATGCCAAAACAGAGATGGCTACGAATTGATGTCGAACGCGCATAAGCAGGCATCCTTCAGTGGGGTAGGTCGGGTGGCTGGAGCGCCAGGGGATGGCGTACGACAGCAAACGGTATGTAATACCGCAGTACTATACAATCAAATGAAGGGGTTGTCAAGAACGAATTCTGGCGCTTTAGCGTCGCTTACGCGCCTCATCGCCCCGGCGCAGACGCTGTTGCAGCCAGGCGCGCAGGAGGACGGGGCGCAACTGCTGCCAGTTGCTTTCCAATTCGCTCTCACTCTTGGCCGCGTGGACACTGCGCGGGGCAAAGCGGAAGCGCACGTAAATGTCGGTGATGCGCTGGATGAAGGGCGCGCCCAGCGGCAGTTCCTGGGTCAGGATGGCCGAACGTTCGTAGGGGGTCAGGCCACTCTGCGTTGCCAATCGCAGCCGCTGCGCCCAGCTGATCAGCCGCGCGTAGACAAGCAGAGGTGGATCGAGGACAAATCCGTCCGGCCCCTGCCAGACCCGGCGACGCATCAACCACCAACCGCCAGCCAGGGCCGCCAGCGTAAGCAGAACAGTCACAACAATCCATTGGGTGGAGGGGCGGAAGGCCGTGTCCGGCGCGGCCCCTTCGGGGAATTCCGGCGGCAGGTCTTGGATTCCCCCAAAGTCTTCATCGCTCTGGGGATTGTTGATCTCGTCGGGCGCGCCAGGAATGCTGCTCGGTTCGGGCAGATCCGCGCCAGAGGGACGTTCCAGCGCGCTCTCGCCCGCGGTCGGCTCGAATTCGATCCAACCGTAGCCGGGAAAATAGACCTCTACCCACGTGTGCGCGTCGCGCTCGGTAATGACATAAATCCCGCTCTCCTCGTCGTACAGCCCCTCGGCATAGCCGCTGACTGTGCGCGCCGGGATGCCCAGGCTGCGCAACATCACAGCCATAGCCGAAGCGTAATAGTCGCAATAGCCGCGCTGAATCTCGAAGAGGAAGTATTCCAGCGGGTCCTGATCCGCGGCGGGCGCAACGATGGCCTCGTCGTAGGTGTAGCCGCGCAAAAAGCGCTCCACCCGCTTCGCCCGTTCATAGATCGGGTCATCCACACTGCCAGCCACTTCGCTGGCCAGCGCGGCGATGCGGGGTGAAAAATCGTCGGGAAGCTGTAGATAGTGGCTGCTGATGGCGGGCGAATAGGCAACCACTGCCTCGCGCAGGGCGCGTTCGGTGATCTCCGTCAGATTGCTGACGACTGTGTAGCTGTCACCCACCTCCAAAAGCGTCCGCGCGCGGATATATGTTAACTCGTTTTGGACTTTTGGGTTGGCCTCTATCGCGCCCTCTACGTCCAGCACAGGCATAAAAGAGCCGAGAATTGGCACCGAACTCTGTTGCACATCCGGCGCGGCCAGCACAACGCCCCCGGTGGAAGCCAGCAGCGTAATGGTTTGGGTCAGGGTTTTGCGCTGGCTCCAACCGATCACAGGAATCTGTGTGCCCGCTTCAAATTCCGCTTCGATCTCGGCATTGTTTGTCCATTGGCGACCGTTGAATTCATCAAAAGTGACCGCGCGCCAGTAGCGTCCCTGGGCAGCCTGCACCTGAAAGACAGCCCGGTCTGTCACATTGCGTGCGCCACCCAGCGCAAGAGTGCGTCCAAAGCCAGTGGCGACCAGCCGCTCCTGACGGTTCAACCCCTCATAAAGCCGGTTGAACTCCTGGGTTGTCTCCTCCCAGCGCTGGTTGATAGGGGCCAGCAGGCGGTGAAACCAGGTGTTGCGTCCCAGGCTGGGCGCGACAAAGGCAAAAGTAATAATCATCAGCGTATAAAGCAGACCGGTGCGCATAAAATCAAAACCGATGTCCTGGCTGAAAGTGATGCGAAAGGCGCGCCAACGCTGGCGGTTGCTGATCAGATTGGTCCAAGCCAAGAGGAGCAAAGCCGCGATACAAAAAGTGATCAGAAAGCCCGTGACTGGATTGGGCGCATAATAGGTGTTGACCAGCAGCGCAACCGCGGCCATCACCACCCCGCGCCAGACATAGCCGTGGCGAAAGACCGTCCACGCGCCCAAATAGGCAAGCCACCAGACCAGAAAGCTGATCTCCAAGACAAAAATATAGTTGTCGTTGCTGGCGTTGTTGTTAAGGGCAGCCTGTACCCATTCCAGCCAGCGCTCCAGCAAAAAATAGGCGCGGGCCTGCAATACGGGCACGCCGTGATCGAGAAAGACCGCCACCCGCCGTTCGTGGCCCACTGTGCCGGTCATCAGATAAAAGACCCACGTCAGCCCGGTGGCCAGGCTGTGCGAGAGCATAAAAAAACCGTCGAAACGGCTGTAGGCCATCAGCGTGCCCAATGTCAGCGCGCCCAGCACAACCGGCACCAGCAGGCCCATACTTTTCACCCAGCCCGCCGCGTCCAACGAGAGCGCCAGAAGCAGATAGAGCAGGCCGAGCAGAAGAAAGGTGACGACGCGCCCCTCTTGGAAGAAGACAGGCGCGTCGCTTGCCCGCTCTACTGCCGGCGTGATCGTCACCCGGCTGCCGCTGGTGGCGAGGCTGCGCGCCGAAACCGGATCGATCAGTCCGCTCAGCGCGGCTGTCGCTGGGTGTGGCCTCTGTTGTCGTGGCGCAAAGTTGGTGGGTTGACGCATAGGAAGAGTATAGAAGGAAGCTGGCTCAAAGATTGGCAAGCGATCTTACCAACCCTGCGCAGAGATGCTGCATACGTAATTATAATAGAAAAATTATAATAGCAACCAGAGGATTCCAGCCAATACAAAAATGGCTGCCATTGCCAAGGCGATGGCGAGGAGCAGACGCAGCGGGCTGATTGTCTGGCTGACGTAGGCCAGCGGCTGCGGGGGATCGCTCGGCTGCACGCTCCACACACGGCTGGCAGCCGGCTCGGTTTGGGCAGAAGCAGCCAGCTCGATCTGTACGCGGCTCTCGCGCGCCAGCTTCTGCCAGCGCTCTGCCTCCTGGCGCTGGGCAAGCGCACGCAGCTCCTTGCGAATGCGCGCTTCGGCGGCAACCGGGCTATCTCCGGCCAGACTCTCCCGTTCCAGGCTGGCCGCAATCCCAAGCCACTGGTCGGCCACCGGGCGCAGGTCGAGGGAATGGCGCAGGCTGGTCCGCTGCCAGATCAGATGGGCTGTCGTTTCGATCTCGGCATCGGCGTTGACCAGCAGCGTGCGCAGGAGCGCCCAGTGGGTGTTCTGGGGCGTGGCCTGCACCAGCGCCAGCCGATCTCCCAGCGCGACACCGGCGAGGGTGACAAGCGCGCGCGTGCCGTCAAAGTGGATCTGCGCCGTCCCTGGCTGGGGTTGGACGGCAGCCCAGGCCAGGGATAGCTGTTCGACCAGGCGACGCGCCTCCTCCGTGCGGCCTGCAAGCGCTGGGGCTGCGCCGCTGAGAATTAGATCGTCGGGGCGAATGGTCAGGGTCAGTTCCCAGCGCGCAAAGATCGTCCGCTCTGCGGCCGCGGGCAGCAGATCGTCCAGGGCCAGCGTAGAACCGGCCAGGGCCAGCGCTGCCTCCTGGTTGCCCTGGCCCAGAAATTGCAGGGCCTGCTCCAAGAGCAGCAGACGCCGCTCCTCGGCCAGTGCGCCCAGGTCAACGGGGCTGTCGGGCAGGGCAGCCAGCCTCTCCAAGAGGGCAAGGGCGGCCGGCCAATCTTTGCGCTGTTGGGCCTGGCGCGCCTGCATACGCAGACCGTCGGCCAGCCAGCCGCTCACTTCGCTGCGCTCGGCGGTGGCCGTGGCGGGCAGCAGAGCCAAAGCCGCTTCTGCTTCGGCGCTCATCCATTGGGCATAAGCAAAATCAATTTTGCCGTCTGCCCCTATACTGCGGCTGCGGTAGAGTGCGGCCAATGCCTGGTGGAAAGAGGCCCTCTCCTGGGGAGGCACTCCTGTCTGTTCGGCAAAAGCCAGGCCATCTCGATAGGCGCTCAACGCCTGGGCATAGAAGCGTTCCAGATTCGTATCCGTCACCCCGACCTGGTGGCCCGCTCTGTCATAGAGGCGGCGGTAGAGATCGCCCAGCGCCCGGAAATCCGCTGTGGCTGGCTGTTGGCGGATTGCCTGGCGGCGGCTCTGTATCTCTTGCCAGATGGCCGGGTGGATCACCTGCCAGCGCAACGGCTCTGCGGGAAAATCGTTTTCGCTGAGCCATTGCAGACGGCTGCCGTTGTAGCTCCACCCCTCCGGTTCAGCCGCCAGCCAGTTGTCCGCGGCCAGCAGACCGCTGCCCGCATCGGCAAAATTCAGTGTAACGCGCCAGCTCCCCACCCGGCCCGGCCAAATATCCAGCGCACTGGCCGGGTAGACAAAAGCGGGGAGTTCGGCTGTGGCAAAGAGCAGGCTGTAGCGGAGCAGAAGAGAACGGCGGGCGTCCGGGCCAAACTGGAGTTGAGTCGTCTGTTGCAGACCGTTGCCGGTGGGCTGCAATGGTAAAATCTCTCCACCACTTTCCAGAGCAAGTGCATCGGGAAGACGCAGCGCGGCCGGTGCATCGGTGGAAGGCGTGTTTACCTGCAAAAGCAGCGTAGCCTCCGCTGTTTTTGGGTTGTGAAAACGGTAGCTGGCCGCAATATCCAGGCGGAGCGAACGATCCCCCCCAACCGAGACAGCGACATTGACGGTGTGGCTGAGTAATTCAATCGTTGTATCGCCCAGAGGCAAGAGTAGGAGATTGCTCTGTTCGAGGGGTGTACCCTGCGCCGATACTTCCGTCCAGTGGGTGGTATGGACAAGCAGAGTAGCCAGAAACGACCAGGCAGCCAGCAAAGCCAGGGTAAAACGGGAGAGAGTTGCATTTCTACGGTGCATCTGGTATTGTAGCATTGGATAGTGCGTCCGGCGATCTGTTTGTCTGAAAACGTAGGCGACGGGCGCTACGGTTGGCGGTTTTTCGATGAATGCTCTGCTGGTTGAGGAAGGCTTGACGGATTTATGGTCAGGTTATTAATGAAGTGGAACGTTAAGACAGGCCGGGAACAGCCCTACTTTGAATTCGTGATGCGGGAATTTGCCCCGGGTCTAATGCAATTGGGCATTGAACCAGCCGAGGTTTGGTATACCATTTATGGCGGTGGTCCGCAAATGCTGACCATTGGGGAATCAGCCAATCTGGAAAAGTTGCAGGCAATTCTGCAGAGTGAGAATTGGAAGAGGCTGCAAGCCAAGTTGCAGGTATATGTGACAAACTACAGCCAGCGAATCGTTGAACCCAACAATCGTACTTTTCAATTGTAGCAACCTTGCCGACAATGTCAGATAGTTGGTCAACGGACGGACAACCAATAGGCCAAAACAAATGAGCAGGAAAGAGAGATGCGTGTGATCGCATCTCTTTTTGTTGTATGGGTAAGCTGCCCGGCAGTTTTGCCAACCAGCAAGAGTACAACGTGACTGTAAGGCCGTTTGTTGAGATTTGTCAGCGAATGGCAAGCGAATCTGGTTGAAATTTGTCGTGATTTTCGTATGCTTTGAATAGTGACCGATTGAGCAGCAATTGAAATAGAAATCATAAAAAATGACCGGTAAGATGACCCTACTAAAAGAGGAAAAGGGGCAGAATATGCCAAATTCACTGTTCGACCTGGCAAAGCTTGCCAAGCGCGGCCAAGCGCCGTACACGGGTATGCATGGTGCGCGGATTGTGTGGCTGCGTCAACGCAACCGGATGGACGACAAAGGACAGGATCTTTACCGTCATATGCAAAACCAGGGTGTCTCTCTGACTGTGGCGGATATCTTCGATGTTTCCAGCGGCGAATTGCTCAAGGCAGACCTTGTACTGCTGGATGCCTTTGACAGCCTGGAAGACAGCATTGAAATGGTCGTTGCACGTATTCGCTTTGAGAGCAGAGTACCGCTGGTTATGCTGACAGATGGGTATTCCACCGAACAATTGGTGACCGCATTGACGGCAGGGGCAGACGCGATCTGGTCACTGAACACCCCGGTTGAAGTTCTTGTTTTGCGCTGCAATGCGCTCCTCCGTCGCTGGCTCCCCACCAATCGTTGAAAGCGTCTGGTGGTCAAGAGAATTGTGTAACAAAGGTTGGACGGACGGGTAATCCGTTCTATCTGCGCGCCCACAGCCACCCCCAATCCACCCTGCAATCCTTGCCCCATCTGGTTGAGTACTGCACACATGCCAACATAGTGTAGTAAGGTTTGTGTTTGCCGCCCTGCGTCCCAATTCGATTGATTCCTTCTCTGTTTTCCTGCATTAACAGGGCAAAACGTCTGCATACAGTACAATTGTCCTACCCTACGAAAAGACAAAGTACTATATGGTTCTGGATAGGGGACTGTTACACTTCGGGTGTGATTAGTCACGTATATTTGTTTAGACTATGCAGGCATTGCCGGATTTACACAGCGAATTGTCCGGCCAGAGAATGGAGATATGAAATGGCTTTGTATATTCGTGAATTAGAAGAGAAAGAATGGATACAACTGGAGTCGCTGCTCGATGATCAGAGCAGTGACGTTCCATCCCAACGGTTGATGATTGTTCTTCTTTCAGCCCAAGGGCACCGGGTGCAGGAGATCAGCCGCGAGGTCGATCTACACCCGATCAATGTGCGTAAGTGGATCCATCGCTTCAACGCCGAAGGCATGGAAGGTCTGCACAGCGGTAAATCGCCAGGGCGTCCACCGGTCTTTTCCGAAGAACAGAAGGACAAAATTGTTGCGCTCGCCAATGGCGATCCGCGCAAGTTGGGTCTTTCCTTCACCCAGTGGTCTTTGCAGCGTATGCGCGATTATTTGGTGGATCAGGAGATTGTCGATCAGATCAGCGTTGAGACCATCCGTCAGGTTCTGCGCGCCAATGGTGTGCGCCACCGTATGCTAAGTGGCTGGAGCAAAGACACAAAGGCCCGCCCTAGTCTGTACACGACCCTGAAAACGCCGCAGGGGTTGGGCATTCGCAGCTATAGCGGGCGAATGTCGTCTTATTATTCAAATCCGTAGAATTCTGTGCTGTAAATATGCTTTCGATCCAGCAACGAAAGAGGAGAGGGCCGATTCGTATAACGGATCGGCCCTCTCCTTTTTGGGGAGCAAAAAAACAAACCTATAAAAATAGGCCAGATTCGTAACTATGATTGCAAGGGGAATGGGGTAAAATAGACAAGGGACGATTGATTTGATGAGTGGGAGGCGAATTGCTCAATGGGAAATTCAACCCGCAAGCGAATAGAACAGAGCCGAATGGTGCTCCAAATTCTGCTGGTGGTTATTTTGTTGGCGGGGCAGGTCTACCCCGCTTCGGCTATAGAACCGAACACAGGGCCGCTTGAACCAGCCCAGGCGGACGCAGCAGTCTTGTCGGTGGGCGCGTCTGCGTCGCCCTCCTATCAATCCGCGGGCGGGTTGGTCACCTACCAGGTCACGGGCGTCAACAGCGGTTCCAACAGTGGAACTGACTTCCGGGTCTCGTTTACCTTGCCCGCTGGTTTCAGCTACAAGACGGGCACAACCAAGCTGACGATCAACGATGCGCTGATCAGCACAGCCAATCCCAGCATCAGCGGGCGCACCCTGACCTTTGCCGCGCTCCCTCTCCCTGCCCGGCGCAGCGATTCCTACTTTGGCATCAATACATTTGTGCAAGAACGTTGCGGCGATCAGCAATACATGGATTGGCAATTGGACCGGGCCAAAAACCTGCTTGGGTGGCACGGCTATGTCAAGCAGATGTTCTATGGGATTCTGCTGGACACAACCGAGCCGAAGCAGTGCTGGATTGATTTTATCAACGGTGCGTATGACCGGGGCTTGCAGCCGATCATCCGTTTGCAGAGCACATTCAACGGCAATTATTGGGAGAAGCCGAGCGATTTTGCTGCGATGGCCCAGGCCTTCAAACGGGTCACCGAAAATCTGCCCCGGCGCGATGGTTTCAAACTCTACATTCAGATCTGGAATGAGCCAAACCTGAATGTGGAGTGGGGCGGCCAGGCCAACCCAAAGGAGTATGGCAAGCTATTGACAGAATCCGCCGCCGCCATCCGGAGCATCGGTGACGGTCGGATTGTGCTGATGAACGGCCCTCTCAGCCCCGGCGGCAACATCAGCCCCCTCACCTTCAATTACCAGATGTTCCGGGATGTGCCCGCCAGCCTATGGGCGTGGGACGTCTGGGGTGCGCATCCCTACCCGGCCAACCACCCACCGGAATACAACATCCACCGGGGCAGTGCCACCTATCCCCAGTTGACGATTGATTCCTATCAAATGGAGGTGGAGCAGATCGCGGCCTGGGGGCGCAAGGGCATCAAAGTGATGCTCAGCGAAACGGGCTACGAACTCTGGAACAACACCTTTGGCTGGGAAGGCTTCCCTGCGGTAGACGATGGGCTGCGCGGCAATTATATGTTGGGCGGCTTTCGGGACTATTGGAAGGGGTGGGCCGAGATCGTCGGCGTTGTGCCCTACCAGTTGAGCGATCCAACCAATGTGTGGACCAACTGGAATTGGATTGACGGGAATGGGGACTCCTATGGCAACCCCCGCCCCCAATACATTAAGGTGCGCGACAATGTGGACAAGGGCGATACCTTTGCCAGCAGCCGCGTTGACATTGTTTTTCAAGCCTGGACAAGCAATATCGCGGGCACCCATTACGCCACGTTGGGGGCCACCGCGTCCAATGCCAGCGTGGGCGGGACAGGTCAGGCCGCGCCGGTGACGATCTACTCGTCCTCCGCCACAGCCACGCCCACCTTTACGCCAGGCCCGACAAGAACGGCAACACCGACAAAGACCGTAACACCCACCAAGACGCCGGGGTCCACCCCAACGCCGACGGCCACCCGTACATCCATAGCGACGGCCACCCGTACATCCATAGCGACGGCCACGCAGACACCCACAGCGACTGCTACACCGACGGCTACGCAGACGCCCACGCAGACGCCCACCGCTACGGACACCGGGACGCCCACAGCGACAGAGACCTCGACACCCACAGCGACCAGCGTGCCTACAAATACATCTACCAGCACGCCGACGCTGACGCCAACCGCTACGCAAACGCCAACGTCCACAGCTACCCCAACGCCAACCGCGACGGATACAGCCACCGCGACACCCACACCGACACCCACACCGACACCCACACCTACCCTTACGCCTACGGCAACCAATACGCCTACGCCCACGCCAACAGCCACGAGCAGCCCGACAAGCACGCCAACGGCAACCAATACCGCCACGTCCACGCCCACATTGGATCCGACGATTGCGGCGCAGATGACGGCTGAGGCTACGCTGACAGCCACCCATCCCCCGACGGAAACGCCAACCTCCACACCCACGCCGACGGAGACGCCGACGGCGACGCCAACTGATACACCGACGGCGACGCCGACCCATACAGCGACGGCGACGCCGACCCATACAGCGACGGCGACACCGACCCATACAGCGACGGCGACGCCGACTCATACACCGACGGCGACGCCGACTCATACACCGACGACGACACCGACTCATACACCGACGACGACACCGACTCATACAGCGACGACGACGCCGACTCATACGCCAACATCGACACCCACGCAAACCCCTTCGGGGACAGCGACAGCGACAGCGACGCCAACGGCTACTCCGACAGCCACAGCGACACTGACATTTACACCGATAGCCACAGCGACACCGACAGCCACAGCGACGCAAACGGCAACAAGTACCCCTACCGAGACGCCATCCGCCACACCAACCACGACCCCAACCGTGACAGCGACAGCCATCCCCACCATCGAATTGGGGGTTCTGGCCGTCGTGCAGGTGGGCCAGCAACCCCACGGGGTGACGGTTGACAGCACCCACCGACGGGTCTATGTGGCAAACCATCGCAGCAACAATCTGACTGTGTTGGATGCGGACAGCCTGGAGGTGTTGGAGAGCATCAGCCTGGGCGACGCAGTTGGCCCCAATGGCCTGGCGGTGATGACCAGCACCCAACAGGTCTTTGTGGCTTCCAAATTTTCCAACAGCCTGACTGCCGTAGAAGCCGCGGCACGGGGCACACGCACGATTCTCTGGCGCTCGCCCACAGGCAGCCAACCCGACGGGGTAGCCCTGCACAGCCAATTGCCCCTGGCTTATGTCGCCAACTTTGGCAGCAATACGCTCACCGCCGTGCGCTTGACCGACGGCAGCAAATTGGATGTGCCAGCGGGCGAGCAGCCCAGCTTTCTGGTCTTTGACGCGGTCAGCGAACGGCTCTACGTCTCCAACCATCTGGACGGCTCGCTCAGTGTCTTCGATTGGGAAGCGCGGGAGCTGCGCCGTTTGCAGCTAGGCCAGGGTGCCTACGGTCTGGCCTTTGATAAGAATCTACGTCGTCTCTATATGGCGAATATAGACAGCCGTAGTATCAGCGTCGTTGAATTGGATCAGGCAGGCGATCCAACCCACATTGGCGATATTCGGCTGAATTGCCGTCCGTGGACAGTCGGCGTCAACGACATCAATGGCCGGGTCTACGCCGTCTGCCCAGAAGAGGAGCGGGTACATATCTACCAGCCTGACGACTATGCCTACGTGGGCTGGCTGCCCACAGGCCGGGGCGCGGGCGAGGGCATCGCCTTTGACCCGGTGACCAGCCGCATCTTTGTTACCAACGCCGATGATGACAGCGTGACCGTCATCTCTGACGGCGGGCCTGTACTGGTGCTGACACCCACCGCCACACCGACGCCCACTCCCACCCAGCCGGCTATCTGTCCCGCTCTGGCCGACCCATTTGAACCGGATGACAGGCCGGAACAGGCCCGGCTGCTGCCTTTGGATAATCTGACCGCCAGCGGTACACTCCATGCACCCGGTGCAGCCGACTGGTTCCGTCTGGATTTGCCCAGCCAGGACATAGCCCGTGCCTATCTCTTTGCAGCGGATGTGGCGGATCAGAATCTGCTTGTGCGTATGGAACTCTTTGCCAGCGACGGGGCCACGCTGCTTGCAACCAGCTTTGGCCGGGTTGTGTTGAACACGCCAGTCGAAGGCGGCACATTCTATCTGCGTATGAGCAACAGCAGCGCCTATGCGGATTGCAACAGCAGCTATACCCTGCGCACGACTACCTTTGCCACAGACAAAACGATCTTTCTGCCCCTGCTGGAAGGCGGCGACGGCGGCGCAAACAGCCAACGCATGACAAGCCGGGGCGTGCAGATCGCCCAATGGCCGCTGGAATACCCGGCGCGTGCGCTGGCCGTGCAAGGCAATGGGCTGATCCTGGCTGGCGAGGGGCAGGTAAGCCAACACGCTGCCGACGGTAGACTGCTCTGGCAGGTGGCAGGCGATGCCCGTCCGCAGCAGATAGTGGCTGGATCGTCTCTGCTGTACCTAAGCGGTTGGGGTGAGCAGCCAGCCAGCGGCTGGATTCCGTTGAACCCGGACGCGGCCAGCACATTACCCGCTGCACAGGCAGGTGGATCGGTCACTTTCTATGATCCAGCGAACGGCGTAGTGCGCACCCGCATTGAGGGTCTGAACCGACCGAGCGGGCTGGCTGAGAATGGGGCGGGGCTATGGATCGCCGAGACAGGCGGCAAGCGTCTGCTTCTGGCCGATCCCACTTCGGGGCAGATTGTGCGAAGTATGGCGCTGGACGAGTCCCCGTATGTACTGCGTTCCGTGGCGGAGGGGGTCTTTGTCACCCTGCCCGGCGGCAACCGGGTGATCTTTGTGGAAAACAGCGGCGCGATCCGCTGGCAGGTGGAGCTGGACGGGCTGGGGTTGCCCCAGGACATCGCCTACGATGGACGCAGCAACCGGCTCTACGTCCTGTATATGCTGGCCCCCCGCTACGGCCAAGTGGCTGTGCTGGATGGGACAAGCGGCGAGCGGCTGGCAACCATTGAGCCGACACTCAGCCGCCCCCTGCGCGCGGCCCAAGCCCTGGCCCTAGACCCGGAGAGCGGCTATCTGCTGATCAGCACCTTCCAAGGGATCGAACAGTTCGCATTGACCGATTTGCAGCCCGCGGGACGGTTGAGCGGCGGCTGGTTTGCTGGGCCATTCAGCTTTGCGCTGGCAGAATCGGCGGGCACAGCAGGACAAATCTGGTCAATTGATGGCAGGCAGGGTTCGGCTGTCCAGATCATACGCTGATCTGTACGTGCTGTGAACATTTGCGCAAAATCTGATAGGATAGACGGGCCGGGCGCAACTGCGTCTGGCCCGTCTGCTTATGAAAGGAATTCTTTATGTACACTGACAATCCCCACGCTCCCACCCCACCGCTTCTACTCTCGGCGCAAGGGCGCGCAAGGCTGCTTGCCGTCTACCGAGACGGTCTGTTGCACGACACCCTGCCCTTCTGGCTGCCCCGCGCCGTGGACGAGGAGTATGGGGGCTATCTGCTCTTCCGTGATCGAGATGGATCCCTGCTGGACACGGACAAGGGTGTCTGGCAGCACGGACGTTTTGCCTGGCTGCTGGCAACCCTGCACAGCCAGGTGGAGGCGCGGCCCGAATGGTTGCGTCTTTCCCGCCACGGCATTGACTTTCTGCGCGCCCACGGCTTTGATAGCGATGGGCGTATGTATTTCCACCTGACCAGAGAGGGCCACCCCCTGCGCAAGCGGCGCTATATCTTCTCCGAGACCTTTATGGTGGCGGCGCTGGCGGCTTATGGCAAAGCCGCAGGCGACGCCCAGGCCGTGCAGGAAGCGGTCGATCTTTTCGGGCTCATCATCCGCTACCTGACCACACCCGGTCTGCTGCCACCTAAAGTCAACCCGGCCGTGCGCCCCAGCAAGGGGCTGGCGATCCCGATGATTCTGATCGTCACTGCACAGATTTTGCGGGAATCGGTAGACGACCCGACCCCGTACACCGAACAAATTGACCGTTGCATCGCCGAGATCGAGCGGGATTTTATGAAGCCAGAATTGGCAGCAGTGCTGGAATCGGTGGGACCCAACGGGGAGTTTTCCGATCACTTCGACGGGCGACTGCTCAACCCCGGCCACGCCATCGAGGCTGCCTGGTTTGTCCTGCACGAGGCCAAAGTGCGCGGCAGGGATGAACGGCTGATCCGGCTGGGTACGACGATTCTGGACTGGATGTGGCGTTGGGGCTGGGACGAGGAGTACGGCGGCATCATCTATTACCGGGATGTGAAGGGGCTGCCTGTGCAAGAGTATTGGCACGACATGAAATTCTGGTGGCCGCAGAATGAGGCGATCATCGCCACACTGCTGGCCTACCAGCTCACCGGCGACGCGAAGTACGCCCGCTGGCATCAGATGATCCACGACTGGGCCTACCGCCACTTCCCCGACCCAGAGTACGGTGAGTGGTTCGGCTATCTGCACAGGGACGGGCGGCTCTCGACGACTCTCAAAGGCAACCTCTGGAAAGGGCCGTTCCACATGCCCCGCATGCAACTGGTCTGTTGGCAAATTCTGGAGGAGATGCGAAGAGAGGAAAATCTTTGACAATTTCCGCCTTCCTTGCTATATTTTTCAACAACAATCGAATCGTACGACTCTTATCCAGAGAGGCAGAGGGACCGGCCCTATGAAGCCTCGGCAACCCGGTATCGAGTGGCAGCGTAGCCGCCGATAGCGCCAGGGTGCCAACTCCGGCAGACACGTTCTGGACGATGAGAGGGAAGCAGAGCAGCAGAGCAATGCACCTCTTGTCTACCCAGGCGAGAGGTTTTTTGTTGCGTGTTGCGTATTGCGTAGGCAGTGACCAACAGGGACAGATGCAGTTTGTCTGGTAGTCAGAAACGTGAAGCGTGAAGACGTGAAACGTGAGAGTATGTCATGTGATCTCACGTTTCACCACTACCGACCAATTGCATCGGCCCCCGCCAACATCATTACCTACTCCGTACCAGCGCAAGATCGACGGTATATGCGTTAGTCGTCCGCCACTACACGTAGTGCGTGGTGCGTGGATCAATCGTCACTACTGCTTGACGCACTACGCACCACGCCGCCTTTTAACTTGTGGCTTCGCCACCGTATTCCGTACCAGCGAGGAACTAACGCACAAGCGTTAGTCGGTCGGCCAAGCATCTGAAACGTGAAACGTGAGTTTACGTGACGTACTCTCACGTTTCACGTCTTCACGTTTTCGCACGCAAATCGTGGCTCTGCCACCGTATGCACTACGTCAGACAGAATCGTTCCCAGCACGCGAGGTACTATCCAATGATCGTCATGAAATTCGGCGGCACATCGGTCGGTTCGACAGAGGCGATTGCGGCCACGGCTGCGATTGTGGCCCAGAAGGTGGCGGAGCAGGCCAAGACGGCCCGACCGGGCGTTGTGGTCGTCACCAGCGCCATGAGCGGTGTCACCAACACACTGATTGATTCGGCCAACGCCGCGGCACAGGGCGACGAAGCCCCCTACCGGGAAGCACGCAGCAGCCTGCTGGTCAAACACCAGGTGGTCGTCGGCCAGCTCATCGAAGACGGCGTGGAGCGGGCCGCGCTGGGCCGCCTTTTTGACAACCGGCTGCGCGAGTACGAGCGTCTCTGTCGGAGCATCGCCGTCCTGGGCGAGCTGACCGACCGGGGCATGGATGTTGTCTCTGGGATGGGCGAACGGCTGAGCGCGCCCCTGTTGGCGGCTGTGCTGCGCGCCAATGGGTTGCAGGCGCAGTTTATCGACGCCGGCGAATTGGTGATTACCGACGACAATTTTGGCAGCGCCAGCCCGTTGATGGAGAAAACCTACACCCGTTGTACGGAGCGTCTGCTACCGATGATGCAGAGCGGTGTTGTGCCCGTCATCACCGGCTTTGTGGGGGCCACGGAAAAGGGCATCCCCACGACGTTGGGGCGGGGTGGCTCGGACTATTCGGGGGCAATCATCGGCGCGGCACTGGGCGTGGACGAGATTCAGATTTGGACGGATGTGGACGGGGTGATGACCGCGGATCCCCGTGTTGTCAAAAACGCCCGCTGTCTGGAGGAATTGACCTACGAGGAGGTGGCGGAGTTGGCCTTCTACGGGGCCAAAGTGCTGCACCCCAAGACGGTGACGCCCGCCATCGAGAAGAAAATTGCTGTGCGCGTGCTCAATACCTTCAACCCGACCCACCCCGGCACGCGCATTGTGGAGTCCACACCCAACCGGCCGCTGGGCGTGAAGGCCATCACCGCCATCAAAGATATGCAGATGATTACAGTGGCTGGGCGGGGGATGATGGGTGTGCCGGGCATCGCAGCGCGCACCTTTGGCGCGGTGGCCCGCCAGAGCGCCAATGTGCTGATGATCAGCCAGAGTAGCAGCGAGCAGAGCATCTGTTTTGTGGTGCCCGGCAAAGAGGGGGAACGGGTGGCCCAGGCACTGCGCAGCGAATTCGAGCGGGAGCTGGGGCAGCATCTGATCGAGGATATCCACAGCCAGAACGAAATTGTGATTGTGGCCGTCGTCGGCTCCGGCATGAAGGGCACGCCGGGCATTGCGGCCCGTGTCTTCAACGCACTGGGCAGCCACAAGATAAACGTCATCGCCATTGCCCAGGGCGCCAGCGAAGCCAACATCAGCCTCGTCGTCATTCGTGCCGCGGCGGACATAGCCGTGCAGGCCATCCACGACGCATTTGAGTTAGGGACTGGGGAATAGGGACTGGGGACTGGGGATCGGGACACGCCCAGTCCCCAGTCCCCAATCCCCAGTCCCCACCACCAGAAAGGATTTCTCACCTATGCAACAACTACCCGTCATTCTCTTTGGCCTGGGCGGTGTCGGTCGGGCGCTGGTGCGCCAGATTTTAGACAACCGGGACTTTCACGCCGATCAGTATGATCTGGAGATGCGCCTTTTGGCCCTGTGCGACAGCCGCAGCGCGCTGATCGAGCCGATGGAGGGCTTACACGACCAGCAGATCGAGGAGGCGCTGGCCCTGAAAGCGGCGGGCCAATCCCTGGCAGCGCACGATCTGGGCGGTTCGCAGGACGATCTGGCGGCGATTGTGGACATCGCGGGGAGACAGGGGACTGTCGTCGTTGATTGTACGGCCACGGCAGAGACCCTCCCCGCGCTCTTCTTTGCCTTGAAGCGGGGCTACAAAGTTGTCCTGGCCAACAAGAAACCCCTCACCGACACACAGGAGGCATACAACCGGCTCACCCGAGCCGGCGCCACCGCGGGCCATCCCCGCAGCCTCTCCACTACGCGCTGGGAGACGACCGTCGGCGCGGGTCTGCCGGTCATCGCCACCCTCAACCGGCTGGTGGCCAGCGGCGATGAGATTACACGCATGGCCGGCACCTTCAGCGGCACACTGGGCTATCTGATGACCGGTCTGCAGGAAGGGCGACCCTTTAGCGCGGTGGTGCGCGAGGCCCACAAACTCGGCTACACCGAGCCGGACCCCCGCGACGACCTGGGCGGCGTGGATGTGGCGCGCAAGGCGCTGATCCTGGCGCGTGGCCTGGGCTGGCGGCTGGACATGGCGGATGTGGCCGTGACCGGTCTCTACCCGGCGGAGATGGCCCGCCTGTCGGTGGCGGAGTTTATGGCCGCATTGCCGGAACTGGACAGCCATTTCGCCCGCCTGGTGGCGGATGCGGCCGCGCAGGGCAAAGTCCTGCGCTATGCCGCCACTGTCGAAAATGGCGCGTGTCAGGTCGGCCCCGTGGCCGTCTCGGCGGACAGCCCGCTCGGTCGTCTCTCCGGCACGGACAATCTGATTGAGATCAGCAGCCGCTGGTACCAGCCCAACCCGCTGGTCATCCAGGGACGGGGCGCGGGGGTGGATGCCACCGCGGCGGGCGTGTTGAGCGATATTGTGGAACTAGCGTTTACAAAATGAGGAGCGTATTGCGTATTTCGTATTGCGTAGGCAGTGACGAACAGGGACATTCCCCATTGAGTTGGCAGTGAGAAACGTGAAGCGTGAAACGTGAGAGTACGTCACGTGATCTCACGTTTCACGTTTCACTCACTACAAAACCAACTTCATCCGCCCCGCCAACATCACTTACCTACGAAATACGGAATACGCAATACGAGTTCCCCTTCAGATAGACGGAGAAAGAACTCCTATGCAACCCAACAAAATCCCCGTCGGCATTTTGGGCGCGACGGGCGCGGTCGGACAACGTTTTGTGCAGATGCTCCAGGGCCATCCCTGGTTCGAGATTACGGAACTGTGCGCGTCGGAGCGCAGCGCGGGCAAGCGCTATGCCGACGCCTGTCATTGGATCCTGCGCGGGGATATGCCCGATCATCTGCGCGATGTGGTGTTGGTGGAGGGTAAGCCGGGCATCAACTGCCGGATTGTCTTCAGCGCGCTGCCCAGCGGCCCGGCGCAAGAGATTGAAGAAAGGCTGGCTGCGGCCGGCTATATCGTCTGTAGCAATGCCAGCAGCCACCGCTACGACGACGACGTGCCCCTGCTCATCCCGGAGGTGAACCCGGAACATCTGGGGCTGATTGATGTGCAGCGGCGCAAGCGGGGCTGGGAGGGTTTCATCACCACCAACCCCAACTGCTCCACCACCCATCTGGTGGGCGCACTGCATCCCCTGCACCTCCGTTTCGGCGTGAAGAAGGTCTTTGTGGTGACGATGCAGGCCATCAGCGGCGCGGGCTACCCCGGCGTCAGTTCCATGGACATCACCGACAATGTGGTGCCTTACATCGGCAAAGAAGAGGAGAAGATCGAGCGCCGGGAGCCGCACAAACTCCTGGGCCATTTTGACGGGGAACGGGTGATCGTGCCCGATTTCGTGATCAGCGCGCATTGCAACCGGGTGGCTGTACGCAACGGTCATCTGGAAGCGGTCAGCGTGGAGTTTGCCGAGCGCCCTTCTCTGGACGACGTGCGCCAGGCGTGGCGCGAATACAACCCCCTGGCCCAGCAGTTGAAGCTGCCCAGCGCGCCCCAGCCCCCAATTATCTACAAAGAGGAAGTAGACCGCCCGCAGCCGCGCATGGACCGGCTGGCGGGCAGCGTGCCCGGCATGGCGACGGTCGTGGGCCGCCTGCGCGAAGACCCCCTCTTCCACGTCAAATTCCTGGCCCTGGGCCACAACACCATCCGCGGCGCGGCCGGCGGCAGCCTGCTCAACGCCGAGCTGCTGGTCTCCCAGGGGTATGTGACAAGATGACAATGTGACAGGGTGAGGGGAGGAAGGGAGGGAGGAAGGGAGGAAGGGAGGAAGGGATCGTGAGAGTATGCGATGGTGTCCCTGTCCTCCTGTCCTCCTGTCCTCCTGTCCTCCCGTCCTCCTGTCCTCCTGTCCTCCTGTCCTCCTGTCCTCCCTTCGCGCACTTCGCACTTCCCCCGCGTATTCTTCTTCCCGCCATATCTGGTATAATAGGCTGATGTGTCTAAAAGCAGTAACGGACGGAAAAGGTAGCCTTATGGATCAGTTGAGAACCACTCAGAGTTATCCTCTTGTGCTGGAAAATTTCGGTCTGGCCGCGATGAGCGATCTTTTTGATGATTGGGTCGTCTACCGAAGTCTGGAACCGGTGGACCGGCGGCTGAAAGGGCTGAAATCGGCCCGTGTGCAATTGGGGTTGAACATTGACGGCATTCCGCGCAAGTTGGATACTGCCTACGCCCAGGTGGCGTTGTGGATGTTTGAAAAAGCGCAAAGCCTGCGCCGGGCCGAAGTGAGCGAGCTTCTCTTTATCGGCGATACGCTTTCCGGCGACGGCAAAGCCTATCAGAACCTGGCCGCGTTGAGCCGACTGCCTGGAAGCTGCTTTATCGGCGGCGAAAAGGGTGATCAGGAGGCGTGGCACGCCAAAGACGAGACGACGGGCATCTTCTCTGCCAACCGCTGGTCGGGTCTGGCCGACTGGCTGGCGCTGGAAAAGAGCAACGGTCTGAAGATGGACAAGAATACCGTCGTTGTCGTGGATATGGACAAGACCGCCATCGGTGCGCGCGGGCGCAACGACCGCGCCATTGACAGCGCCCGGCTGAAGGGTCTCTACCGCACAATGGGCACTGTGCTAGCAGCCTGTCGGAGAAAGCCAGTGGAGCAGTGGAGAGATTGGTTGTCAAGGCAAAGGCAGATAGAATAGAATAGAAGAGACGAGAGAGTCGTGTAGGGAGCAGTGAAAGGAAAAAGAGAGATGGCCCGCCACTTTATAGAAGTTG
>CAMDEX010000026.1 GCA_945897075.1 Litorilinea aerophila
AAGGTTTTGACGAGGTTGTGAAAGCCTCGAAAATAACCGAAGATGGATATTTTGAACCAGTTTTGGGTCAATTTATCCGATAGAATGGCCTAGTTTTCGAGTAGAATGGCCTGGTTTGCGAGAACCAAATCCTTAACTTAATGACATTGGGTGGCAGGTGGCAACTCGCCAGTCGCCAATCCCCAGTCGCCAATCCCTACTCCCCAATCGCCCTCCGCAGCAAATCCAGTGCCCGGTTGCCGATCCAAGTGGTGCTGATGGCGTCGCGCCCGCCAAAGGGGAAGCGGGCCGTGCGCACGCCGTTGGGAGCGGCCAGGGCCAGCCACGTCTGCCCCGGCGTCTGGGAATAGAAATCCTCGTCCACGTGGCCCGACGAAAGAATCGCCAGTCCGTATGTCGCCCCGGATGCCGAACGAATCTGTGCGGCCATCCGGCTGGCCTGCTCCTGATCCAGGCCATCACCCAGATTCTCCTCCACCTGGAGCGCAACCACCCGCTCGCCGCCGCCCTCCACAGAACGCAGACGCTCGGCAATTGCACCGGCGGAGGAGGTTTCCAACAGGGCGACGGTGGCATTGGCTTCCTGCAACAGACGCACGAGAACCGTCTCGACGCTCTCCTCTGGGGTAGAAGTGTAGATGTACTGGCCTACCCGCTCGCGCACCTGGCTCTCCATCTGGTCCAGCAGCGCTTCGGCCGCGTCGACGCTGGCCGCGCGCGCGGCAATGCGAATGTCGGCCTGGCCTGTGTGCGCGGCCAGCCCGACGGTCGGGTTGCCCGCGTTCATCAGTTCGCCCAGTTGCGCGTCCAGCGCACTCTCACCGATGCCGACTGTACGCAAGATGCGCCGCCGGATAATGCCCACGCCGCCGGTCAGCGTCAAAATGTAGGGCAGGACCGATTCGGTCATCATCCGTTTCATCTCGCGCGGCACACCGGGCATGGCGATAATGCGCGCCCCGCGCCCGTGACGCAAGTCCGGGGTCATAAAACCGGGGGCCGTGCCCACCGGGTTGGGGATGACCGTCGCGCCCTCTGGGATGTCGGCCTGGCGCAGATTGTTTTCGGTCATTGTGTTGCCCCAGCGGGCAAAACGCTCGCGCAGCTTCTCCACAATCGCCTCGTCGCGCACAAGCGGACGACCCGTGGCGTTGGCGATGGCGTCGCGGGTGATGTCGTCGGCGGTGGGGCCGATACCGCCCGTCACCAGCAGAATGTCGCTGCGCGCCAGACACATCTCCAGCACACCGCGGATGCGCGGCTCGTTGTCGCCCACCGTCGTCTTGTAGTAGAGATTGACGCCAACTTCGCGCACCTGTTGGGCAATCCAGGCGGCGTTGGTGTCCACAATGTCACCCAGCAAAATTTCTGTGCCGGTGGTGATGATTTCCGCGGAAAGAGGAGTCGGTTGGCTCATTGGGGGGGCCTTTGGAGTGAAAGGAAGTTGAACCGCCTGACAACGGGTTCAGGCAGTGACCAGTTCAGAGACATTTAGCAATTGCTTGCCAATGGCCGCTTCCGCGATCTTTAGATCGTATATCATTTGAAGATTGAGCCAATACTGGGGTGATTGTCCCAGGGCGCGGCCAAAGAGAAGGGCAAGCTCTGCTGTTATTGGGCGCGTGCCGTTGACAATGTGGGATATCCGCACAGGCGAAATTCCAACTGTTCGAGCAAAATGGGCTTGAGAAATATCCAAATCATGCAGAATTTCCTCTAGAAATTCCCCAGGATGTATAGGAGGTAGACCATTCACAACCATACATTCACCTTCCTAATGGTAGTCCACAATCTCCACATTAAAGGCATCTCCATCTTCAAAATGAAAACATAACCGCCATTGATTGTTAATACGAATGCTCCATTGACCTGCACGATCGTGGCGTAGAGTTTCCAGCCGATTCGACGACGGAAGACGTAAATCTCCGACTTGCGTAGTAGCGTCCAACTGAGTCAGACGTATGAATGCCCGTCTTTGGATGTCTGGCGACAACCGGCGCGACCTGCCGGTCTCGAATAATCGTTGCGTTTCGTCATCGGCAAACGACCGAATCATCCCAGCATCCCTACAACAGCATCGTCGCTTGGACACGAATCGACTTGATGCGCGTCGCCAGTTGGTCGTTCTGCTCACCCCGGAAGCGATCTTCCAGGCCGCGCAGACCTTCGACAAACTCTGTGCTGAGCAGCGAGCGGTTCTCTTGCAGCAGACGGCGCACTTCGCCCTCGTCCTTTGTGGAGACCAGCTGGTTGAGCAGGCGCAGGTCGGGCGGCAGCTTCTCTTGCAAAATATCCATGGCGATGTCGTAGACAGCGCGCAGCCGCTTGACCGCAAAAGCAGCTCCATTCTGCTGGGCCTGTTCGATGTTGGAAGCCAGCACGGCCAGGAACATTTCGCTCACTTCGTCGCTGCGTTGGCGCAGAATCTCTTCCGGGTTGGCCGCCTGCAACACCTCTTGCAAGAAAGCCTGCACCTGTTGAACCATCGCCTCCTGGCTCTGGGTCTGGCTCTGTTGCGCCTGTTGGACAAACTCCACCACCAGTTCGCGCAGGGAGAGCAGGGGCGCGCGCACCTCCGGGTCGGTGGCGGCGTCTATGCGGGCGGTGAGGGCCAAGAGGAACTGGTAATCGGCCAGCCCGCGCGCGATAGAGAGCAGGGACGCGGCGATGGATTCCCCGTCCTCGCCCTGTTGCCAATACTCCAGCAAGAGATCCAAAAACTCTTCCCGGCCTGTGGTCGGGCGCAGACGGGCGATGGCCGCACGCAGGAGTTCTTCGGTCGCCTTCACTGCGCTGCCCGCTTCTGTGGTGTTGAGCAGATGGGTACGCACGGCGGCGATAGAGTCCGCCGCCTCTTTTTGTCCCTGCTGCGCGAGCGCGGTGAGCACCTGGCCGAGAAGGGCAAAGAAGTCTTTGTTGATCAGATGATTGCGCCGTTCGGCCACCATCTGCATCGCCTTGACATCGGGGGCCAGCCGCACCAGACTGGTGACCAGCTCGGACTGATCGCGCTGCATACGCAGCATCTCCGGCGTGATGCCCTCGAAGCCCCAGAATTTTTCGAGGAAGGGTTCCCAGTCGAAGAACTGTTTGGGGTTGAGCATATAGCCCCGGCGCTGCTCGTTGGAGAGACGCCCCATCAGCGCCTTGCTCATCTCGCCGATCACCCGCTGCATCTGCATATCCTGCAACTGGGCCTGGCGGGGTGCCAGCACGCCCAAAAACTCATTCTCTGGGTCGTGTACCATCAGCGGGGCACTGAGCGCACCGCCCGCGCCGCACTTCTGGCAGATGGCCGCGTTGATCTGGCCGCCCAGCAGGGGTTCGCGCAGTTCTGGGTTGGCACCCAAATCTATGATGCTGAAGACAGCCGCAGTAAAAGGTGTGCGGCAACTGGGGCACTGCACCTGGACGCCCTGGGGCGGGAAGAGAAATTCCGGGCGACGGGCAGCCTGGCGCGGGCGGGGTGCGGGTTGGCCGCCGGCCGGAGGCGGGGGTGCAGTGGGCGCAACAGGCGCAACAGCCACTTCCTCGACCGGCGCGGTCACGGGTTCGGCTTTCTTTTCTTCGCTCCGCTTGCGCGAAAAGCCTTTGGGCAGTTCGATCCCGCCGCTGGGCTGCTGGGGGCCGGGGACTTTCGGTGTCCAAATCTCACTCATCAGATGGGTTTCCTTCTACGTGGCTCGCCAGGCTGCGGGCGAGAGGGGGTGCAGGTCAATCCTTTTATTTTACCTGAAATGGTCGCAAGTGGAAAGTTGCAGGTGGCAGGTGGAAAGTTGCGGGTGGCAGGTGGAAAGTGGAAAGTTGCAGGTGGCAGGTGGCAGAAAGACCCATTCGCTTGATTTCGATACGCCTCGCAGACGCAGAATCCGAAGGATTCTGACGGCTACTCAATCTGCGCTCACTGGGCTGGTAAGTTGAGCAGTTACGTGGCAAGTCGCTGATCGCCAGTCCCCAGTCGCTTATTGCCAGTCCCCGCTCATTCACCATTCACAATTCACCATTCACAATTCCTTCCCCTTTCCTCCGCAACTCTTCTTCGCTGACCACCGCCACGCCCAGTTTCTCCGCCTTCTCCAATTTGCTGCCCGCCTTCTCGCCGGCCAGCAGAAAGTCGGTCTTGGCGCTGACGCTGCCCGTGACTTTGCCGCCGCGCTCCTCGATGTAGACTTTGGCTTCTTCCCGGCTCAGCGTGGGCAGGGTGCCGGTGATGACAAAAGTCAGCCCGGCAAAGGGCTGGGCCACGCCTTCGGCAGCCACCCGCGCATCGCCGCTCATGCGCACGCCGAGATGGGCGAATTTGGCGATGAGCGCCCGGTTCGGCTGCAACGCGAAGAAATCCACCAGACTGGTGGCAATTTTGGGGCCGATCCCTTCGCTGGCGCTCAGACTCGCCACGTCCGCAGCCATCAGGCTGGGCAGGTCGGGGTAGGCGGCCATCACAATCTCCGCCACCGACGAGCCGACAAAGCGGATGCCCAGCCCAGTGAGCAGGCGGGCGGCCGGGCGGCTCTTGGCGGCTTCGATCGCGGCGCGCAGATTTTCCACCCGCTTCTCGCCATATCCCTCCATCGCGGCG
Organism: Litorilinea aerophila; assembly: GCA_945897075.1. Taxonomy (GTDB): domain Bacteria; phylum Chloroflexota; class Anaerolineae; order Caldilineales; family Caldilineaceae; genus JACQGT01. The sequence continues at coordinate 4,580 of CAMDEX010000026.1, forward strand.
ATAGTTTCCCAGGGCAGTTCGAAAACGTCGGCCAGGTCGTGGATAAAACCCTGTTCCACAAACAACTCGGCCTGGCGCGAGCCAAAACCGACCACATCCAGCGCGGCTTTGCCCACAAAGTACTCCACTTTGCGCACCAACTGTTCCGGGCAGGCGTTGTTGACGCAATAGGTGGCGACCTCCCCTTCCGGGCGGACGAGGGCCTGGCCGCAGACGGGGCAGACCGACGGCATCTGCCAGGGCTGTTCGCTGCCATCGCGCAGTTCGGGCAGGGGACGCAGCACCTTCGGGATCACATCCCCGGCGCGCTTGACCAGCACTGTATCGCCTACGCGGATGTCCAGTTCGCTGATGTAATCTTCGTTGTGCAGCGTGGCCGCGGAGACGGTGACGCCGCCGATGGCGACCGGTTCGAGGACGGCGTTGGGGGTCACTACACCCGTGCGCCCGACTTTGACGGTAATATCGAGCAGCTTTGTGGCCGCTTCCTCGCCGCCGGTCTTGTAGGCCACGGCCCAGCGCGGGTCTTTGCCGGTGAAGCCCAGCCGCTCCTGCTGGGCCAAAGAATCAACTTTGACGACCATTCCGTCCAGTTCGTAGGGCAGGCGGGCGCGCAGGTCGTGCCAGTGGGAGAGGTAGTCCACCAGTTCGTCGAACTGCTCGTCCGTAAAGCGCCGCGCCTCCGCCGCGACGGGCAAACCCAGCGCCTTGAGATAGGCCAGCGAATCCCAGTGGGTGGCAGGCGGATCATCCACCCCTTCCCAAATCAGCGCCTGGTAGACCCACAGACGCAGGGGGCGGCGGGCGCTGATGCCGCTGTCCAGCAGGCGCAGAGAACCCGCGGCGAAGTTGCGCGGGTTGGCATAGGTGCGCTCGCCCTGCTCCTCCTGGCTGCGGTTGAAGGCGTCGAAATCGGCGACGGTGACGTAGGCTTCGCCGCGCACGACGAGGAGGGAAGGGGATTGGGGATTGGGGATTGGGGATTGGGTAGTTGAGACGGAGGCTCTTTGCGTGTCTATAGGGGGAGTGACGTCCTCTTCAATCCGCAAATTCTGTAATCCGTGTTCTCCTCCGTCTTCTTCCACCGGAATCGTCAGGGGCAGGACGCGCACGGTGCGCAGGTTGGGGGTGATGTTCTCGCCCACTTCGCCGTCGCCGCGGGTGGCACCTAAGACAAAGCGCCCGTTTTCGTAGTGCAGGACGACGGTCAGCCCGTCGAATTTGGGTTCGACGACGTAGGCCAGTTTGGCCTGCTCCTCGGCCGGCAGCAGACGGCGCAGACGCTCGCGCCAGGCGTACATATCTTCCGCGCCAAAGACGTTGGCCAGGCTGAGAATGGGCGCGGGGTGGCGCACCTTCTCGAAACGTTCGGCGATCAGCCCGCCCACGCGCACAGTCGGGCTGTCTGGGCTGGCCAGTTCGGGGTGTTCCGCCTCCAGCCGCTGCAATTCGCGAAAGAGCGCGTCAAACTCGGCGTCGCTCAACGCGGGATCATCCAGCACGTAATAGCGGTGCTGGTGATAGCGCACAGCCGCGCGTAGGGATTCGATGTGAGTGGAGGCTGAAGGTGTCATAGGCGGTATTAAGATATTGGATATTGGGTAGTGATGTCTATACGGTTACGGTAAGAGACTCGTAGTTGTGGGTTCTTCATCCTCTTCTGATCTGAAAAGAGCCACGTAACGCAAGCTGTTCGCTTGCGGCAGCCCGCACTGACAGTGCGGGTTACAAAGGACGGCGTCCGCTTTTCGTCGTTACCGGTGTCCGCCGGGCATGTCGCCTGATCTGGAAACGGTGTGTTCAAAATGAATTTTAAGGCGAAGCGTACAGCCGCGGATCAGGGGTGACGCGGATTTGTCTTGCTCTGCGCAGGCCAATCAGCGCTTTCTGGAATCCGCGGATTCGTCTTTCCAACTCATTTTGAACACACCCTTCTGAAAATCTGAAAACTACACCTTCTCGCCACTACAAAATATCCAATACCCAATATCTTCTTATCTTCTTACGGCGTCACGATCAAAAAATCCCCCGCGGCCCACCCCACCAACTGGTCAGCGGGGTCTTCGGCCACGCGGATGCGATACCAGAAGTAGCCGTCGGCCTGCACGGGGTAGTCGGTGTAGTCGCCGCCGGGAGAGAGGACGAGGAAGGGTGCGCCGTCGTTGTAGATGCCCAGTGTCAGGGCAGCGGTGCCCGGTGTGGCGCGCAGACGGATGCCCTGGCCGTTGGTGTTGCCCACCACAACCCGTTGGTCAGGCGCAAAGCGGGTCTCGGCGGTGGGGACGGCCACGGGCGAAGTCTCTTGCGCGGCGGGCTGCGAATCAGGGCTTTCGGTCAGCAGTAGACTCCCCACCACACCGGGCGCAGGCAGCGTGGGCAGAAGCGGCTCGTCCGGGCTGCGCCTGCCCAGGGAAAACCAGAGCGCCACAAGCGCAATGACAACCAGCAGCGACAGACCCGCCCACAGCGGCGGCGTGCGTCCCAGCCGACGCTTGACAGCAGGCGTCGCCTCGCTCTCCGGGACATCCCAGCCAACCGGCTCGCTTACCCCATCCACAGGCAGGCTTACGCCGCGCGCCTGGGCAGGCACAGCCTCAAAGACTGGTTCGACAAATACCGGCGCGGGCGGGGATTGGGTCACAGGCGCAAAATGCGGCTCATCCGCGTCCGCTTGGGTTGCGGCAAAGACGGGTTCGTCGTAATCATCCCCCGATGAGATGAATTGCGTCCGTTTGGGTTCGGACATTCCTGGCGTTCTCCTTTTTTGGAATTCCACAGAAATACTGGTCTAACGCTGGTTGAGTAGGCTGGGGCTGTTTCCAGCCGTATCGAAACCTTTAGATTGAGCCTGTCGAAATCAAGCGGGTTAACGAGTCATTTCTTGTAGACCCGTTCGCTTGATTTCGATACGCCTCGCAGACTCGGCTACTCAATCAGCGCTCACTGGACTGGTCTGGCTGTAATTTTATCGGTTAGCAGTCGGCATCCACGAACCACCACTGATTACTGATTACTGATTACTGATTACTGACCAACTGATTACTGCTCACTCTCTTCAACAACCCCAGCATCTCCGCCAGCGGTCGCGTATTGATCACATCGGCGGCGGTGATCCAGCCGCGCCGCGCGGTGTGGACGCCGTAGGGGAGCAGGCCGATCTCATCGGGCCGGTGTGCGTCGCAGTTGATGACCAGCTTGCAGCCCAACGCCACGGCCCGGCGCGCGTAGGGGCCGCTCAAGTCCAGACGGGACGGGTTGGCGTTGATTTCGACAATTGTGCCCGTTGCCGCGCAGGCTTGCAACACCCGTTCCACGTCAATATCCGACGGCTCGCGGCGACCGATCAGCCGTCCGGTGGGATGGCCCAGAATGTCTACGTGGGGGTTGCGCACGGCCTTCAGGCAGCGCTCGGTGATCGTCTCCCGCTCCTGGCGCAGACCGGTGTGGATGGAAGCAACCACCACATCCAGCGTCGCCAGCACTTCGTCCGCCAGCCCCAGCGAGCCGTCGGCCAGAATCTCGACTTCCGTGCCCAGGAGCAGACGAAAGTCGCTGCCATCGGTCGCATAGCCCGCATTGAGCCGGTCAATCTCCACCCGCTGCACGGCCAAACCCGCGGCGTCTACCCCCTGCGTCACGCCCAGACCGATGCTGTGGTCGCTCACATTCCAATAGCGGTAGCCGGCGGCGCGGGCCGCGGCGGCCATCTCCTCGATTGTGGCCTTGCCGTCGCTGAAGGTGGTGTGGCTGTGCAGCTCGCCCACAATATCGCCCACTTCGATCAGGCGGGGCAGTGCGTTTTGGCGCGCGGCCTGCATCTCCCCGCTGTTCTCGCGCAGCTCCGCGGCCACCCACGCCAGGCCGAGAAAGGCGTAGAGTTCCTCTTCGGTCTCGAAGAAGCGCTCAGAAACCGAGTTTTTCAGTTCGTGAATCCCGGTGTACTCTGGACGATCAAAAAACTCGGTTTCTCGGCCGTCGCTGGTCAGGGCATATTCGTTGAGACTCCAGCCCTGTTTCTGGGCCAGCTCGCGCACCGCGATATTGTGGGCCTGGCTGCCAGTGAAGTAGGCCAGGGCCGCGCCCCAATGCTGGGCCTCCACCACGCGCAAATCCGCCTGCATCCCGCTGGGCAGGATGATACTGGACTTGCGCTCGCCCGCGTCCAGAATGTCAACGGCTTGGGGCAGACCGCGGAAAGCCTCCATCACAGCCACGGGCTGGTCGCTGACGGCTAGAATGTCCACATCGCCGATGGTTTCGCGCCAGCGGCGCAGACTGCCCGCCATCTCGATCTTCTGGATCGTGCCCGGTGGCAGCGCGGCCAGCAGGTCGGCGATCAGCCCTTCGGCCAGGGGGCGGGCTGTGCCGATAGGCGTGCGGCTGTCCTGGCGGCGGGCCAGGAGTGCGATGCCTTTGAGGATTTTCTCTTCGCTTTTGGCCCCAAAACCCTTCAAGACGCTGATGCGCCCGGCCTCGGCCGCGGCGCGCAGTGCGCTGACACTGGTGATATCCAGCTCCTCCCAGAGCCGTTTGGCCGTTTTTGGCCCCACATCGGGCACGCGCATCATCTCCACCACACCGGCGGGCACCTGCGCGGTCAGCTTTTCGTAATAGGGGATGGTGCCGGTGGTGAGCAGTTCGTCAATCTTCTCGGCGATGGCCTGGCCGATGCCGGGGACGCTGCGCAATTCCCCCGCAGCGTGGACCGCGTTGATGTCCCGGTTCAACTCTTCAATTGTGCGGGCCGCGTTCTGATAGGCGATGATTTTGAAGCGGTTGTCGCCCAAAATCAGCAGCAGATCGCCGATGGCCGTAAAAATTTCGGCCACCTGACGGTTGTTCAGTCGGGGCAGATCGGGAACAGACACGGGAACTTCCTTTGGCGGATGGGCTGCGAAAGTGGGAAGAATTATAGCACAAAGCCGAGTTCGTTCCGCAACTGAGCCGACGCCATTCAGGACGGTTTCTCTGGCAAAATTGTCGTAGGTGCGGTTTGCAACCGCACGTCTACCGGCGAAAGTGCGGTTACAAACCGCACCTACGGATTCCACACTTCAGTTTCTCTACCGAAATCCATCCCCTGCCAAAAAGCAGTTTGCGTCTCCAAGCCAGATCGAGTACACTATAGCAGTTCTCTCGGTCAGAATCCTCCCCGGCCGAGAACAAACCCTCAATTGGTCCGTTCACTGTAGAAAAAGGAGCGAAAACGTGGAAGCATCTGTGAAACACCGTCGTGTTTCGTCGTTTCAAGTTGTGTTGTATCTGTTGTTGGTACTATCGTTGTTGCTCTCAGCCTGTGGTGCTGCTGCGACCCCCGCTGCCGAAGTAGCCGCGCCGGCAGCAACCGAAGCCCCGAAAGTAGAAGCCGCTGCCCCAGCCCCCACCGACACGCCTGTTCCCCCCGCGGCAGAGCCGACGGTTGCCCCTGTGCCCGAAGTTGACCCGATGATGACTGTCTATGGTGAGATGTTGCCCGAAGGCGCGCTGCCATACGACGAGCAGGTCTACAAGACTGCCTGTAGCATCACACGCAATGAAACCACGGCTGACTTTATGGTCTCCGTCTATCAGCGCTACTGTGGTTTGGACAACGCATTCACATTGTCCCTGGTAGACTTAGACAAAGATTTCAATGTCATCCCGATGGCCGCGGATAGCTGGGAAGCCTCGGCCGATGGACTGACCTGGACCTTCCAGATCCGGCCCGGCCTGATGTGGAACGATGGCACACCAGTCACCGCCCACGACTGGGTGGCCACCTATCGCTATTCAGCTACCCCGGAAAGCGCCTGGGACTTTGCCTGGTTCTACTCCGGTGTCATCAAGAACTGGGATGAAATCATCGCTGGTGAGTTGCCGGTTGAGGAACTGGGTGTCGTGGCCGTGGATGACGCAACCCTTGCCATCACCACCTACAATCCCTTCCCGCCCCTGCCTGGGATGATGAAGTTTGCCTGGCCGTTGCAGGCCGCGGCCCTGGAAGCGCACGGCCCGCTCTACAACAACGACCCGGCCACATCGGTCAGTATGGGCCGCTGGAAACTGGTCTCCCTGGAGCCAGGCAAGGGGTCTGTTCTGGAAGCCAACGAGAAGTACACCGGGCCGAACCCGCTGAAACTGAAGCGAATGGAAGTCACCTATATGGATGTCAGCACCGAGTTTGCTGCCTTCCAAAAGGGTGAGGTTTCGCAAATCGCCTACGAATCACTGACCCCGGCGGATTTCGATCTGGTGATGGCTGACCCGGTGTTGAGCCAAAACTACCTGCGCCACTTCGGCGACTTCCGCACCGACTATCTGCTCTTCGACACCTTCAACCCGCCCTTCAACGATATCAACGTGCGCAAAGCCTTTGCCCACGCCGTGGATCGCGAGAGCATCGTGGCGAGTGTGTTGGGCGAAGTCAAGGGGCTGGCCGCCTATGCCTTCCTCATGCCCGGCTTCCCCTCCTCCTCGGCCAAGGGTGAGCTGAACGAGTATCAGAATTACGACTGCGATCTGGCCAAACAGCACCTCGCCGATGCCGGCTTTGCCAGCGGCGCGGACTTCCCGGCCCAGGAACTCTGGCTGCGCAACGAAGGCCCCGCCATGCAGGCCGTCTATCAAGGCGTAGCCGCCTCCATCAGCGCCTGCTTGGGTGTCCAGATTGAGGTTTCCAACAAAGATGGCAAAGTCTATATGGACGCGCTGAACGCCGAGCCTACGGGGATCACCTTTGGCGCTGTCTCCTACGGTATGGACTATCTGGATCCCTCCAATATGTTGGGCATCTTTGTCTCCACTGGTCGCCATTCCTGGAAGAACGACGAGTTTGACCGGCTGATCCGCGAGGCCACGCCGTTGGTTAGCGATCCGGCCCTGCGCGATCAGATGTTCCGTGACGCCGAGAAGATTCTGGTGGATAATGTGGGCAGCGTCTTCATCAATCATCGCTGGCAGGGCACGCTCTTCCAACCCAACGTAATGGGCGACGGCTTCCGGACGCCTGACTCCAATGGCATTACTGCCTGGCACTGGGGTAACGATTGGGTGTGGGGTGATGTCTATCTGGTCAAGTAGTACGTTTTAGATCGGGTGTTGGACCTGCCAGGTTTTGCGAAACCTGGCAGGTCTTTACCACCGCCCCTCTTCCTTTGCCCTTTCTGATCATACAGGCTGAATTCAATGACCCGCTATATTCTTGGGCGTTTGCTTTCCCTCGTGCTTGTGATTATTACAGTCTCCATGATCACCTTTAGTATGATGCACGCGGTCCCCGGCGGTCCCTTCGACGAGACCAACCAGCCCCTTCCCCCCGCGGCCAAAGCCAACATCCTGCGCAAATATGGGTTGGACCAGCCCGTCTGGGTGCAATATGCAAAGTATATGGGCAATGCGTTGCAATTTGATTTCGGTATTCCCTATTCGCAGCCGACCACAACTGTTGCCGAATTGATCAAAAGTACGTGGAAAATCACGGCCCAGGTGGGTCTGATGACACTGCTGGTTGCTTTTGGGTTGGGCATCCCATTGGGCATTGTGGCCGCCTACAACCAGAATTCCTGGATTGATACAAGCGTCACTTTTATGGCGATGTTGGGATTTATTATGCCCAGTTTTGTCCTGGGCACGCTCTCTATTTTGTTTTTTAGTGTCTATCTGGACTGGCTGCCTCTGGGCGGCTGGGGTGAGACCGGCTGCCTGGTGGATCGCTACTTCTGCGCCGATTGGGTTATGCCTGTCACTGCTTACGCTCTGGCCCCGCTGGCGATCATCGCCCGCTACACCCGCTCCAGCGTCATTGACTATCTGCATTCGGATTTTGTGCGCACGGCGCGGGCCAAAGGACTGGGTGAACGCACGGTGATGGTGCGCCACGTCCTGCGCAATGCGCTGATCCCGATGGTGACTGTGATGGGGCCGATCATTCCCGATCTGATGACGGGCAGCATCTTTATCGAATCGATCTTCCGCATCCCCGGTCTGGGCAAATACTTTGTCACCAGCACCTTCAACCGCGACTATCCAATGGTGATGGCGACGGTTCTGCTGATCGCCCTACTCTGGGGGTTGGTCTATCTGTTGACCGACATCACTTACACCCGTCTCGATCCGCGTGTGCGGCTGGGCGCAAAGGAGGGCCATTGATGACCACCAGTGCGAATCTCGCCGACAAGAGCGTCTCAGAACCCAACCCAGCGGTCCCGATTACCCTACGTAAGCACCGCACCCTCTGGCAGGACGCGGTTCGTCGCTTTCTGCAGAATCGCTTGGCTGTGATCGGTCTGGTGATCGTTGTCTTTTTTCTTTTGCTTGCCATCTTCGCTGATTTTATCGCACCCTTTGCCTACGACAAGGCCAACTTTGCCCAGGTGCGCGTCTTGCCCTGGCGCAACCCGGCCTATCCTCTGGGCACAGACGAAATCGGGCGCGACTACCTGAGTAGGCTGATCTACGGGGCGCGCACCTCAATGACCGTCGGTATCACCATCCAATTGATTGCCCTGCTGATCGGCGTGCCGCTGGGCGGGCTGGCCGGCTATCTGGGCGGCAAAGTTGATTTTGTGGTCACCCGTCTGATTGATATTATGACCGCCTTCCCCGGTCTGATCTTCTCCATCCTCGTCATCTCCCTCTTTGGGGGCGGGATGTGGAAGGTGATCTTCGCCCTCAGCATCACCAGTTGGATCGGCATTGCCCGCCTCACCCGCGCCCAGGTGCTTTCCCTGCGCGAAAAGGAGTATGTGGAGGCGGCCCGCTGCCTGGGCGTCACCCAGCGCGGCATTCTCTTCCGCCATTTGGTGCCCAACGCTCTCTCGCCTCTGCTGGTGGCGGTCAGCTTTGGCATCCCCGCCGCCATCTTCGGTGAGGCCGGGCTGAGTTTTCTGGGCATCGGCATCAACGACCCTATCCCCAGTTGGGGCAAAATGGTAGGAATTTCGGGGGCTTACGTGCGCGTCTCCTGGCACATGGCGCTTTTTCCCACCCTGGCCATCGCCCTGGCAATGCTGGGCTTCTCCTTTGTGGGCAACGGTCTGCGCGACGCCCTCGACCCGAGGATGACGCGGTGAGGGAAGGAGTTATCAGTTATCAGTTTTTGTCCGCGCGCATCCTCCTATCCGTGTCCTTAATTTCAGTTTGTAACCGCACTTACTATCTCGTTGACCAGCAGACAAATCCGTCAATTCTGCAATCCGTGTTCTCTCTTTCCGGGCGGGGTAGATCCTATGACAAGAACCAGACGACTCGTTTTTCTGACATTTGTGCTTTGCCTGTTTGGGCTCGTTGCGTTGGCCTGTGGCGGCGACGGGGCTGATGTGCCTGCCAACACCCCCCAGGTGGTGGCGACGATGCCGCCCGCCCGCTTTACGGCTGTCGCCGAGCAGTCCGCGGCCCAGGACACGAACGTCATCACCGAGACCCAAACGCTGTTGACGCCGACAGCCGATGCCAGTTTGAGCCGGGGCGCAACCGTCTACAAAAATAAGAAATGTGGCGATTGTCACGGTGCGCAAGGCGAGGGTGTGACCGACAAAGGCAAGGCACTGGCCGGGAGTATGCTGACCTTTCAGGAGTTTGAAACGGTGCTCCGTACAGGCGGTGAAGGCGCATTAGGACCGGAGCATCTCTACGGAGCGTCCGCCATCAGCCCGTCGGGTATGAACACCCTCTATGCCTTCGTCGCCAGTTTGACCGCCAAATAGCGCCTGACATGAAAATCGAACGCGGATTCAGCGGATTGGGCGAATAAGCGCGGATAAAAAATCTGCGTGAATCTGTTGTTTCTGCCGGGTGCCCGCTGGACGCTGCGTTCTAACTTTTACTCCTCCACTCCCCCAGAGGAAGCGCATTGATCGCCTATTGCCCACGCAGCCGCTTTACTGCACCCGCCGAGGAAAGCCCTCTGCGCTGCCCGATTAGCGGGGAAGCCCTGGAATACGGGGAGATTCCCCCCTTCGATCCCGACCTGATTGACCCCAGCCAGCCCGGTCACTGGCGCTATGCGGCGATGCTGCCCGTTGTCGCGCCCGGCCACAAACGCATCACACTCGGCGAAGGCTGGACACCGCTGATTGATGACGTGTGGGAGGGGCTGCCCCTCTACTGGAAAAACGAGGGGCTGATGCCCAGCGGCTCGTACAAAGACCGGGGCGTGAGCGTGCTGGTCAATTTCTTGATTGGTCGGGGCGCGCAGACGGTGATGGACGATTCCAGCGGCAACGCCGGGGCCAGTCTGGCCTGCTATGCCGCCCGCGCCGGCTTGAGCGCACGCATCTTTGTACCCACCACCGCGCCCGAACCCAAAAAGGCGCAGATCGCGGTCTACGGCGCGGAGCTGGTGGAGGTGAGCGGCCCCCGCTCCGCAGCCATCGCCGCGGCCGAAGCGGCCCAATCCCCCGATTCTGTCTACGCCTCCCACGCCTGGCATCCCGCCTGTCTCTTCGGCTTTATCACCAACGCCTGGGAAATCTGGGAGCAGTTGGGCGGTCAGGTGCCCGATTGGATCGTCACCCCCTGCGGCTATGGCGGTCTCTTTCTCGGCTCCTGGCGTGGCTTCGAGCATCTCCACGCCTGTGGCATTATTGATCGGCTGCCGCGTATGGTGGCTGTGCAGGCCGAACCGATTACACCGATTGTGGACGCTTTCCGTGCCGGCTGGGAGGACATCCGCCCGCGCCGCCAACTCTCGTCGAAGACGCTGGCCGACGGCATTGCGGTGGAGAAACCGGTGCGCAGTCGGGCCATCCTCTCTGCCATCCACCGCTCCGGCGGTATGGCCCTGGCGGTAAACGATCACGAAATTGCTGCGGCGCGCAGAGGTATGGCCGCGCGCGGTCTCTTTGTGGAGCCGACCAGCGCCACTGTGGCCGCGGCCCTGCGCCAATTGAAGCCGCACGTGCAGGCAGGCGAAGTTGTCGTCGCCAATTTGACCGGTCTGGGCCTGAAGAAGCTGCCCGATCTACAGGAAGTTACATGAGCGCCGCCCGCCGTCCACTGGCCGACTTTGCAGCCAGCCTCGATTTTGCCTTTGCTGATCCCTCTCTCCTTCAACGCGCCTTTGTCCATCGCAGCTACCTCAACGAAGCCGGTGAGGATTTCCAGATCCCCGACAACGAGCGGCTGGAGTTTCTGGGCGATGCGGTGCTGGGCTTTGTGGCCAGCGAGCTGCTCTTCCGCCGCTATCCGCAACGGCTGGAAGGGGAGCTGACCAATCTGCGCGCCGCGCTGGTGCGCCGGGAGACGCTGGCCCGCTTTGCTGAGGAGTTGGCCCTGGGCGAGTTTCTGCTGCTGGGCCACGGCGAGGAGGAGAGCGGTGGACGCACGCGACCAGCCACCCTCTGCGCCACCTTCGAGGCAGTGGTGGGGGCCATCTATCTGGATTCCGGTTTGGAGCGGGTGCGTGAATTCCTGGAGGATCGGCTCACTGCCGAGGTGGAACGGGTGGCCCCCAGCGCCCTGGCCAAAGACCCCAAGAGCCGCCTGCAGGAGTGGATTCAGAACGAACTGGGCGTGACACCCCGCTACAAGACAGTGCTGACCGAAGGGCCCGATCACGCCCGTTTCTTTACAGTGCAGGTCACCGCAGACAAAATCCCCTATGGCGTGGGGCGGGGGCGCAGCAAACAGGAAGCAGCCCAATCTGCGGCGGCCATGACCCTGCATCGCTTCGGCCAGCCCGCGCCGGAATATGTCCCCAACCCGGAATTGGAAGCCGAGTTCGCCCCCATTGCCCCGGCGCAGAACTCCGCTATTGTGGCGGAAGGCTGACGATAGGAATTTTTCCATTGGGCTTACATTATGGCCTGAAGATCGTTCCGGCAATGTGACGCACACCGCCGTCGCACTGCACAGGATCATCAGCCCGGTTGTGATAGTAGACGACCATCACTTCGCCAGAGGCCAGTTGCAGTGCGCGTGGATAGCCCAGGTCCCACGAACTGGCGTCGTCGCGCAGAATCAACTCCGGTCCCCAGGCGCGTCCGTCTTCGTCCTCCGAGACCCGTGCCCGGATGCCGTAGGGGGCAATGCGGTAGCCATAACTCGCCAGCAGCCGCCCATCCTCCAGGCGCAGCAGATGGGTCGGCCCGCCCCAATCGCTGATGCGGCAGACAAAGCGCCAGGTGCGCCCGCCATCCGCTGACTCGAAGAGTTCGGGCCAGGCGTTGCGGGCGTCGATCTGGCAACGCAGCGTTACCAGAATGCGGCCATCCGCCAACAGCACAGGGCTGGCGTAGTAGCGGTTGACGAAACGGGCGTCCGGCGTTGTGGGCTGGATGGCGCTGAGATAGTTCCAAGTCAGGCCGCCATCTGCAGTGGCGTAGACAGCCACAAAACGATCCCCGCGCCGCCCGTCCGCCTGCCCCACAGTGACAAAGAGCAGCACCAGCCCATCCGGGCGCACCAGATAATCCACCTTTACCTGCACCCAGGCAAAGCCAAAGGAGGGCATGGGAAAGGGGCCTTCCCAGGTGTGGCCGCGGTCCCTGGAAATCTGGAGATAGCCCACATGCTGGGCATCTTTGGGCGGAATGCCAAAGCCAGCGGTCACGCAGAGATCGGGCGAGGTGAAGTCGATGGGTGTGGACGGCGCGGCCGGGGCCAGATTGGCGCGCAGTTGGCGCTCCAATGCCAGCCGTGAGCCCAGAGAGATCAGTCCCTCCACGGGCCAGGTGCGCCCGCCATCGGTCGAACGCAGGGCGACATATTCGCCGCCCAGGGCATCAACGACGAAATGGCTCATGTCGTACTTGTGCTGGTAGCTGCACGGCCCGCGCGAGAAACTGACCAGCAGTTCGCCGTTGGGGAAGACCCAAAAGCCGTGGTTGAAGGGCCACGCCGCAAACTCGTTGCGGTTGTAGTAGATGGTGATCTGTTCAGCGTCTGGTAGACGCTGAGGTTTATGAAAATTCATAGACAGGTATATTTTCGTTGCTGATGGGTGAATGTCAGACAGGAGAAGCCCAGCCTCCCTCTGCCCAGAGACGGGCCAGGCCACCCAGCGCTGTGGACGGCAACGGGCCTTTGTGGGCAGCGCTCAGCGCCTGCTCCAACTGATCTGCGTTCGAGATGCCGACCAGTGCGGTCGAAATCCCGTCCTGGCCGATGGCAAAGCGGATGGCCGCTTCTACCAGCGAATCTGCATAGCCACCTTCGATCAAAAACGCCAATCGTTGGGCCAGGGCGACGTCGGCAGCATAAACAGAACTCGATGCAATCGGATCGACGCTGGCAGCCGCGTTGGGGTGGCGATCCGTGGAGCCGCTGAGCGCGCCGCCCGCCAGAACACGAATGGCGATGACCCCCATCCCCTGGGCTGCGGCCCTGTCGATCAATTGGGCATAGTCCTGGAAAGCAAAACCCTCGGCCACGGGGCGACCAGCGCTGGGGTTGAGCAGATTGAAACAGCACTGGACGGTCTGCGCGGGTGCCGCCAGGGCCTCCTGTAACGACGGCGTATCGCCCAAACCATTCCAACCCCAGAAGCGCACTTTGCCCTGGGCCTGCAGCCGCGCAAAGACCGCCATCGCACGCTCCAGATCGGCGACAGTCACCCCTTCGCGTGCTGGCTGGCGCTGGTTTGTCACCAGATTGTGCAGTTGGATCAGATCGATGCTTTCCCGGCGCAGCCGCCCCAGGCTTGTCTCCACCGAGCGCACGATAGCTGCCTCGATATTCTCCATATCCTCGGCTGCCAGCCGCACTTTGCTGCCGACAATGACATCGGCTTTAAGCTCCGCCAGTACCCAGCCCAGATTTGTCTCTGACTGACCGTTGCCGTAAAGGGGGGCCGTGTCAAAGTAGTTGACGCCGGCTTCGATTGCCCGCGCAACTGTGCGCACCATCTCCGCACGCTCCCCGCGCACGAGCAGCCCGCCCACTGCGCCGCAACCAAAACCCAGCGCTGACACTTCCAGCCCCGTTTTGCCCAAACGACGATAGAGCATACCTGTTCATCCTTTCACCATTGACTGCAAATCCCTGACACCTATCTCGGACTCCAGGGGAAGGCGACGGTCGGTTGGTTGGCATAGCGCTGGGTATTGATGGTGAGCTGGCTGCCGCAACCGGGGGCCAATGTGAGAGTGAAGTGGGTTGTTCCCAACCGCGTCACTTTGCCATTGACCTCGACGCTCTGCAACTGGTGCTCGGCATAGGCACCGCCCTGGATGGTGATGGTGCGTTCGTACAGGGGGCTGAGATTGACCAGCGTGACGACAACCTCCTCTGCGCTCAACTTCTCCACCAATGCACCCACATCTTCGGGCAGACCAGCCCGCTGGCGCTCTGGGTCGAAGTAGCGCAGACGGCAATGGAGGGGGCAGCCAGACCGCCCGGTCGGGATACCGCCCAACATCAGTTGGATCAGTGCGTCGGTGGTGGCGGGGTTGATATGGTTCATATCATCCGAGAGGCGGGTGTCCGGTGTGGTCGGGTCGGCGTGCATCAGCTCCATCTTGTGACGCAGCTCATCCAGCGCGGCCTGGAGCGCCTGCACAGGGTGAGCGGGGTTTTGTCCATTAAGATAGCGCACCCAGGGGTCATCAGCCACCCGGGCGAGATCCCGGTCATCCATTGACCAGGTGTAAAGTTCCAGCGCGCCCGAATCGAAGGGCGTGGGCTGAAAATTCATCCAGTCCGCTTGGCCAAAATAGTCCCCATAGCTGTGGGGATAGAGCAGTCTACCCTCAATTTGCCGGGCATTGGCGTTGAACTGATCGAGTACGCCGCGCCAGCAATCCACATATTTTTGGTCGCCAGTCAGCAGCAGTGCGTTGCCAAAGCCATAGAGACCGCGCACATGCCAATAGGTGCGATGGGCCACGGCACCAGTCTGGGGCACGATGACAGAGAAGCCCCAACCATAGACGCCGCCGAACCAGCGCCCGCCCGCCGCGCTGCCGATCACCCCATCCAACCCGACATTGGTCGGGATGATGCCGCCGTTGGCCGCGGTACGCTCCAGCCAGGCGTCAATATATTCGAGCGTCCACTCCCGGTATTTCGACTCGTGGGCCAGCATATAGGCGTTCAGGGTCAGGGTAGTAACGCAGAGATTGAGCGGATTGTCGCCCACCACATCGTTGTAATCCTGGAAATGGGTGATCATCTCGGCGTAGGTGCGCTCGCCGTGCAAAGGAGAAAAGCGCCCTTCCACCTCAATCGGATCACCCGCCCAGTCAACCCCGGTAGCTGGGCGCAGGAGTGGACCCCGGCTGCCATTGAACATACTGCGGATGATTTTGTGCTGGGGATCGTAGTTTTGTGCTTGCGGGTCTTCGTTCATATAGAAGCCCGCATAGCGCCGGGTGCGCTGCTGGTAGATGCGGTCAAATGGGTCGGAGAGTGCCTGTAAATAGAAGGGGGAAAAGGCCTCGCTGTGGTGAAACCAGTCGAACATAACCGGAAACTCTTTGTAATACATGCCATCCCGCGCAAATGGCACATCCAGAGTCTTGGCTTCGGTATACTGGCGCAGGTGTCCTTCCCAGCCCAGTTTGTACAGATCGAGCACCCTGTCCGCGCCACCCAGCGCGTGCAACAAAGTCCAGTTGAGCAGATTCTCGGCCGCGTCGTCGGGGCCGTCGTTGCCGCCCCAGCGCGGGACACAAAGCAGATAGCCCCTCTCGTCGAAGTAATGGTGGAAAAAGGCCTCCACTGCCTGGTTTTGGGTGCGCAGCAGCTCCCGCTCCAGCAGCGCCCAATAGGGCGCGACCATCGGTGTGTTGATGTAGATCACGATACGACTCCTTCTGCTCGTTGAGAGTTGATCAACCGTTCTGTTCTTTTTGCATCTTCCGCGCAGGGGTCACAGACTGGTTGCATGTGGGAGAAATTGCCTGATCCCTTCCCGGAGGAGACGCAGAAAGGTGCAGGTCGGACAATCAGGATGAGGAATCACGGATGACAAACTGCGTTGGCAAAACAATACTCTTGCCAGCGCGGTGGCTGATCGTTTCGAGCAACAAGCGCGCCGTCGTCTCACCCATCAGGGCCAGATCGCGGCCCACCGCCACGTTGAGTTCTTGCAGGGCCTGCAACTCACCGGCGAGGATCAGATTGACGCCGGCAATCAACGCCGTAGGCGGATGCGGCTGGGCTTGGGCAGAGTGTACACAGCCAGCGCGCCTTACGCTATCCCCCATTCGAAATCGGACAGAATCTCCGGCCCGGTGGCTGTGACCAGCGCCATCTTTTCCGAACGCGCGCCAAAAGTGCCGCCCGGCCCCTGGTAGACGCCCGGCTCCACGGAAAAGACCATCCCGGCCTGGATGGGCGTCTGGTCGTAGGCGACGAGGCGGGGCAGTTCGTTGACCACTACGCCGATCTGGTGGCCGGCGTAATGGGCCGGTTCTAATCCGAAGGAGCGGAAAGCTGCCTCCGCCGCGGCCCAGGCGTTGGACGCCCGGTTGCCGGGACGCAGCGCATCCAGCGCAGCTTCGCAGGCAGCTTGCGACGCTTTGGCATAGCGCCGCTGCTCCGCCGTCGCTTCCACCCCGCCGATGATGTGGGTGTTGGTGCAGTCGGACCAGTAGCCGTCCACGCGCTGGCTGATATCCATCAGCGCGGCGTCGCCGGGTTGGGTGATGCGATTGCACGGCCCGTTGGGATATTCGACAGTCGTCGTGCGCGGGCCAGTGACCAGCTCGCCCGTCACCGGCACGTCGCGTCCCGCCGCGGCGAACATCCGCGCCGTAATCTCTTTCCACATATCAAATTCGGTCTGGCCCGCGGTCTGGGCCAACTCGGCCAGGGTGCGGTGGCCCACATCGGCCACGTGGCTGGCCCGGCGCAGCAGGCCAATCTCCCGCTCGGTCTTGATCAGCCGCGCCTGCTGCATCGCCCCTTCCACATCCAGCAGGCGCAGCCGGGGGAATTCGTCCGTCAGCAGCGCGTATACCGCAGCGGGCAGATAGCGATACTCCACCCCCAGCGTCCCACTAGCATTCGCCAGTCCAGCCTCGCCCAACGCCCGATGTACACTCGCCAGATAAGAGGCGTGGGAGTCGGTGGCATTGAAGCTGTCGAAGCCGTCGAAGGGGATCACCCCATCCAGCCGGGATTTACTACCCGCGCCGGCCGCGGCCCCCGCCGGGACGATCAGCCAACTGCCCGCATCAGCCACGCTGCACAGCGCCAAGTCCGGCCCGTAGGCCATCTCGGCGTGCGCGCCCACAGGCACAGGTACTTCGTAGCCGCTCACATACGTCACATTGGCCAGGGACGAAAGCAGCACCGCATCGCAACCCGCCGCGGCCAGCGCGTGCCGGGCCTGGGCCAGTTCGTCGTTGGTTGCTGTCATTGGAGAATCCTTTCAAGTTGGAGACCGCGGACGACGGACCGCAGACCGCCACTACCCGCGGTCAGTGGTCCGCTGTCCGCGGTCAACTTTACCCCACCAGCCAGAGCGTCGGCTCTTCCACGAATTCCCGCACGGCGTTGAGGAAGCGGGCCGCGGGTGCGCCGTCCACCACCCGGTGATCGAAGGTGAGGCTGAGCGCCACCATTTTGCGGGCAACTACCGCGTCGTTGACCACCGCTGGCTTGGCGACGATACGCCCCACGCCCAGAATGGCGCATTGGGGCAGGTTGATAATCGGCGTGAACGCGTCGATATTGTACATGCCAAGATTGGTGATCGTAAAGGTACCGCCCTGGAGATCGTCCGGCCCCAGATGGCGGGAGAGTACTCTTTCGATCAGCGACTGCGACTCCGCGGCGATCTGGCGCACACTCTTCAGGTGAGTGTCGCGCACGACCGGCACGAGCAGCCCTTCCGCCGTGTCCACGGCCAGCCCGATGTGGACTGCACCGTGGACGACAATTTCCGTCTCGTTCCAGGTGGCGTTGAGGTGCGGATGCGATTCCAACGCAGTCGCGCAAATTTTGATGAGCAGATCGTTGTAGCTGGGCACGGGCAGATTGCGCGGGCCAAAGGTGGCTTTGAGCTGCTCGCGCAGGGCTACCAGCGCGGTGGCGTCGGCTTCGGTGGTAAGCGTGACAGCCGCGGTCGTGTGGGCGCTGTCCGCCATACGCTGGGCGATCAGGCGGCGGATGCGGCTGGTGGGGGTGGTAACAGCCGCGGAGGCCGGGGGCGCGGATACAGCAAAGGGCGCTGACGCTGCCGGTGCAGCGGCAGGCGCAGGTGTACGCGCGGCGATGGCGGCTTCCACATCTTCACGCTGGATACGTGTACCCGCTTTGGCCGGGGTAATGTCGGCCAGATCGATGCCCACTTCTTCGGCCAGGCGACGGGCCACGGGTGTTGCCCGGATTTCGGCCAGTACAGGCCGTTGGCTGGCCGCGGCGCGGATGTCGCGCTCGATGATGCGTCCTGTGCGTCCGCTGCCGGTCAGCGATGACCAATCCACATGCAGTTCGCTTGCCACCCGCCGCGCGCGCGGGCTGATGGCTGCTGCGTCGGCGCGGGCCGCCAGGGATGGCGGCGCCCCTGATGGCGGCGCTCCCGGCGTCGTTCTCTGGGCGGGCACAGATGCCGCCGCGGGAACGGGCGCGGGTGTGGCAAAGGGCGCAGCTTCACCCACAGCCAAGAGATAGCCCAGGAGCGTGCCCACTTTCACCACAGCGCCCGCGTTGGGGCCATTGGGCGCGATGCGTAAGATGCCTGCTTCCAGGCTCTCTACCTCCTGGGTGGCCTTGTCGGTCTCAATCGTAAAGAGCAGATCGCCCACGGCGATTGTCGCGCCGTCCGGCTTCAGCCACTCGCCAAAGATACCCTCTTCCATTGTCCAGCCCAGCCGGGGGACAAGTATTTCAGTTGCCATTGATTGCTCCTTTCGGCGTGGATATAGACGGCAGACCACCGACCGCGGACGGCGGAGTACAGACGATCCGCGGTCTGCCGTCCGTCGTCTGCCGTCGGCTGTCTTATTCCGCCAGCAGGTCGCGGATGGACTGGGCGATGGATTGGGGGTTGGGTACGATGGCCGACTCCAGGGTCGGGCTGTAGGGTGTGGGCGCGTGGGCACCGTTGAGGCGGCGGATGGGTGCGTCCAGATCGTCAAAGCCCCGATCCACCACCTGCGCTGCGATCTCCGCGCCGATGCCACAGGGCTGGAAGGTCTCGTCCACCACCAGCAGGCGGCCCGTCTTGTGGACGGACGCCAGAATCGTCTCCATATCCAGCGGCGCCACCGTGCGCGGGTCGATCAGCTCGACAGAGACGCCCTCGGCGGCCAGTTGCCCACAGGCATCCAGCGTCTTGCCCACCATCGAACCGATGGCGACGACCGTGCAATCTGTGCCGTCGCGGGCGATGCGCGCCTGGCCAAAGGGAATTGTGTAGTCTTCCTCCGGCACCGGCCCTTTGTTGAAAATGATCGACTTGTGTTCCAAAAAGAGTACGGGGTCGTCGCAACGGATGGCTGTGGCGAAAAGTCCCTTGGCGTCGTAGGCGTTGGAGGGCACGACGACGCGAAAGCCGGGGATGTGGGTGAAGATCGGGTAGTAGCTGCCGGAGTGGTGGGTGGCCGCGGCGTGGCCGATACCGATGCAGCCGCGCAGCAGAATAGGCATTTTCAGCCGCCCACTGCTCATATACTGGATTTTGGAAATCTGGTTGATCAGTTCACCCATCGCATCCAGGATGAAGTCGAGAAACATAAAGTCCACCACCGGGCGCGTGCCGGTCATGGCCGCGCCGCAGCACATGCCCACAAAGCCGCGCTCCGCAATCGGCGTGTCGCGCAGCCGTTCCGGGCCGAAGCGCTCAAACAGTCCCAGCGTCGTGGCGAAGTTGCCGCCGCGCACGCCGATGCCCTCGCCCACCACAAAGATCGTGGGGTCTGCTTCCATCGCCGCGGCCAGCACCTCGCGGGTGGCTTCCATAAAAGTAATCTCACGCATTGTGTGCCTCGCTGAATACGTGTTGGGTGGCCGTCGCGCCATCGGGATAGGGGCTATTCTTGGCAAATTCGGCGGCCGCCTCGACGAGCGACTGCACTTCGTTCTCAATCGCAATCACTTGGCTCTCGCCGGCGACCTCCTCGTCCAGCAGCCACTGTCTGTGCATAAGCACCGGGTCGCGGGCTTTCCAAGAGTCAATCTCGGCCTGTGTGCGGTAGCCGCCTTCGCGCATCCCTTCGGCGTGGGCACGCGTACGGTAGGTCTTGCCTTCGATGAGCGTCGGTCCGCCGCCGGCGCGGGCACGGGCCACGGCTTCACCCGCCGCGGCGTAGACCGCGCGCACGTCGTTGCCGTCCACAATCACGCTGGGCAGGCCATAGGCGGGGCCACGATTGCCTACGTCCTGGTTGCCTGCGGCATAGGCGAAGGGCACTTCGGTGGCGTATAGGTTGTTTTCACAGACGAAGATCACCGGCAGATCCCAGATCGTCGCCAGGTTGATGCCTTCGTGAAAAGCGCCGTTGTTGACCGCGCCGTCGCCGAAAAAGGCCACGCCCACCCGGTCGGTCTTGAGCAGTTTGAAGGAGTAGCCCGCGCCGGTGGCCTGTAAGATGCAGGGGCCGACGATGCCGCTGGTGCCCATCATCCCCACTTCGGGCGAGAAGAGGTGCATACTGCCGCCGCGCCCGCGCGAGCAGCCCGTCTCCCGCCCGTAGAGTTCGGCGATCAGTTCGTGGGGTGGCACGCCTTTGGCCAGGGCGTGGCCGTGGCCGCGGTGGGTGCTGAATACGGCGTCGTCGGCGCGCAGATGGGCACAGACGCCCACGGCGATGGCCTCTTCGCCCACGTATGTATGGCACGCGCCATGCACCAGCCCCCCAGCGTAGGAGCGGGCCAGTTGTTCTTCGGTTTTACGGACAATCAGCAGCTCCCGGTAGAGGGCGAGGGCTGCTTCGTCGTTCAGTGGAATGGATGATACCGCCATAGATTTTCTCTCCTTCAAGTGGAAGGTGGAAGGTGGAAGGTGGAAAGTTGCAAGTGGAAAGTGGAAAGTGGCAGGTGGCCCGTCTACCTGCAACCTGCAACCTGCAACTTTCCACCTTCAACCTGCCACCACCGGATTTTCCAGCGTGCCCAATCCTTCAATCGTCACCGCCACCACATCCCCGGCGCGCAGCCAGCGTTGGGGTTTGCGCGCGGATCCCACACCGCTGGGCGTGCCGGTCGAGATGATATCGCCCGGCTCCAGCGTCATAAAGGAGGTCAGGTCGGCGATCAGTTCGTTGATCGAAAAGATGAGGTTGCTGGTGTTGGAGGACTGCAATACTTCGCCGTTGATGGTGAGTTGAATGTCCAGATCGTGGGGGTTGGCAATCTCGTCGGCGGTGACCAGCGCAGGACCCAGCGGCCCGAAGGTGTCGAAGGTCTTGCCGACAGTCCACTGGCTGGTGCGCATCTGGTAGTCGCGGGCGCTGACGTCATTGAAGGGGAGGTAGCCCGCCACGTAGTTCAGCGCGTCCGCGGCCTGCACATTGCGCGCGGTGCGCCCGATGACAAAGGCGAACTCGGCCTCGTAGTCCACCTTTTCGGTTACACTGGGCAGGACAATCGCCGCGCCGGGGCCGATAATCGTGTTGTTGTATTTGGCAAAGACCGTCGGGTATTGGGGGATGGGCTGGTTGGATTCGGCCGCGTGGTCGCGGTAGTTGAGGCCGATGCACAGAATCTTGCCGGGTCGGGGGATAGGCGCTTGCAGCGTCACCGCAGACCGCGCGACAAGCGCGGAGGGCAATGCAGACGCAAGCGCCTTCTCGGCAAGATTCTGCGCATCAGACCCGCCAGCCAAAAAGGCCAGCATATCTGCGGGCAAAAGGGGATTGGCCCGGTTCAGATCGACGATTGACCCATCCCCGACCAGTGCGCCGATGCGGGAATGGCCGTTGTGGACAAAAGTTACCAGTTTCATTGAATTTCCTCCAGAAAAGATATAGAAATGGTTGGACAACAGATCAGCCCCGTCAAAAACGGACGAGGGATTGGACGCAGATCAAAGCTAAAAAAAGAGATCAAAGCCGCTAAATCATTTGCATCATCTTTTTCATTCTTTATCTGCGTCCCCTATTTCTCTTGGCTAGGCCAGGATGCGTTCGACGTCTACTTTGCCGCTGCGCACGGCAGATCGGAAGAGATCGACAGTCTGACCGACGCCCGCTGTCAGATCAACCCACTCGGTGTGGCCCAGCGCGGCTTCCAGCGCGCTGTCGTCCACCGCGGTGGGGGTGTCCAGACCCTTTGGCGCAAAGGTGATGCGTCCGGCCATCTCCGGCGCGGCAGCTTCAATCGCGGTCACCATTTCGGCCATCGTCGCATTCGTGCCGCCCAGGTTGAAGACCGGCGCGCCGTCCAGTCGGGTGCGGGCGGCGCGGATGAAGACGTCGGCCGCGTCGCTGGCGTGGTGGTAGACGGCAGAGCCGCCGAAGCTGATCTGATAGTCACGGCCTACCGCCGCGGCCAGCATCGCTTTGGTCGGCGTGGAGGTCATGCCCTGATCCCGCCCCGGCCCGTAGATAATGTAGGGACGCAGACCGACGCTGCGCAGACCGTACTCCTGCCAGTAGATGCGCGCCATGCCTTCGTTGGCCTGCTTGGTGACGCCGTAGAGATTCTGTGGGTTCAGCGGCGCGTCGTGGGCCAGAGGAGCGGCCGGGTAGTGGCTGATGGGGCCATAGACCCCCGCGGAACTGGCGTAGGCCAAGCCCTGAATCTGCTCGGCGTGGCGTTTGACCGTCTCGAGGACAATCGTCGAACCCACCACATTGACCTGCGCGCCCAACACCGGGTTGGCGCGCACAAAAGGCACTTGCAGCGCGGCCAGGTGGATGATGTGGGTGATGGCGTTGTCCGCCACCACCTGCTCAAAATGGGCAAAGTCGGTGATGTCGCCCGCGATCTGCGTCACCCGGCCCAGCGCGTCGTCATCAAGAATCAGGCGCAGGCGGTGGCCGCTCCCCGGCAGATCGTAGGTCCAGACCGGCACACCCGCCTCGACCAGATGTTTGACGGTCCACGCGCCGATACAGCCCAGCGCGCCCGTCACCAAAAATCGTTCAGACATTGCGTTCTCCAATGGAATTCGTGATCAAAGATAGAACGCGGATTTGCGCGGAAACCACTGATTTTCGCTGATTTTCAATCCGCGTTGATTCGCCCAATCCGCGTGATCCGCGTTCCATTTTCAGGTTACCCCCGGGCCGGTTCGGCCATTTCGGCTCTGGCTTTGGCGGACAGGGCGGGCAGGTGGCCTTCGTGCGCGATGACCTGGCGCAGATGGCGCATACGCTGGGGCGACGCGGTGCGACGCATCACCTCCGAGTGGGTATGATCGATCCAGAAACGGGCAGCGCCGGAGATAAAGTTCTCCATCTCTTTTACCTCAGCCTCGCTCTCGCAGGTGGCGCAGCAGTTGATGGTAAACATCCGCCGCCGGGTGCTGCCGCCAAAAGCTGCGTGCATCAGGTTGTGGTTGAAGGCCACCACATCGCCGGGCCGAGATTCGAGTGGGATGGCGGGTACCTGATTCTGGGCAGTACCCCACAGGCTTTCCGACTCGCGGGCTTTGCGGGCATCCCACTTGTCGAAAAGGTCCACCCGCTGGGAGCCGGGGATAACCCGCAGACAGCCCGAATCTTTCGCCACCGGGTCGAGATAGAAGGCGACTTTCAGGTAGTGGCCGATGCTGTGGAAGCCGTCGCTGTGCCAGCGGGTATCGCCGGTGTAGAAGTTGCCGTCACCGCCCAGGTAGTTGAATTCCTCGCCGATCAGACCGCGGATCAGCCCGTCAACGCCGGGATGATCGAGCAGCGTGCAGAGCTTCTCCCGCTGGTCAATAAAGGGCACAATCACCGAGCGACGGCTGCCATCGTGCTGCACGCCGCGGTCGCTAAAGACGGCTTCAAACTCCTCGGTGATCCAATTTATCGAGTCCCGCACCAGGCCGGGCATGATGAGATAACCGAAGGTGTTGTAGAAATTTTTCTGTTCCGGGCTAAGTTCCATGCTGTGCTCCTTGTGTGGGCGGATTGATAACCCGCCGAAAATAACTTAAATTTCGAGGACATGATTCCGGGAATCAGAGTTGATGGCGACCCATTCTGGATCGTTGCAAAAGAAGCACCCGACCCAGGCGCGGCTCTTGACCATCTCCGCAGGCCGGGTGATCGGCAGCGTGTCTGTTCTCTTCATTGTAGCTCCTATTTTCTACCCTTCACCGCCGCCGAGCAAATTGAGGGAACAATTCGTCGTGGATGGCAATGGGTTGCTCCAGATGGATCATACGTTTCTCGTTAGCGGTATCGATCATGGTCGGGAAAAACATACCGGCACCCGTGTCAACATTGTTCGCGCCGGCTGTATGAATGCTCAAATACTTGTGCGCCGTGGCCAGGTCTTCGGGTTTCTTGGCGCGGCGGGTGCAGTTCATGGTGAACATGCGCCGACGCTCATGGCCGCCATAGGCCGCGTGGTAGAGATCGTGGTTGAAAATCAAAATGTCGCCCGGCTGCGTTTCCAGCGCCACATTGCCTGGAAAGTCTCTGGGTAGGACGCCAAAGAGTTCCTCGGATTGGTTGACGTTGATCTTCTCCTGGCGGACAAAATGATCGGGGCGATGGCTGCCGGGGATCACACGCAGACAGCCCGTGTCGCGCGTCAGCGGGTCCAGGTAGAAGGCGACCTTGACGGCAAAGAGTTGACCCCAGTTGCCGTCGGGATGCCAGCGTGTACTGCCGGTGTAATAATTGCCGTCGCCGCTGCAATAGTTAAAATCTTCGCCGATCACACCACCAATTAAGCCCAAAATGCCCGGATGATCGAGAATGGCGCACATCTCTGGCGTATGTTCAATCGGGCCGCCAAACATTGTGCGCTTGGAGCCGTCGTGGTTCTTACCGCCACCGCGATTCTGAATAGACCACTCGAAGCCCTCCGTAATGCGGGCGATTTCATCTGCGGAAAAGAGCTGGGGGATGGCGAGATAGCCAAAGGTGTTGAAAAAATTGATTTGTGCTTGTGTTAGTTGCATAATTGTCTGCTCGATTCAAAATAGTTGGATTAATCAATCTCAATCACTCGTCTCCTGCTTTTGCGCTTTGCGTCAAGCTTTGATCCCAGTCATTGCAATGCCCCTTACGAATTGTTTGGAGGCGAATGCGTAGAGGATCATCACCGGCAACACCGTCAACATCGAGCCAGCGGCATACATTTCGTAGCGCGACCAGTACAAGCTGCGCAACCCTGCCAGGACGAGGGGCAGGGTTCTGTTCTCCGGGCTGGTCAGTACCACCAGCGGCCACAGAAAGCTGTCCCAATTGCCCAGGAAAGTGAAGACCGCCAGGGCCGAAAGCGGGGCCTTGGCCAGGGGCAGCACGACCCGCGTGAAGATCCACCACTCCCCGGCCCCGTCTATGCGTCCAGCGTCGATCAGGTCATTCGGGATCGATTCCATGAACTGACGCATCAAGAAGATGCCAAATGTGGAACAGAGGCTGGTGATGATGATACCGGCTAGTTTATCGGCCAGGGCCAAGTTGGCTACGGTTACGTAGAGAGGCACAAGCACAACGGCAAAGGGTACCATCATCGTGGAGAGCAGCAACGTAAAGAGTCGTTCCCGCCCCCAGAAGCGATACTTCGCAAAAACATAGCCAGCCAGGGCGGAGGTGACCAAGGTGGCTGAAGTTACTATTACAGCGACCAGGGTTGTGTTGAAAAAACCACGCAGAAAACCGAGACGCTGGGTAATCTGAAGGTAATTATCGAAAGTCCAATTGACCGGTAAGAGTGCCTTGGACGAAGTAAGCTCCACGTAGGTTTTGAACGAGCCAAAGAACATCCAGACGAAGGGCATCAACGATGTGAACAGCAGAACGATCAGCACGATGTGTGGCAAAATGCGGCCGACCCAGCCGGGTGACAGGATGCGGACAGATACTGCAGGTCGAAGAATAGTTTTTTGCATGTCAGTTTTTTCTCTTATCTCGTCGGCGCTCAATATTGCCAATCAGGCTTCAGTGCCCGGATCTGAATAATCGTCAACCCAAGGATAAAGACGAAGAGTACAAAGGCTGAGGCGGTGGCGAAACCGAAGCGCATATTGGTGAAGGCTTCGGTGTATACCAAGAGACTGATCCAGAAACAGGAATTACCGGCGCAGCCTATTACCTGACCGTTGGTAAAGGCTTGCAGCGTGCCAGCCACTATGATTACGGATTCCAAAAGCAACGTGTTGCCGAGCAGCGGGATCGTCACATAACGAAAACGATGCCACGAACCCGCGCCGTCCACTTTGGCTGCGTCGTACATCTCCTCCGGAATGCCCATAAGCCCGGCCGTGATGATCACGACATGGAAGCCCAATCCTTTCCAGACGTCAATCATCGCGATGGCTGGCAGCGCCGAATTTGGCCCGGTGATCCAGAGGCTGGTGGGCAAGCCGAGCGCCGTCAGGATCTGGTTGAATTGACCGGTCTGCGGATCCATCAGCATACGAAAAAGCAGCGCAATGGCCACGTAAGAGACAACCACCGGCAAGAAAATCACGAACTGGTAAAAGTCCCGCCCCCGGGTGACCGAGACCAGACAGAGCGATACAAACAGCGCCAATGGCAAGGTGCCCAGATAGACAAATACCGAGAAAGTGATGGTGCGTTGGACAGAGATCCAGAAAAGCGGATAGCTAAAGACCTGCCGGAAGTTCTTCAGACCGACAAAGGGGCTCTCGGCCGGGTTCATCAAATCATAGTTGACTGTGGCCATCCAGAAAGCCCGCAACAGTGGGCCAAAAGAGAACCAGCCATACCAGACGAGGATGGGCAAGAGGATCATGAGGCCGAACCAGAACTGTGGTCTGCGCAGCGTCTTGGCTGCGGCTGCGCCCAGGTTGCGGCGGGATAGGGGCAGTGCGCTGCTGCGGGCGGTTTGAGTCGTCATGGCAATCTCCCGACGATCGTGGGGGACGGGTGTTGCCGTGCGCCAGGTGCGGCAACACCCATCCCATGCGTTTGTTGAGAAACAGTCCGAAAGGCATTAGCCTTTCATGCTTTCCTTCCACTGCTCGTGGTTGACGGTAAAGATCTCCTGCAAAGACTTGACGGCTTCCTCGGCTGTCTTCACACCCTGGCGGACCTCCGTGAAGGGCACATCGGCCCCGGTACGATTCAGCCCCCACTCATTGCCATAATAGACGGTGTTCTTCAACGCGGCGATAGCGCGGCGTTTGCTGAGCTTGATGATGTCGTCGCCTTGGTAGATAGCGTCGTCAAGCACCACCGATGTAGCGGGAACCACACCGCCGTAGATCTGCGCGTAGATGACCTGGCCTTCGCGGGTCGCCATCCACTGGCAAAATTCGACGGCGATTTCCATATTCTTGGCGCGCGTCGGGATCTCGAAGCCCCAGCCACCCTCGCCGACGAATTTTGGCTCCTGACCCTTTACGGCAGGGGGCGACATCACCTGCTCGACCTTCATCGGCGACCCATCCGCCAGTGTCAATTTCGCCCCTTCGGGGGCCATGGAGGTGTTGCCCTTGGCCACACCGACCTTGCCAGCAAAGAGCGCGTTCATGTGGTGATCGTCCAGTTGCGTCTCAATGCCCATCTTTACCGGCGTCTCGGCATACATCTGCATCGCCTTGACACCTTCCTCGCTGTCAATGACGAATTTCTGGTTGCCTGTGTCCCAGAAAAACTTACCGAGGTCATACATGATGCTAAGGAACTGGCCCAAGTCCCAGCCCTTGCTTGACATGCCCCAGCGGGTGACCGTTTCGCCCTCTTTCTTCTGGAGTATCTCGGCCAGCGCCCACATCGTCTCATAGCTGTCAAAGCCAGCAGGTTCGGACTTCACATTCAACCCGGGCCACAGGGCCTTGGCCTCGTCGCCGGCCTCGTCCAGGTAGTCATAACGGGTTGCGACCGCCTGGGCGACCTGGTTGCTCTCCAACGGCACACCCATGTAGTGCCCTTCCCAGGTGTAGGCTTGAATGGCCTCGGGGTAGAAGAATTCCTGGGGATTGACACCCGCGGCCGCGTAGACCACATCGTCCATCGCGATCACGGCCTTCTGCATGAAGAGGGGTACCGAAACAATGCCCATCACACAGACCACATCCGGCTGGGTGCCGGCGGTGAGGGCGGCCATCAACTTGGTTTCGAGCGGCCAGGCCTGCGGCTGGATGTTGGCCTTATTGCCCGTTTTCTGCTCGAAGGCAGCGGCCAGCGCATGGTAGCGCTCTACATGCGGTTCATACTCCAGACCCCAGAAAATGAACTCATTGCCCGCCTCCGCAGCAGGCTGCTCAGCCGCCGCCGCCTCTCCCCCTGCTGCTGGCTGGGCCGGTGCCGCTGGCGCACAAGCCGCCAGCGCGCTCATCCCCAATGCCCCGGCCGTGAACTTCAAAAAACTGCGTCGACTCAAGTAGTTCGTCTTCATATTTCTCTCCTTAGAATTGAAACATAACCAAAGCCCCGTACGAGAAAAATCAGGTTGTGCCGCAAAAAATCTGTTTGGCTCTATGGGATGGAACTCCTTTCCTGGCGTCGGTCTGTTGATTGGTTCATCTTGAACCAACCAACCGCCAATTTCCTATTCGACCACCTGCGGGCTGGCCAAGGACATCAACGCCACTGTGCCGCCGTCCACCAGCAGCGTAGCACCCACCACAAAGGCCGCCGCGTCCGAAGCCAAGAAGGCACAGACCTTGGCCACATCCAACGGCGAACCCACACGACCGAGCGGGATCACTTTGCCCCCCTCTTTCACATCATAATCGGTGTATTTGATGTAGTGGTTGGGCACTTCGATCCAGCCGGGTGCGACGGCGTTGACACGAATCTGTTTGGGCGCCAGTTCAATACCCAGCTCACGCGTCCAGGCAATGATGGCACCCTTGGTGCCGGCGTAAACCGAATGTCCCGGCATACCAGCAAAACCATGCACGGAGGTCATATTGACAATAGCCCCTTGGCCGCGCGCCAGCATATACTTGACCGCGCGCTGGGCGCAGAAGAATTGGCCGCGGATATTGACATTGTAAAGTTTGTCAAACTGTTCGGCGCTGACCGCTGTAAAATCCCAGGTTTCGGTAATGCCGGAGTTGTTGACGAGAATCTCCAGCCCACCCAAAAAGTGCGCGGCCGCGTCGACCAGACGCAAGCATTCACTCACCTGGCCCAGGTCAGCCTGGATCGCCAGCGCCTTGCCCCCAGCCGCCGTGATCTCGGCGACCGCGCTTTGCGCGCCCTCTTTGCTGTTGGCGTAGTGTAAGACGACCTGCGCGCCCTGGCGGGCAAATTCCAGCGCCACTTCGCGCCCAATCCCTGTACCAGCGCCGGTTACTAAGGCCAATTTGTCCTGCAATGCATTGGCTGCCATCTGATGCCCCTGTTATTCACTGATTCCGGGAAGCGGCCAAGCGATGACGGACATTCGAGCGATCTTGTGGCCGCTTCCCGGAATCAAACGGACAGTTACTCACCCGCGCGATGGTTCTGCCGCTTCTGCGCGTACCTTGGCCGAGAGCGCCGGCAGATGCGCTTCGTGCGCCATCACCTGCTGCAAATGGATCATGCGCGCTGGCGAGGCACTCTGGCGCATGAGATCCGAGTGCATGTGATCAAGCCAGAAGCGGGCGTGACTGGCCACGTATTTCTCCATATCTTCAATTTCAGCGGGGGTGGTGCAGTGGGCGCAGTTGTTCAGCGTAAACATGCGCCGCCGCGTGCTGCCACTAAAGGCAGCGTGCATCAGGTTGTGGTTGAAGGCCACCACATCGCCGGGCTGCGATTCAAGGGCAATGCTGGGCACCTGGTCTTCGCGGATGCCCCAAAGCTCAGCCGCCTTGCGCGCCTGCCGTGCGGCCCAGCTATCGTACAGATCAATCCTGTGCGAACCAGGGATGACACGCAGGCAACCACTCTCCCGTCCCACCGGATCGAGATAGAGCGCCACTTTGAGAAACTTACCCACTTGATGAAAACCATCGCTATGCCACGATGTATTGCCCGTATAGAAATTGCCATCACCCCCCACATAGTTGAAATCATCCCCCAACAAGCTGGCGATCAAGCCAACCACATTGGGGTGATCAAGCAGCGTGCAGAGGCGCGCCCGTTGGTCAATAAAGGGAACAACGGTCGAGCGCTTTGTACCGTCGTGGGCTACGTTGCGATCACGGAAGACAGCTTCAAATTCATCGGTGATCCAGTCAATATCGTCGGCCAGCAACCCCGGCAGCACCAGATAGCCGAAGGTGTCGAAAAAATGTTTCTGTTCTGGGCTGAGTTCCATCCTATGCTCCTTTGTGATGTAGGGCGGATTGGTAATCCGCCTTGCTTGGCTGGAATCTGGGCGGATTCGTAATCCACCCTACGTGGCGATACGGTTGGCCGGGGCACGCGGCGGCTCCCCGTTGAGCACGCGCACCACTTCTTCCGCGCCACGCACCCGCACATCCACTTTGGCGGCCTCCGAATACCAGGCCGTGTGGGGCGTGACGAAGATGCGCGGTTCGTGGAGCAAGGGGTTGTCCGGCGCGGGCGGTTCGACGGTCAACACATCCAGCGCAGCCCCGGCGATCTGCCCGGCGCGCACAGCCTGCAGCAGTGCATCCTCGTCAATCAGCGGGCCACGCGCAGTATTGATCAGATAGGCGGTGGGTTTCATCTGAGCCAGGGAAGTGGCGTTGATGATGTGGCGGTTGGTTGGGGTCAGCGGTGTGTGCAGGGAGATAAAGTCGGACGTGCCCAGCAGCGTCGCAAAATCAACCGGCTGCACACCCGCGGCACGCAGCGCCTGATCGTCCATATAGGGGTCGTGGGCGATGACGCGCAGCCCCAGCCCCCGCCCTTTGGCAGCTACGGCCTGGCCGATGCGTCCACACCCCAGCAGACCGAGGGTCTGGCCCTTCAGCCGGTAGACCGTGCCGCCCGCCGTGTTGTTCCACTGGCCGGCCCTGGTAGATGCGACGAGTTGGGGAATACCCCTGGCCTGGGCCAAGAGCAGTGAAATGGCGTGGGTGGAAACTTCGTCAATCGAGTAGTCGGGCACGTATGTAACCCAAATACCGCGCTGGGCCGCGGCCTCCAGGTCAATGGCGTCCAGCCCGGTGCCCACGCGGCAGATAAGCTTACAACGCTCCAGCCTGTTGAGCAGATCGGCCTGCACCGGCTGCACAGTCACCATCACCGCATCAGCCGTCTGCATGGCGGTCTGGGCTGCGGGGGTATTTGTCCCCGAAAAGTAGAAAATCTCGCCGCCCAATTGGTGCAAAATTTCCTGCTCGATCTGGTAGTCGCCAAAGGGAGCGTAGGCAATCACTACAGTCGGTTTCATAAAGTTAAAGTCCTCCCGGTGGGATAGTGAACAGTGAACGGTAGAACAGTGTCTTGCTGATTACAGATTACTGATTACTGACTCACTCTCCTCTGCGGGCATGAGTGTACAATAGAGAGTCTTGAAAAAATAGTCATGCAGGGTCCAACAGTCGATGCTTTTTTGCAGATTAACAACTGAATAGCAGAGAGATTGAGCATCACCACCTTTTACAAGAGCAGGTACTGTATGGGAGCGGTCTGGACTCCAATTATTGTGGC
>CAMDEX010000027.1 GCA_945897075.1 Litorilinea aerophila
GACGCTGCCAGAGCATCTGGCAGACCTGGACAATCTCTTGGCGTAGCTGCTGTTCGCTCTTGCGCGCTTTGGGCGCTGCGCTGCGCTGGTAGCGTATTAGTGTTTCACTCACAACGATTCTCCATTGTAAGTCGGACTGACAGTCCGACCGGCGTAAGTCGGACTAACAGTCCGACCTACAGAGGAGAAGCTGTGAGCGAAACACTGATTCGATACCAGCGCAGTGCAGCGCCCAAAGCGCGCAAAAGCGAACAGCAACTACGCCAGGAGATCATCCAGGTCTGCAAGATGCTCTGGCAGCGCCAATACGTGGCCGCCAACGACGGCAACGTCAGCGTGCGCCTGGGGCCAGATCGCTTTCTGTGTACCCCCTCCGGTTACAGCAAAGGGCTGATCGAGGCGGATGAACTGATTGTCGTGGATTCGAATGTGGAGATTGTCGGACCCAGCTACGGGCCGAAGCGTTATCTGCGCCCCACCAGCGAAATGCTCCTCCATCTGGAAGCCTATCGCCAGCGTCCGGATGTGGAGGCGGTGGTCCACGCCCACCCGCCCACGGCCATCGCCCTCAGCATCGCCGGCATCAGCCTGGCCCACTGTCTGATCCCCGATGTGGTGTTGGGTTTGGGGCTGATCCCCACCAGCGACTACGCCACCCCTGCCAGCCGGGAAGGGGCCGAGGTGATCCGGGAACTGATCAAACGGTACGATGCGATTGTCCTGCAACGCCACGGCAGCGTCACTGTGGGCGGATCGGTGCTGGAAGCGTACCTGCGGCTGGAAAAATTGGAGCAAGCCGCG
Source organism: Litorilinea aerophila (assembly GCA_945897075.1). GTDB lineage: Bacteria > Chloroflexota > Anaerolineae > Caldilineales > Caldilineaceae > JACQGT01. Next base: position 802 of record CAMDEX010000027.1, read on the forward strand.
CAGATCACCAAAACCGTCTACGAGCTGCGCCGCCCGAATCCCCTGCCCCAGGCCGAGGTGGACAAGCTGGTGGCCTGGCGCGAGGAGCAGGGGCTGCTGCGTCCCGGCCAGTACGAAGATATTTGTGTGGTGTGCGGGGTGAACCACCAGGCGGAGTGTGGGTGCAATTGACCCATTGACAGTAGACCGCAACGGATAGCGGGGTTATCTGTGGTCCGTCGTCTGTCGTCTGCTGTCTACTGATTTAGGTTACTCGTTCGTTGTATACTGTGCTACATACTCCCGCAAAACGCGGTTGATGCGGGTCTGATATCCTCCGCCGCGCGGGGCTTCGCCATGATTTTTGAACCACGCAATCAGGTCAGCATCGAGTCGTAGGGTTATCTGCTGTTTAATGGGACGATAGAACACCCCGCGCTTTGCACCACTCCAGTCTGGTGTTTCTGGTATGTCCAACGTGTCAATCTGCTCATCTGGCAGATTGGCAAGCGCGGCAAGCTCTGCCTGTTGTTCTGGGGTAAGCTGACTAGAATTCGCCGTTTTCATAAATCCTCCTCTCGTGCGGGAATGTGAGAGACAAAAAGACGCTGAATCCAGTCAACAAACTGCGCGGCCAGGGGTGATTCTGGGTTCAGCGCTTTGGCGGTGAGGGCCGTTCCCATTGGCATCCCCGGTGGGTCTTGCCAGGCAAGCCAGGTGTGCAGCAGCGATTTGGAACGATGCGCCGGGCGGTAGCGCTGCATGTTTCTTTGCTCCAGCGCAGCAACCGTCTCCTCTGCCATCAGAATCAACGGGTCGGCAGAGTCAATCAACAGACGGCTGAAATCCTCAATGTTACCGGTCAATGCGTTGTTCGGCATCATCCACACGCCGATGCGGGGCAATGAAAGGCTGTCAAGAACAAATCCTGCGGTGTCAGGTTGCTTGGGAATAGAGAGGTAGCCGATCTGTTGTAGACGATTGCTTACCGCCTGCCAGCGCTGGGTTGGGTTTTCATCTGCATCAATGACAACTCCCAGCTTGCGCATACCGGGACGCTTCAAGCGGGGTGAAAGCTCTCGCAGCAAAGACTCAATACCGTCTTCGATTGTCTCGACTTTGAAAGTTTGCGGGACAGCGTAATGCTTGCACAACGCCCAGATGACATGACGATCATTTTTCCCTTCTACCAACAATTGATCGACGAAAGGGTTTTGACTGAGCATTCGATTATCTCACTTCAATCCACCGTTGTACTGCAATTGATAATTCTTCAGGTGTATAGGGAATTACTTTCATAGACTTTGGAAACCGTTCAAGCCGAAACAAAACACCTGTTCCATCTGGCTGATCTTGAAGTGTAAGACCAAAAGAACTTACACAATCCCAACTATGGGTAGACGCAAAGACTTGGCAGTCAAGACGCTGTGCCGTCTCAAAAATAGTCCGCCAAACGTCGTTTAGCACAGTGTGATGAAGACCGGTGTCAATTTCGTCAATGAGCAGAACGCCCTTCTCCGCATTTACCAATGAAGCGATTATGGCAAGTATTCGCCTCATCCCGTCTCCCAGACTTCCCAAAGGGACTGGCGTCGCTTGGTCGGCAAGTTTTACGAGAATGCCGCTGTTGGATGTTCTCTGGCTCGTGAAGCTGATCCGCTGCACATCGGGATCGAGAATCTGTAGCGCACTGACGACTTTATCCTCCTTATCTGTCAGGGTAATCTGATCCCATAAAGAAGCTATTTGCTCGTATGTTAGATACGCAGTCGTCACCGAAAGAACTGGGCTGGCGCTGCTATCTTTTGGTCGCCAGGATCGGGAGAGCTTTTCGTTGATTGTTCCCTGTTCATTAACAGGAAATTCAAATTGATGATTGTCCCCAAACTCGATCACAAGGCGGTCAACGATCGGCGCATCTTCAGCCTGTCGAAGTAGCTCTAATTGCTGTGCTGCTTCAGCCAAATAGAGGCGAACAGAGAGAGTACGCTGGTTGTAGCCCCGAATATCTATTCGTTCTTTGTAACTGAGCTGGTGATCAGCAAACAGATGAGATATCTGATAACTGCGAAGATTGGGCAGGCGGATGTCATCTCTTGACGGTAGCGTTACCTCTCCTCGTTGGCCCAATAAATCGAAAATTGCCGAAGGATTGCCCTGGTTCGCCAGGAGATAGATGGCCTCGAGCAGACTGCTTTTCCCACTATTATTAAGACCGACAAAAAGGTTTACACGCGCGAGATCATCAATTTGAAAATCCGAAAATAGACGAAAGTTGTTGATACGAATGCTGTCAAACATCGTGTCCTTCCATTCTCCATCAGCCCGGGGGCACGTCAATAATACACATACACAGGCGATATCGAGACTCTTCTCTTTTTGTCAGTTTATAACGAGTGAACCTGATCTGCAAGCCATCGGTTGATGCGTTACATCAGCAGCTCCCCCAACGCCTCCCCATCCGTCACCGGCAGCTTGCACGCAAAATTCTCGCAAACGTAGGCGGCTGGTTTGCCGTCCACCAGTCCACGCCCTTCCAGCAGAGGCAGGGGATTCTCTTCATCGGGCCGCTTGAGCGCGACGACGGTGTGGGGTAAATAACGACGGTACACGACGCCCAGCAGCGCCTGGGTAGCTGGGTCTTCGGGATCGCCCACGACCGCCACCTCCTGGCTGGGATGCAGATAGTCGTCCAGCGCACCCAGCAGACGGCCAAAGCCCGTGGGCTGCTGGGCCATGGCCGAGGCCATCGGCGCAAAGATGCGGCTGGCTTCGTGGCGGTAGCCGTCGTTGCCCGTCAGTTTGGCCAGGCGCAGCAGCGACTCGGCGGCCAGGCTGTTGCCGCTGGGGATGGCATTGTCAATAAAATCCTTGCGCCGCACCACCAGACGCTCGTGATCCGCGCCTGTCTGGAAAAGCCCGCCGCCGTCGCTGTCGCCGAACTGCTCCAAAAATAGGCGGGTCAGACGGCTGGCTTCGGCCAACCAGCGCAGATCAAAGGTGGATTCGTAGAGCGCAATCAGACCGCGCACAAAAGCGGCGTAGTCTTCCAAATAGGCGTTCAACTTCGCCTGCCCGTCTTTGTAAGATCGGTAGAGTTTGCCATCTGCCTGGCTCATTTTTCCCAGCACAAAGTTGGCGGCGTCTTGCGCGGCAGTCAACGCATCGGTCCGCTCCAGCGCCACACCGACTTCGGCCAGGGCGTGGATCATCAGCCCGTTCCACTCGGCCAGAATCTTCTCATCCCGCGCCGGTTTGATACGCTTTTCTCGCTCAACAAACAACTTTTGGCGCATTGCCAGCAGACGCTGTTCCAACTCGCCCGCTGTCAGCCCGGCGCTTTTCGCCACCTGTTCCAGCGGGCGCACGATATTCAGAATCGTGTGTCCCTCAAAATTGCCCCTTGCTGTGACGCCGTAGACCTGACCGAAAAGGGCTGCGTCCTCCTTACCCAGAATCGCCTCGATTTCGGTGGGCGTCCAGACGAAGAATTTGCCCTCTTCGCCTTCGCTGTCCGCGTCCTGGGTGCTGTAGAAGCCACCCTCCGGGCTGGTCATCTCGCGCAGTACGTAATCGGTCGTCTCGTTGACCACCCGGCGGAAAAGTTCGCGCCCGCTGATCTTCCAGAGGTTCAGGTTGCTGCGCAGAAGTTGGGCGTTGTCGTAGAGCATCTTTTCGAAGTGGGGCACCAGCCAGATGCGGTCCACGCTGTAGCGGTGGAAGCCGCCACCCAACTGGTCGTAGATGCCCCCTTCGGCCATCTTTGCCAGCGTCGTCTCGGCCATTGACAAAATGTCCGGATCACCTGTACGGGCGTACTGGCTCATCGCAAAGTCCAGCGTCATCGGTTGGGGGAATTTGGGCTGGCTGCCAAAGCCGCCGTACTGATCGTCGAAGTATTGCTGGAGTTTGCTCACAGCTTCGATCAGAATCTGTGTGTCGAGATTGTCCCCGCTGGCAGCAATCGCTCCCGAACGGGCCAGGGCTGCGGTCAACCGTTCGGCCTGGCCTTCGATGTCGGCGCGCTTGTTGGCGTAGGCGTCGGAGACGGCGATGAGAATCTGTTGGAAACTGGGCATACCGTAGCGGGGCGCGGGGGGGAAATAGGTGCCGCCGTAAAAGGGCTGGCCTTCCGGGGTCAGGAAGACGCTCATCGGCCAGCCGCCGCTGCCGGTCATCGCTTGCACCGCGTCCATATAAATCGCGTCGAGGTCGGGGCGCTCTTCCCGGTCTACTTTGATGCAGACAAAGCGGGCGTTCATCAGCGCGGCGGTCTGCTCGTCCTCGAAGCTTTCTTTTTCCATGACGTGGCACCAATGGCACGCGCTGTAACCTATACTTAAGAATATGGGCCTATCCTCGGTTTGGGCGACAGCCAGGGCCTCTGCACCCCAGGGAAACCACTCCACCGGGTTGTGCGCGTGTTGGAGCAGATAGGGCGAAGTCTCGTGGGCAAGCCGGTTGGTGTGGGTCATTGTCTCTTCCATTGATTATGTTCTGTGGTTCGGATGGGTATAGTATACCATAGAAAGCGGAAACTCTGGGCAGGAAACCGATTGACCGCCTGACCGATTTGGGGTAGAGTGGAATTCGACGGCTATCTGCTGCATAGGGAGGAAAGTATGCGCTTCTTCAACACCGAAGGCCCCGTTGATTGTGACCGCCACTACTGTCTGCCGCCGCTGGGACGGTTGGACATGCAACAGGTGATGCTGCTGATCGAGCAGTATAAATACTTCCTGCTCCACGCGCCGCGGCAGACGGGCAAAACCACCTGTCTGCTCGCCCTGGCCGATCACCTGAACGCGACAGGCCGCTACCGGGCGGTCTACGCCAATCTGGAAGTGGCCCAGGCTTATCGGGAGAATGTGAACAGCGGTATGGCAGCCGTTGTTGAGCAAATTTCTCGCTCTGCTCGCGATCAGATCGGCGATCAGAAGATCACAAAGCTGGCGCGACAGATCATCGAGAATTCAACCGGGGCAACGGCCGTGGAAGAATTCCTGACCCGCTGGTGTCAGGATGCGCCTCTGCCGACGGTTCTGCTGCTGGACGAAGTGGACTCGCTGGTAGGGGACACCCTCATTGCGCTGCTGCGCCAACTGCGCGCGGGCTACCCCAAACGTCCGGCCCAATTTCCCCAGACGGTCGTCCTCTGTGGCGTGCGCGACATCCAGGACTACCGCATCCAGTCCAGCGAAGGCAAGGCGGTCATCACCGGCGGCAGCGCCTTCAACATCAAAGCCAAATCCCTGCGCTTGGGCGACTTCGACCAAGCAGAGACCCGCTCCCTGCTGCTGGAACACACAAAAGAGAGCGGGCAAGAATTCACGCCCGCAGCGCTGGAACAAATTTGGGAATTGACAGCCGGCCAGCCCTGGCTGGTGAATGCCCTGGCCTATACGGCGACATTTGAAGTGGCAAAGGGACGCAAGCGTAGCAACCCGATCAGCGCAGATGTAATTTTGGCAGCCAAAGAACAACTGATTCTCAATCGAGTGACCCATCTTGACCAGTTGGCGGACAAGCTGAAAGAGCCGCGCGTGCAGCGAGTCATCGAACCGCTTCTGCGCGGCGACGATTTGGACGAGGACGCCAGCCGGGATGATCTCTCGTATGTCATTGATTTGGGGCTGGTGCGCCGGGCAGCCAACGGTCTTCAGGTTGCCAACCCCATCTACCGCGAAGTGATCCCCCGCGAACTGACGCTGATTGCCCAGATCAATCTGGAGGCCCGCCAGCGCGCGGCCTGGTATGTGGAGAGCGACGGGCGGCTGAATCTGCCCAAATTGCTGGCAGCCTTCCAACAATTCTTCCGCGAGAACTCGGAAATCTGGCTGGAACGCTTCGACTACAAAGAGGCAGGCCCCCAACTGTTGATGCAAGCCTTCTTGCAGCGCATCATCAACGGCGGCGGACGGGTGGAGAGGGAATACGGCTTGGGACGCAAGCGCACCGACCTGCTGGTGATCTGGTCGCATCCCGGCGGCGTGCAGCGCGGGGTGATCGAACTGAAGATACTCTCTGGCTCCCTGGAAAAGACGCTGGCCGAGGGGCTGGCCCAGACCTGGGAGTACACAGACCGCTGCGGCGCGGACGAATCCCACCTGATTATCTTCGACCGGCGGGCGGGGCGCACTTGGGACGAGCGCATCTGGCAGCGCCAGGAGCAGTTCAACGGCCTGCCGATTACAGTTTGGGGGATGTAACGATTGATGCGGGAAAAATGGTTTGTCTGGATACTCACTGGTCTGCTTGTGGCATTGGCTGTCGCCGCCTGCCAGCCGCCGACACCCGTCGTGCAGACGGTCATTGAAACAGTACACGAGACGGTCGAGGTAACGGTCATTGTTACGCGGGAAGTCACGCGGGAGATCGTCGGGCCTGTGCAAGAGGTGGTCGTCACCGCGACGCCTGTGCCGCCGCGCAGCGGGGGCGTTTTCGTGGCCGCCGCGCCAGTGGACGCGACAATCCTCAACCCGCTGCTGGGTGTAGACAGCGTGAGCGCGACGGTCAACCGCCTTCTCTACCCGTCGCTCATCGGCCAGGACCCTTTCAGCGGCGCGCTGGTGCCGACGGAACTGGCCCACAATTGGGAGGTCTCGGCGGACGGGCTGGTCTGGACTTTTCACCTGCGCAGCGACATTTTCTGGAGCGATGGCGTGCCGGTTGACGCAGACGACGTAAAATTCACCCTCGATGCCCTTGCCCATTTGGGGGAGAATAGCCCGTTGCAGGCCAATGTCCGGGCCATCGCCACTGTCGAAACGCCAGATCCCCAAACGGTCGTCGTTACCTTCCGGGAGGTGGTCTGTGACACGCTGCGCAATCTGGCCGTGGGTCTGCTGCCCAGCCACACCTTCGCCGCGGATTTCAGCGATCTGTTGACCAATTCCCAAAATCTGACCCCCACCGTCAGCGCAGGTGCCTTTGTTTTCCAGAGTTGGCAAGCGGGCGATCAGATTTCTTTGGCGCGCAACGCGGGCTATTTCAAAGGCGCGCCCCATCTGGACGGCTGGACGCTGCGTATTCTCTCTGACCGCGCCGAACGGCTGGCCGCCCTGCAGAAGGGGGAGATTGACAGTCTCGCACTCTCACCGGCGGAGCTGACGGAGGTGGCGCTGGATCCCCATCTGAACATCTACAAATACCGGGACGACGGCTACGCCTTTCTGGCGCTGAACTTGGCCGATCCGACCGCGCCCCAGCCGGGTCTCGACGAAACAGGTGCAGACATCCCCCAAACGCCCCACCCGATTCTGGGGGATGTGCGGGTGCGCCAGGCCATTGCTCACGGGCTGGATGTGCAGGCCATTATTCGCAAAGCCTATTTGGGCCAGGGCTATTCGCTGGCGGCCAATGTGCTACCTTCTATCGCCTGGGCGCACAACGGGGAGATTCCGCCCTATGCCTATGACCCGAGCACAGCGCAGCAACTTCTCGCCGCTGCCGGTTGGGTGGATGAGAATGGCGACGGTATCCGCGAGAAGGAAGGACAGGCGCTCCGTTTGCGTCTGTTGACGAATGAGGACAATCAGACCCGGTTGGACGCGGGCCGATTGATGGCGGAGCAGTTGGCCGCCATCGGTTTTTCCATCCAATTCGAGGCGATCCCCTTTGACGGTCTGCTGCGCGAGCTTTTCAACCAGCGCTTCGATCTGGCGCTGGTTGAGTGGGCGGGGCTGGGTGGCGACCCCAACGACCAGCGCTTCTGGCAGCGCAGCGCAGATGTGCCGGACAGCGGCTTCAATTTTGTCAGCTTTGCCAATGGGCGGGTCGAGGAGTTGCTGAGCGCCGGTCTCTCTGTGCCGGGCTGTGACCCAGCCCAGCGCGCGCCCTTCTACAAGGAAATCCAGCAGATCATCCACGACGAACTTCCCTACGTCTTTGTAGCCGGCAGTGTGGGTAACATCGGCTACAGCCAGCGCTGGCAGGGGATTGCCCCCGGCCCGTGGGATTTCGAGTGGAATGTCGAGAAGTGGTCATTGCAGGAATGAGAAGTCCCCTGCACTTTCTGAAGTGCCGGGTAACTACTCAGCCACCCCACCCTAACCCTCCCCAGATTGGGGAGGAGATTGTGACAACTCCTCCCCCAATCTGGGGGAGGTTGGGTGGGGGTGAGCAGTCACAGCGCCGGGGACTTCTTTCGGGCAGACTGTTGTGGTATCCTACATCTGCTTCACTTTCCTCTACAAAAATCTATTTTCCATCGAATGAACGGAGAGTTCTATGTCTGTACGTCCCGTCAACTTTGGACGAATCCCGCGCTGGTTGTCGGTCAGCCTTGTCCTGCTGATCTTTTCCTGTATGCTCCTGGGCACGGCAGCCGCCGCGCCCGACAGCCAGGCCGACGAAGCCGAATGGCTGCTAATGTTCTATGTAGACGCCGACGATGACACCCTCGAATTGGATATGCTCATCGACCTGCAAGAGGCCGAGCTGGTCGGCTCCACGGAGCAGGTGCATATCGTGGCCCAGGTGGACCGCTTCAAGGGCAGCTTTGACGGGATGGGCGATTTTACTGGGGCCAAGCGGCTCTACATCACCCAGGACGCTGACGTCAATGTCATCGGTTCGGAGGCGGTGCAGGAGCTGGGCGAGGTGAATATGGCCGACAGCAAGACGCTGCTCGACTTCATCACCTGGGCCGTGAAAGCCTATCCGGCCAAGAAACGAATGCTTGTCCTCTCGGATCACGGCATTGGCTGGCCCGGTGGCTTTGGCGACCCGGACCCGGATGTGCAGGGTGCCCACAATATCTTCCTGCGCGAGGCTTTCGGCCACGACAATCTCTGGCTGATGGAGATCGACGAAACCCTGGCCAAAGCACAGAAAGCCACGGGCATCGAGCAGTTCGATATTGTGGGCTTCGACGCCTGTCTGATGGCCCAGTTGGAGGTCTTCAGCGCGATTGCCCCCTATGCCCGCTACTCCGTCGCCTCGGAAGAGACCGAGCCGGGTGTGGGCTGGGCCTATACCGCCTTTCTCACCGAACTGGTCAAGAATCCAGAGATGGACGGGGCTGATCTTTCCAAGGCAATTGTGACTACTTACATCGACGAGGACATGCGCCTGCGCATCGACCCCAACTTTACCGGCGGGTTGGAGCCGGAGGTGGTGGCCGCCCAGCTTTTCCACGACGCCACCCTCTCAGCAGTTGATCTCTCTCAGCTTGAGGCTGTCCACGCAGGGCTGAACGAGATCACCGTCGCCCTCTCTGCCATCGACCAGAAGGCTGTGGCCGAGGCCCGCAGCTACGCCCAATCCTACCAGAGCGTCTTTGGCGACGAATGGCCCTCGCCCTACATCGATCTGCGCAGTTTCCTGGACACTGTGACCACCCAGAGCAAAGACCCCAATCTGAAGCTGGCCGCTGACGCGCTGATGGCAGCGATTGACGAGGCAGTGATTGCCGAGCGCCACGGCGCGGGCCGCCCCGGTTCCACAGGCCTCGCCATCTACTTCCCGGTTCCCGCGCTCTACGCGTTCCAGGACAACTGGGGCTACACCCAAGTGGCCGCCCGTTTTGCCGAAGAGAGCCAATGGGACGAATTCCTGGCCTTTCACAGCAGCGGCGGCGCACCCCAGAGCTTCAGCCGACCCAAGCCCAGTCTCTCCGATCAGGTGAACGCCCAGTTTGGCGAACTGATTGCGCCGGAAGATGTGGAGCTCCTCTTCCAGCGGATCGCTGAACTGTTGGCCGACGAGACCGACGCCGAGACAATCGCTGCAACACTGCTGGATGAGGGCTTCCCGGAGGAAGTGGTGGAATTTCTGGCGGTCAACGGCGCCCTGGGCGACCAGACCGCCGCCCCCGCCCCGGCTCCCAGCACCCAGGCCAAGCCCATCCGCGTCAGCCCGATTGCGCTTTCGGCAGAAGTGGTGGAGCCGGGCGCGCCAGTCAATATCCAGGCGGAGATCAGCGGGGATCAGGTCGGCTACGTCTACTCCTTCATCGGGCGCTTCTTGCCCGGCGAGGGTGTGCTGATTATCGAGGATCGGGACTACATTTTTGCCGAAGAAAACCAGACCGTCGGCGGCGTCACCTACCCGGTCTGGCCCGAAGAAGGCTTCTTTGTGGACTTCGACTGGGAGCCGACGGTCTACGCCATCAGTGACGGCGAGACGGCCCTGCGTGTCCTCTTCCAGCCCGAAAGCTACGGCGACAGCCCCACCTACAGCGTCGAGGCCATCTACCACTTCGCCAACGGCGGGCCAGATCGCTATGCCCGCCTCTTCTTCCGGGACGGGGAACTGGCCCAGATTTTTGGCTTTACCGGCGAGGCGACCAACGGCGTGGGTGCCCCCTGGGAGATTCGCCCGACGGCTGGCGATAGTGTGACGATTCTGCAGCAGGACATCGCTCTGTCATCCGAAACCGATGACGACTCGGTCCCGCGGGAAGTGGGCGATCTGACCTTCGGCGAGACAAAACTCTACCTCGAAGAGACCCCTGCCCCCAGCGGCAATTATGTGGTGGGTATCATCGCCGAGGGGCTGGACGGCGCGAGCTACGAGCAGTACGAAGGGCTGTTTGTGGTCAACGACGAGGCTGGGGTGGAAGATGGCGTGCTGCCCTATGTCAACGACCCGCTGGCCTTCGCCCTGCTCTATCCCGAAGAGTGGATCGCCGACGACAGCACAGAGGGCACTGTCTCCTTTGTCAGCCCGGACGAAACGACGGCTGTGACGATTTTCCAGGCCAGCTACCCGGACGCGGCCAGTCCGGCCGAAGCCAATGAGCAGGCGCTGATCGACGCAGTGGAGGGATTGGGCACAGAGTCCGACCTGACCGATCTGGAATTTGCCGAGTCAACCGACTTCGTGCTGGGGGCCTTCGACGCCCGGATTGTGGACTTCAGCGCCACCCTGGACGACATTCCCCTGCTGGGATCGGTGGTGGCGGCTACGCCCGAATCGGGCCTGACCTTCGTTGTGCTGGCGATTGCCCAGGACGACGTATACGAGGATGCCGCGCCCCTCTTTGATGGGATGTTCTTCAGCTTCGATGTGCTGATCTCCGGCATTGAGCGCAACCAGCCCGGAGCCGCCTTGCCCGAAGTGGGCGAAGTGCTCTTTGCCGATGACTTCAGCGATCCGACCAGCGGTCTCTATGGCTATGAGGAGACCGACGGCTGGGGGTACTACGATGGCAAGACCAAGCGTTACATCTACGCTCTGCCCGCCCTGCCAGGGGCCACCTACGACTACTACGCTGATGTGGCCCTGCCCGACAGCTTCGCCCTGCAAATCAGCGCCAGCTACACCGGCACAGACAACAACGCCTACGGGCTGATCTTTCAGGTGATGGACGACGAGAGCTTCTACATCTTCCGGGTCAGCGGCGACGGCTACTTTATTGTGGAGAAGTCGGATGCCGAGGGCGTCACCCCGCTCATCGATTGGACGATTGCTGACGGCGTGGCAACTTCCGAAGGGGGCGAAAACGTTCTGACGGTTGTGGGCCAGGGCGCAGAGTACAGCGTCTTCATCAACGGGGCGCAGGTGGGCAGCTACAGTGACGACAGCTACAGCGGTGGCAGTGTGGGTGTCGTCGCCGATGCCTACGACCCGGAGCTGCCCGCCTCCTTCTTCTTCGACGATCTGGTCGTCTTCGAGTTGGCCGAATGACCCGATTAGCGTAAGGCGGACTGGCAGTCCGCCTTACGCATCGCAGCGAAAGATTCTTATGTCCGCCTATCTTCTTCCCGTAGAAAGCCACGAACTGGCCGCGCTGCGCGCCCGTTTCGGCCCTGCGCCCCACAAACACGCAACGCTGACCGTTGACTCCCCCTTTCTGGATGGGGACGGTCAGATGCTTACCAACCGGCAGCGGCGGGCGGAAATCTGCTACATTCTACACCGGGGCGATCCACAGGAGGCGGTGCTGCTCCACCGCAAGACCTATTATCCCCCAAATGCTTGGCGGCTGCCCACCGGTGGTATCCAGCAGGGCGAGACGGTTTTGGATACGCTGGCGCGGGAGATCGAAGAAGAGACCAGTTTTCAGATCGAAAAAGGCCCCCATCCGGTACGGATCGAAGCCTTTCTGGGCGTTCTTTCCTATGCAATGTTTCACAGCAGCGAGCAGCGTACCCACACCTTCGCCACCTGGCACTTCCTCGTCTCCGCGCCGCCCAACGCCCAGCCCGTCTCGTTGGATCCGGACGAGCATCTGGACGGCTGGGGCTGGCGCTCCATCGCCGAGATGGGCCAGGTGGCCGACGAACTGGAACGCATCACTGCGACCGACAGCCGCTGGTTTCACTGGGGGCGTTTCCGCGCGCTGAGCCACCGTTTTGTTCGGCGCGCGATGAACGATTGATGATTCTTTCGAGTACTTTGATCTAATTTCGTAAACAGGCGTAACCGCATTTGAGAACCAATCCTAGCCGCGAATGGACACCCGACCGATGACCACTGACCTTCTCCCCGAACTTTTGCCGCGCATCCGCCGTTTTATTGACAATGAAGTGATCCCCCTGGAATCGGCTTTTTTGGGCAGGCCCTGGCGGGAACTGGAGCCAATTCTACAAACCAAACGCCAACTGGTGCGCGACGCGGGTCTGTGGGGATTGGCCCTGCCCGTTGCCGTGGGCGGCCAGGGCCTGACGCTGGCCGAGTTTGGCCGGGTGAGCGAAGAATTGGGCCGCACACCCCTGGGCCACTACACCTTCAACTGCCAGGCCCCCGACATCGGCAATACAGAGCTGCTCCTGGAATATGGCAGCCCGGAGCAGAAGGAGCGCTGGCTGATGCCGCTGGTGCGGGGTGAGATTCGTTCCTGCTTTTCGATGACCGAACCGGAACACGCGGGCAGCAACCCTACATGGATGAGCACCAGTGCGCTGCGCGAGGGCGATGAGTACGTCATCAACGGCCACAAGTGGTACACCTCCGCTGCGGATGGCGCGGCCTTTGCGATTGTGATGGCCGTCACCAGCCCGGACGCCGAGAGCCGCCACCAGCGCGCCAGCCAGATTATTGTGCCCCTGGAGACCCCCGGCTTTACCCTTGTACGCAATATCGCGGTGATGGGCGAGAGCGGCGAAGGCTGGCCTACCCACGCCGAAGTGACCTACGAAAATGTGCGGGTGCCCGTCAGAAACCGCATCGGCGAAGAGGGCGCAGGCTTTGCCCTGGCCCAACAGCGGTTGGGTCCGGGGCGCATCCACCACTGTATGCGCTGGATTGGCATCTGTGAGCGGGCCTTCGATCTGATGTGCAGCCACGCCGCCCACCGCCAGGTTGCCCCCGGCCGCACGCTGGGCGAGCAGGGCATTGTCCAGGCCTGGATTGCTGAGAGCCGGGCGGAGATCAACGCCTCCCGTCTGCTGGTGCTGGAGACGGCGCGCAAGATCGACGCGGAAGGCTCTTATGCGGCCAGGGACGAGATTTCCCTGATCAAATTCTTCGTGGCGGGTGTCATCAACCGGGTGTTGGACCGCGCGCTACAAACTCTCGGCGCTCTGGGTATGAGCGATGACACCCCCATCGCCTGGTGGTATCGTCACGAGCGGGCCGCCCGCATCTACGACGGCCCGGACGAGGTTCACAAAATCAGTGTCGCAAGGCGGATATTAAAGAGGTATTAGGGATTGGCGATTAGCGATTGGGGATTGGGGATTGGGCAAGAGACTCAACCACGAAGGCACAAAGGCACAAAGAGAAATTGAGGCTTTCTTTTCTTTCTTCTTTTTCTTTGTGACTTCGTGTCTTTGTGGTTAGGATGTGGGGTGCAAACAGTGACGAGTGCGGACACAATCCCCGTGCGGGAAGACGAGAAAATTGATACGCAACGGGTGGCGGATTTTCTGCGCGGCAAGCTGCCTGGCTCGGATCAACCGCTGACTGTGCGCCAGTTTGGCGGCGGCGCGGCCAATCTGACCTATCAGCTAGACTACGGCAGCCACGAATACGTACTGCGCCGCCCGCCGCTGGGACCGGTAGCCCCTTCCGCCCACGATATGGGGCGCGAATCGAAGGTGCTTTCCGCGCTCTGGCGCGTCTATCCCTATGCGCCGCGGGCTTTCGTCTTTTCCGATGACGTGTCGGTTGTGGGCACACCCTTTTTTGTGATGGAACGCCGCCACGGGGTTGTCGTGCGTAAAGGTATCCCAGACGTTTATACTACTTTCCCGGACGCGCCCCGGCGTATGAGCGAGGCACTGGTGGATGCCCTGGCCGATCTCCACGCCGTAGATTATAGCGCCATCGGCCTGGCCGATCTGGGCAAGCCGACGGGTTTTATCCGTCGCCAGATCGAGGGTTGGTGGCGGCGCTGGCAGGCCACGGAATTGCCAGAGGATCCCGCGATGAATGGGGTCCACGACTGGCTGTTGGCAAACCAGCCACCCGAAGGCGCGCCTTCGCTGCTCCACAATGACTACAAACTGGACAATGTGATGCTGGCCGCGGATGATCCGGGACAGCTTGTCGCGGTTTTCGATTGGGATATGTCCACCCTGGGTGATCCCCTCTCGGACCTGGGCAGCCTGCTGGCTTATTGGATAGAACCCGACGATCCACCCCACTTCCAAGCCCTGGCGATGATGCCAATCCAGCCGGGTTTTCTGCGCCGGGACGAACTGGTGGCCCGCTATGCGGCGCGCAGCGGGCGCGACGTATCCCGGATGGCTTTCTACCACAGCCTCAGCCTCTACCGGGTGGTGGTGATCATCGCCCAGATTTACGTGCGCTTTGTGCGCGGGCAGACGCAAGACAGACGCTTTGCCGCCTTTGGCCCTGTCATCCCAGCCGCCGCCCAAGCTGCGTTGGATGTGGCGAAAGGGATGAACCGTGAAACGTGAGAACGCAAAGGTTTTTTAGCCATCCTGCGCTTTGTGTCTTTAGGCGACAGAGGGTAGAATACAGATGGATTGGGGAGTAGCCTGCCGGGGCGTTTGCAAAGATGAATCCCGGTGCGAACAATCGTCAAGACGGGGCCGTGTGGCCTTCGGTTGTTCGGCAGCAGTCGCTGAGGGCGAGACTAACACCGCTTGTGTGGTGTAGTCTCGTCCTTTTTGGTTTGTGTGGATAGAAAATTATAGGAGAAATGCACAATGCACGTAACCATTTGGGGATGGATCTCTTTTCATCTCTTTATTTTTTTCCTCCTGGCCCTGGACTTGGGCGTCTTTAACCGCAAATCCCATGTAATTTCCACCAAAGAGGCGGCTGTGTGGAGCGCGATCTGGATCGGGATATCCCTGCTCTTCAACGCCGGCGTCTACTATTTTGCGGGACACGAAGCAGGTCTGCAATTCCTGACCGGCTATCTGCTGGAAAAATCCTTGAGTGTGGACAACATTTTTGTCTTTGTTCTGCTCTTTAACCTCTTTGCAGTGCCGCCCATCTACCAGCACAGGCTGCTCTTTTGGGGCGTACTCGGTGCGCTGATTATGCGCGGCGCGCTGATCGGTGTGGGTGCTTACCTCATCAGCCAGTTCCATTGGATTCTCTATCTCTTCGGTCTCTTTCTCGTCTTTACAGGCATCAAACTACTGTTTCAGAAAGATGACGAAGTCATCGATCCGGATAAGAATCCGCTGGTGCGCGCCCTGCGCCGCATTTTGCCCGTGACCTCCGGCTATCGCGGCCAGAAGTTCTTCATCCGAGAAGCAGGTCAGCTAGCTGCCACTCCCCTCTTTTTTGTGTTGTTGGTTGTGGAGACGACCGACCTGCTTTTTGCCTTGGATTCCATTCCCGCCATCTTCGCTGTGACCCAAGACCCTTTTATCGTCTACACATCCAATGTCTTTGCCATTCTGGGACTGCGCGCTCTCTACTTCCTTCTGGCCAGTATGATGGGCAAATTCCGCTTTCTCAAAATGGGGCTGTCGGGCATTCTCGTCTTTATCGGTGTCAAGATGCTGGTGATGGATATCTATCACATTCCCATCACCCTTTCTTTGGGCGTCATTGCCTCTGTATTGACTCTTTCTGTGCTGGCCTCGCTCTTCATCCCCGAACGGAAAAGCGAAGCGGCGCATCCGATTGTACAGAACGATACGCCAGCGTGAAGTTAGAAGTTCGACTTTCAGAAAAAGTCGAACTTCTAAATAACGCATTGCGTCACGACTTGTCGTCACTGAACTTTTCAGGTACAATCAAGCAGTGTGTTGGATACTCCCGGCGTATGCTGTTCGCATAAAGCGCGTTCTCTTGCCGGGAGAACCCAACCTACGACTGTCACCGCGGTCGGTGGTCTGCGGTCTACTGAGAATGGACGTGTCGCCAGGTATGACCAGTACAGCGCCCCACGCCGCCCCCACCATTCAAATCACAACCTTTGGCACACTGCAGGTGGTGCGCGACGGCCAGGAGGTGGACGAGAGCGCGTGGCGCACCCGCCAGGCCCGTCAGCTTCTCAAAGTGCTTGTCACCGAACGCCCGCGTCCCGTGGCGACTGACCGGCTGATTGATCTGCTCTGGCCGGGCAGCGGCATTGATTCGGCGGCCACCACCCTGCGCAGTGCCATCAACGCCCTGCGCAATGTGCTGCAACCGGATCGCCCCAACCGCGCCCCTTCCCGCTACATCCACACCCAAAGCCCCGGCTACGCCTACCGCACCCACCCCGACATCTGGCTGGATGTGGAGGTCTTTGAAAGTCTGCTGCGTCAGGCCGAGAAGAGCAGCCAGCCCGACCAGAAACAGCGTTTGTTGGAAGAGGCGACGGCCCTCTACAAAGACGACTATCTGATCAGCGACCCCTACGCCGATTGGGTAAAGAGCGAACGGGAGCGGCTGCGCGAACTCTACTTTCACGCGCTGTTAACCCTGGCCGATCTCTACAGCAGAGCGGGCAACTATTCCGAAGCTATCTCGCTGGCCCGGCGCGTGCTGAGCAAGGATGAAGTGCGCGAGAACGCCTACCAATCCCTGATGCGCTACCAGGCCGAATCGGGCGACAGCGCGGCCGCGCTCATCACCTACGAACGCTGCCGCTCCATCCTCGGCGAGGAGCTGGGCGCGGACCCCAGCCCAGTTACCCAGGAGATGCACAGCCGCATCCTCAACGGGGAGATAGACGTGCGCTCCGCCGCAGCCCTGGCCGCGCACAGTCCAGACGCCCCCTCTGCCCAGATCAGCGCAGCCTTCCCCACAGCCACCAACGCGGAAACTCCTCTGCCCCAACAGATTCTGCTGCCCACGCTGGACGATCCATTTCTGGGCGGATTTGTGGGCCGCGCCGCGGAGATGGGGGCCATCGGCGCAAGGCTGGAGCGGGCGCTGGCCGGGGAGGGGGCGATTGCCATCCTGGCCGGGGAAGTGGGCGTGGGCAAGAGCCGTCTGGCCTACGAAATTCTGCGCCGGGCCGAGGCCGCGGGCACGACTGTCATCAGCGCCACCTGCCAGCAGTTGGAGCGGGAACTGCCCTACGCGCCCCTGGCCGACGGCATCAGCCGCTATCTGCAATTGCTGCCCGACTCCTCGCTGCGCCGTCTGCCCCCGGCCGCGCTGACCCAACTGGTGCAGATTCTGCCCACGTTGCAGGATCGCCTGCTGGCCGAAAGCAGGCCGGAGAGCAGCGACGGGGTTCTCCCCGACGAGAGCCGCCAGCGTATCGTTGACGGGATTGTGACCTTTCTGACCCGGCTGGCTGAACTGCGCCCGCTCGTCCTCTTTCTGGACGATCTGCACTGGGCCGACGCCGATTCCCTGGCCGTCCTCAGCCGTCTCTCCCAGCAGATCAGCCGTCATCCCATTCTGCTCCTCCTCGCCTATCGCGAGGGCGACCTGGCCGAGAACGAAAATCTGCGCGCCCTGCTCCACGCCTTCAAGCGCACCCCTTCCAGCGACACCTTCGCTTTGCAGCGGCTGACACCCGACGAAACCCGCATTCTGGTGGGACAGTTGTTGGGCCAGAGCGTTGGCGAAGTCGAACCCCTGGCCTCGGCCCTCTACCACACCAGCGCGGGCAATGCGCTCTTTTTGACCGAAGCGGTGAAGAATCTGCGCGAGCGTTCCGCGCTGCAGGGCGACACAGCCGGGGCGTTGGGTCGTCTTGGCCCCAGCCAGCGCGTGCAGGAGATTGTGGAGGAGCGTATGGAGCGGTTGCCCGCGCCCGCGCTGGATGTGCTGCGTCTGGCCGCGGTGGTGGGGCGGGATTTTGGTCTGGACCTGTTGGAGGCATCCGCCGAAAACGACCCCGCGCCGGGGCTGGAGGTGCTGCTGCGTAGGCAGTTTCTGTTGGAACGGCCCGACGAACGGATTGATTTTGTCCACCAACTGGTGCGCCAGGTGGCTTATGACGATCTCAACGCGCTGCAACGGCGGCGGCTGCACGGACGTGTGGCGCGCGGGCTGGTGGCTGGGGGCAACCGCAGCGAAAACCCGGCGGAGATCGCCTTTCATTTTGGACAGGCAGGCGCGGCGCGGCGTGGCGACTACGCCCACTACAGTCTGCTGGCGGGCGAGGCGCTACTGCGCACCTTTTCGCTGCCCCAGGCGATTGTCCACTTTGACAACGGGCTGGCGGCCCTGGGCGAGCAGACTGCGCCATCCCCGGCGCTGATCGAGCGCGGTTTTCGGGGGTTGGGTCTGGCCTACGAGAGTCTGCTCGACCCGGACGGCGTGACCCGCACCTACAGCTTTCTGCGCAACTGGGCGCTGGAACAGGGCGACAAAGAGTTGGCGCTGATGGCCCACACCCGGCTGACGACGCTGCTGGGGTTGGTGGGGCAACAGGCCGAATCCAATGCGTTGATGGAGGAGTTGATTGTCCAGCCCAGCGAACGGCCATCCGCGGCCCTGGCCGATCTGCTGGCGCGCCGTGCGGTCATCTTTGGCCGGGATGACGAGGAAACCGGGGCCGGAGATGGCTGGGCTGCCTTTTGTCCGCCGCCGCCGGTGGTGGCCGACCCGGTGGGGGACTTGACCGCCGCGATGGGGCCGGTCTATGCCGCGCTGCCGCTGCTCATCTACGGCTGGATTTTGCAGATTCAGGGGCAGTTGGCCGACTCCGCGCTCTGCTTGCAGGCCGCGGTGACGTTGGCCGAGGAGAGCGGTCAGCGGTCTCTGACCAGTCTAGCCTATCACCAGTTGGCGGTGACCGCACTCTTACAGGGGGATGTGGCCGCCAGCCAGCGGCTGAACGACGAGAGCAAATCGATCAACCAGGCCGCGCACGGGCCAGGCAGCCAGTTGGCAAGCCTCTGGCCGCGCATCTCCAGCGCGTACCAGGCGTTGGCCGTGGGCGATCTGGCCCAGGCCGAGAGCCGTTTTCAGCAGATCGCCGATTTTCTCGCCCATCGCGACAGCTTTCGCACCCATCTGCACAGCACAGTCATCGGGCTGGGGCTGGTGGCGCTGGAACGGGGCGAAGTGGAGCGGGCGCAGACGCTGCTCTCTCAGGCCACGGCCGACCCGGAGAATCGCTACCCGTATACGTATGTGCTGGGACGGCTGGGGCTGGCGCGTATCGCCCAGCGCCAGGGTGACAACGCGACCGCCCGGACGATTCTGCGCCGCACACTGGCCTACGCGGCTACGCGCAGTCTGGTGCGCGAGTATGCGGAGTGTACACGGGTGACAGCGGCGTTGGGCGTGTAGGTGCGGTTTCTAACCGCACATTTTTGCCGTCGGGTCTGATGTGCGGTTAGAAACCGCACCTACGAAAACGCGAACGACTGCCCCAACACCGGCACCTCCACACTCCGGTGGCCCTGTTCGGTGAGCTTCCCGGCCAGCGTAAAGGCCGCCTCTTTCTCCCCGTGGACAAGAAAAGTCTTCTGTAGCCGCTGCTTGTCAAAGTGCGCGGCCCATGCCAGCAGCTCGCCCTGATCGGCGTGCGCGCTGTAACCGTCTATACGCTCCACCGCGGCGCGCACGGGGTACTCCTCGCCGTAGATTTTCACCTCGTCCGCGCCCTCCAAAATGCGCCGCCCCAGCGTATGCTCCGCCTGAAAGCTGACAAAGAGGATCGTATTTTCCTTGCGGGTGATGTTGTTTTTCAGGTGGTGGAGGATGCGCCCGCTCTCGGCCATGCCGCTGGCGCTGATGATAATGGCGGGATCGGTGATGAAGTTGATCTGCTTGCTGCGCCGCACGTCGCGCACGTATTCGATATTGGGATAGTCGAAGGGGTTGCGCCGCTTGCCTTCGGTCAGGAATTCCTGCACTTCGCTGTTCCAGGCTTCCGGGTGCATCCGAAAAACGTCGGTGGCGTTGACGGCCAGCGGGCTGTCCACAAAGACGGGCAATTCGGGGATGTCACCGGCCTCGTCCAGCACATTGAGGGCGTAGACCAATTCCTGCGTGCGCCCCACAGCAAAGGCCGGGATGATGACTTTGCCGCGCCGTTTGGCCGTGGCGCTGACCACCGCTTCCAGCCGCCGCTGCGCATCCACATAAGAGCCGTGCAGCCGGTCGCCGTAGGTGCTTTCCAGGATCAGAATATCGGCGTCGCTGAGTGTGTCGGGCGGGTAGAGGATCGCCAACTCTTTGCGGCCCAGGTCGCCGCTAAAGACCAGCCGCCACTCTTTGCCTGTGCTGAACTCTGTGATTTCCAGCAACACAAAGGCCGCGCCCAGAATGTGACCGGCGTTGTAGAAGGTCAGCTTCACCCCGTCGGCGATGGGGACGGGGCGCTGGACGCCGATGCTGATAAAGAGGGGCAGCGCATTGCGGGCGTCTTCCTGGGTATAGATGGGTTGCAGCGGCTCTTCGCCCTCCCGTGCGCGCTTTTTGTTCAGGTATTGTATGTCCATTTCCTGGATGTGGCCGCTGTCCAGCAGCATATAGGAGGAGAGGTTGCGGGTGGCCGCCGTACACCAGATGTTGCCGGTGAAGCCCTGCTTGACCAGATTGGGCAGCTTGCCGGCGTGGTCAATGTGGGCGTGGCTGAGTACCACCGCGTTGATGCTTTTGGGGTCGAAGAGAAAATTCAGGTTGCGCGTATAGCTGTCGGCGCGGTGGCCCTGATAAAGACCGCAATCGAGCAGAATGCGCTGGCCGTTGACCTCCAGCAGGTGCATCGAACCGGTGACTTCCTGGGCCGCGCCGTGAAAGGTAAGTTGCATAGAATGGGCCTTCACCGTGGATGGGGATGGAATCGTTGCATCTATTATGACGCAGATCGACAGGTAGGCAAAAGTGGGGAATGGGGATTGGGGAATGGGGATTGGGGAAGGGGCTGGGTCTACCTTCGGGCGCTCCCGCCGGGTCCGTGACCCGGCGGGAGCAGGAGGCGCAAAAACATCTACACTCCGCTCTACTACTGGCCCGGCAGTTCGATTGCTGTCTGGGCCTGGCCCGCTCGCGCTGCACTGATCTTCGCTTTGAGCGCATCGCCCAGGCTCATCCCCGCGGGCAGATCCAGCCCAGAAATGGCCGCAGCCCGCCCAACTTCGTCCGGTGTAATCGTTGTTTGGGCGGTCATATTCCAGCGCAGACGGGCTTCCTGTTGGGTCAGATCCACCAGCACTGTGTAGGTAATGTCCCCCTGCACATTCTCGCCGATGGGTTTGATATGGGCCACGCGACCGGTCAGGGTCACGCCGGGCAGGGCGTCCAAAGCCACCTCTACGCTGTCCCCGGCCTGCACGTTGACCACACTCAGTTCGCTCAGGTCCGCCGTTTCGATGCGCCAGGTGGCCAGATCGGCCAGGTGGATGACGGCCAGTCCGGGCGAAACCTGCTCGCCCACCTCCACATTGACTGCCGCCACTGTCCCGGCAAAGGGGGCGCGCAGGGTCGTCTCGGCCAGCGCAGCCTGCGCATCCAACAGCACAGCCTGGGCCGCAGCCACGTTCGCCTCGGCAGCCGCAATTGTCTGGCTCTTGGAACCGGCCAGGAAAAGATTCAGTTCGGCCTGGGCCGAGGCGATTTCGGCCTGGGCGCGCACCACATCGGCGCGGCGGGGGCCGACCAGCAGATCGTTTAACTGGGCTTCGGCGGCCACGTAGTCGTTGGTGGCCCGCTCCAGCGCAGCGGCCTGCGGCAGCGCGCCGATGTCGTTGCGCCAGCTTACTGTGTCATAGGCGGCCTGGGCTTCGCGGCGGGCCGCGTCGGCGCTGGCCAGACGGCTGCGTGCGGCGACAGTATCGCCATTGCTGGCCCCATCCAACACTTTCTGCAACCCGGCCTGGGCCAGGGCGATGGAGGCCTGGTAGCGGGCGATCTCTTCGGTGCGGGCCGGGGCCTGCAACTCGGCCAGTTTCAGCTCGGCGTTGCGCAGATTGGCTTCGGCCTGGGCCACCGCGGCCTGCTGGCGCGCGCTGCCCAATCGCACCAGCATAGCACCTGCCTCCACCCGGTCACCGTTGGCAACCAGCACCTGTTCCACCAGACCACTGGCGGCCATACTCAGCCCTGCCTCCCGGTTGGGCAGCACACGGGCTTCGACAATTGTACGATTGGACGCCTTAACCGCGGGCAGAACGGGCGCAGCCACTGCAACGCTCTCGGCCGTCTTGGCTTCGGCGGTCTGGGAGAATTGGTCGCGGGCAAAGACAAAACCGACCAGCGCGACACTTGCAATGACAAGGATGAGAATCAGCTTTTTCACAGGGACGATCCTTTCAGTATTGATCAAAACGCAGATTGCGCAGATTGCGCAGATTTCACAGATGAACGCAGATTTCTTTACGATTACCTAACCAGTCCAGTGAGCGCAGATTGAGTAGCCGAGTCTGCGAGGCGTATCGAAATCAAGCGAACGGGTCTACGGGAGATCAGTTGTAAACCCGCTTGGCTTCGATACGGCGGGGAAAAGCACCCGCCTACTCAGCCGACGCTAGACTTGGACGATCTTCACGCCTTACGTTTCACGCCTCACGTTTCACGCCTCACGTTTCACGCCTCACGTTTCACTCTACTCATACGCCAGCACCTCACGCACGGTCAGCCGCGAGGCATTCCAGGCGGGCAGGAAGCTGGCAAAACCGGCCAGCACGGCCACAATCACAAACCAGGCGAAGACGCCGCCCGCCGAAAAGGTGTAGGGGAGGGAGCGGCTGAAGAGTGCCTGGCCCACGGCTGTACTCAACAGAGCGCCCATCGGGAAGGCCAGGGCCGCGCCGATCAGCCAACTGATCAGCCCGATAATGACCCCTTCCACAATCACAATCGTCTGCACCGCACCGTCGGAGGCACCGATGGCGCGCATGACGCCGATCTCCCGTGTGCGCTCCAGCACATTCGTACTCATCGTCCCCATCAGCCCCAGCGCGCCCACAGTGGCAATCAACACACCCATCCCGGAGAGCAGATAGATGATAATATCGAAGAAGCCGCCGGAAATCTGCCGGATCAGATCGACGGTGAAGGTGGAGGCCACGCGCAGCCCCGCGCCTTCCAGCGCTGCCTCCACCTCCAGCACAGCCTCGTCCAGGCTGGCAAAAAGGCTGCGGTCAACGGTCAACTGCACGCTGTCGCCCTGGCCCACACTGTCGCTGTAGCGGGCAAAGTAGGGGTAGTTGACGTAGACGGGAATCTGGTTGGGTGGCCCGCCCAGCACCTGGGCAATACCCACCACTATCCACTCGCCCTCCACCCCGGCCACGTCCAGCACAATCGGCTGGCCCACGGCAATGTCTGGGTCACTGCTGATCACCCCCTGGCTCACCACCACCGCGTTCTCGTCACCGGCCAGCAGCCAGCGCCCGGCGCTGAGGGTGGGCTGCACCATCTCGCTCTCGGCGGGCAGGGCGAAAACCGTCAGCGGGTTGCTCTCTGTGCCGTCGGCCCGCACACGGGTGACCAGCGCCGATCCCCAGCTTTCCACACCGACGACGCCCGGCACAGTGCGCACGGCCTGCTCGATCTGGGCGGTGCGGTAGCCCCGCTCGAACTGCACCTGAATGTCGAACTGGTTGTAGGCCAGCCCCTGCTCGATCAGATTGCCCAGAGAGACGCGCACGCTGCCAATCGTCATAAAGATCATCCCGCCCAGCACCAGCATAATCAGTGTCACCACCAGCCGCGCCCGACGGCGGAAGGTGTTGCGCAGGGAGATTTGCAGCGGGCGGGAAAGCAGGCGGATGCGGCTGAGCAGACGGCCCAGCCAGTCGTCGCCGCCGTTGCCCACGCCGTAATCGGAGATGGCCTCGCGCACAGTCACACCCGTGCCCCGGTAGATGGGGTAGAGCGCGGCCAGCAGAGGCACAACCAGACCCACACCCATCTGAATCAGCAGCACATTGACAGGCAGGGCAAAGATTGGGAAGTCAATGTTGATAAAGATGCCCAGAAATTGCATCAGACCGCCCGCCACCAGCGTCGTGACCGGAATCGCCACGGCCAGGGCCAGCAGACTGAGCGCAAAAATTGTGCCCAGATACATCCCGACGATCTGCCCGCGCAGGGCACCGATGGACTTCATCACACCGATCTGACGTACCTGCTGCGACATCAGCGCCGAGATGGTGTTGATGACCAGAAAGCCGCTGAGAAAGAGCGCCAGCAGCCCCAGCGGGGTCAGGAGCAGGGCCAGCGAATCGAAAATGCTCTGGAAGAGCAGCTCGCCCGGTTCGGGTACCTGAATGCGCTGCACCGCGCGCCCGCTCTTTTCAATCTTGTCCCCCACCCGGTCGGACAGTTGGGTGATGTACTCTTTGTCCAGCAATTGTTCGGGTGTACCGACAAAACGCAGGTTGAGCTGGGAGAAATTCCGACTGCCCCCCAGCCGCTCGAAAGTATCGAAATCCACATAGCCGTTGGCGCTGTTGGTAAAAGTGGTGGGGAAGGCGTTGGCGTCGTAGACCAGACCGCTGACCCGCACGGTGCGCGCCTTGCCCTCTTCCGTCTCCAGATTGAGTGTGTCACCCAGACGCAGAGCCGCGGGCAACGCTGTGTCTGAGTCCAGGGCGCTGCGTTCCAGCACAATCTCATCTTTGACCGGCCAGGCTGTGCCCGCCGCGCCGAAATCGGGGTGGCGGCTGCTGGCGTAGAGCGGTTCGAGCAGATTAATCTGGTTGGCGGCAAAGTCCTCAACTGCTGTCACGTTCAGGCTCTCCCAGACGCCGGGCGCAGTCTCCAGCGAGACGCTCAACCCGTTGCGCCCTTCTGCCGCGGCCACTTCCGGCATCTTGCGCACACTTTCCAGCAGGTCGCTGTCCAGTCCGCTGGCAAAAATTGTGGCGTGGGCGGCGTTGCTGCTGGCATAGACCCGTTGCAGCTCGTCCAGAATGACTGTGCGCAACTGCTGTACAGTGCCCACGGCAAAGATACCCACGGCAATCGAAGCGATCACCAGCAGCGTGCGGGTGCGGTTGGAGGTCAAATCGCGCAGCACTTTGCGCCAGCGCGGACTAATCACCGGAACCCCCTTGCAGGGCGTAGACCCCTACGCCGTTGGGCTGAAACAGAGGAACGGGACGCACGACCAGCGCTTCGGGCTGGCGTACAGGTTGGGGCACAGAGAGCGGACGGCGCTGGCTGCGGATGTCGTCCACAATGCGCCCGTCGGCAATCGTCACCGTGCGTGTCACCCGCTCGGCCAGGTCGTCGTCGTGGGTCACCATCAGAATCGTCTTGCCCCCATCCACCAGCTTCTCGAAGAGACTGAAAATCGAATCGGCTGTGCGCGAGTCGAGATTGCCGGTCGGTTCATCCGCCACCACAATCGGCGGGTCGGTGGCCAGGGAACGGGCGATGGCCGCGCGCTGCTGCTGGCCGCCGGAGATGGCTGTGGGCAATTTGTGCATCTGTTCTGCCAGGTCCACCTGTTCCAACAGGTGAATCGCCCGCTCGCGCCGTTCGCGCCCGCTGTAAACGTTGCAAAAATCCATGGGCAGCATCACATTTTCCAGAACGGTGAGGGTGGGCAGCAGTTGAAAAAACTGGAAGACGACACCCACCGAAAGCCCACGCCAGCGGGCGATCTGTCCCTCGCTCATCTTATGCACCGACGTGCCGTTGACCACCACTGCGCCGCTGCTGGGGCGGTCAATGCCCGTAATCATATTGGAAAGGGTGGATTTGCCGCTGCCCGACTTGCCGATGACCGCCACAAACTCGCCGCCGTCCACCTGCAGGCTGACATTTTTCAGGGCCAAAAAATCACCCGCGGCGGTGGCATAGCTCTTGACCACATCCTGCAAATCAATGAGGTGATGGGCGGTCTGGCCGGGCTGCCAGACTTGGGGTTTGGCCGTGCTGCGCTTGAACAGATTGTGTAACATACGATTCTTCCTCCCAGACGACGCTCGATTGCTGTCAATGTTTGCAGTATAATACATATACAAAACTTGTGCAAATTATAAACATCGCAAAATACGCATCGTTTCCCCGCGCGGCTTTTGTCCCGGTGCGGGGTCTTTCAGAATGAGCGAGCAATTCCCCCCAGTTCAGACGTCCATGCTTTGCGCAACTTGTAGAGCAGTACGCGCAGGGTGTGCGCGCAGGGTGCGCGCACGACGGTTGTACTGACTTTGGGCGAGCAACTTGGAAAATATTGGCGACCGCATCGCCGGATGGCAATTCAATGGCATTTGTGACCGATCGCACAGGGCACTGGTCGGTCTGCATAATGGGCACGCAAGGCACCAACCAGCGCAAACTGTTTGATCGCAACGGGGGGTATTGGGACGGGGAGTACGATTGGTTGTAAGAGAGAATCAGTTGGGGAAACTGAGTCCTACGGCAGCCCCTTTGTATCCGGAGGCGCTTCGTTGTCCAGCACAATCCGTGTTGGTTCTCTGCCGGCTTCCAAGCGGCGGTACATCTCGAACCAATCGGGCAACTCCTGCATTTGGGCGCGGGCTTTGCGCAGTTCGTCGTTGCGTTTCCACTCGATCACCCGCCGGTTGATCTCCTCCTTCACGGCGCGGGGGTTGGGCACTTGATCGAAGGTAAAGGCTCCTTGCGTGGCTGCGGTCTGCACAACAATATCCCCATAATTCAAAATCATCTCCAGCGGCGACGAGATGTTCAGGCGGATGTCCTGGATTTCGCTCAGTTGCGCCTCTCTGCGCTCCTCGGCCAGGAAAAGAGGCAGCTTTTCGATATCGATGATTCTGTCGTTGGTCAATTCGTAGGTATCGTTCCACCAATCGGCGGTGATCCAGGCGATGGCCGCCAGCAGCACGAGTAGAACGAACCCCAGAACCAACTCGAGACCGAAGATCGTCCTGGTAAACATCAGGTCTATCTGTTGGTAGAAATCGAAGACAAAGCCAGCCACCATCAGGATCAGAAGCCCCAGCGCCACAATCACCAGAGGCACCACCTGACGGGCCAGGACAAACCAATGTTTGTGCCAGACGATCCGATCCGTCGAGGTCCACTGGACCTGATTGTCGGGGAAGAGATAGTGACGGAAACGTTGCCACCAGGAGAGAGTCGGATCGTCGCTGCTTGTGCGCTGGGGGCCACCGAAGAAGACGCGACTGGGCAGGTCCACCACCAGCCCCAGCCGCTTTTCCAGCGCATTCTGAATCTCTAATCGGCTTTCGGCCCGATAACGGGCTTTGCGTTCCGTCATCAAACGCATGATGGCCGTCTGTAAACCGGCGGGTTCCGGCACAAAGTCGAAGTCAATGGAGCCAGTGGCTCCGGAAGTGAAAATCGAAACGACGCCGTAGCCAAAGAACTTGCCCCAGAATGAAGTACTCATCCTTACATTTTCCACCTTTTCCAGGAGCGCTTCGCGGCGCTGTTCGCTGATCAAAATCACCTTCTCTTGCTGGATGATGCGCTGATTGGTCACGATGAAAAAGTCGTTCCAATGATCCAGCACGCCCCAGGCCAGAGCCAGCGCTGAGGGGAGAGCGAGCAGCCAAATTCCCCACCAGACCGAAAGATCGGCCAGATATAGCCCGACAACCACAAACAGCGTAATCAACCAACCGATCAGACTTAGCTGTAATTTGCGCAGCAGGGAGAGCCAGTGGCGGCGCGTTAGGGAGATGATCTGCTCGCCAGGGGCAAGCCAACTCTCCTGTTTCTTGATCCCCGTCAAAGGGGCAGCGTCGGGTAGGCGGATATTCAAATTGCCGGGAATGGTGGGGTCTTGTTCATCGGCCAAATAGGTGTGAAAATCCCGCCAATGAAAGCGCAGCCAAAGACTGTGCGGTTCGGCTTCGATGGTCGAATGGATGCTGCGGGGCGCAATTAATGCCGGTTCGCCAAAATAGACCAGCCCATCCACCGGCACAGGCGGCAAAGGGCTGCCACCTTCCAAAGCGTTCAGGACAGCCCTGCCCCCCTCCAAAAGAACCCACATACTGTCCCCAATGTCGCCTTGCTGCATAATCAGATGGTGTTGGGGGATGTGCTGGAAGGTGCAATAGCCAGCCAGGTTGCGTTTTTGCGGCTCCGTAAGTTTCTTAAAGACGGAGATTTTCTTGATGGTTTCCAGACATTTTTCTTGAATGGCCGGGTTGGCCACATGGGGATAGCGGGCTGCCAGGCGGCGGATGCTCTCCCAGGGCAGGCGAAAGAGGATAGTGCGGGCCGAGCCTCTGGCCCAGTGGCCGTATTCGCTGCCGTTGCTGCTTATCCCCCCGATAGAACCGGGAAAACCAAAGGCATTGCCTGTGCCCAGTTTGAGCCGCTGGTCTGCGCGCCGGGGATGGAATAGCTCCACCTGGCCGCGTTCGATGAGATAAAGGTGGTCCGCGGCGCGTTCCTGGGTGTAGATCGTCGCCCCCTGTTCTACGGGCGGCAGAATCGTCACTTCTTCGGCCAAATAGCTGAGTGCGACAAGGCCAACCCGGGTGAAAATGGGCATCGTGCGCAGCCGGTTGATGATGACCTGGGGTGTCAGGTTGCGGCGCAAGGAGGGGTAGCGGTAAATCAACCGTTCAAAAGCAGACGCGGGGAAAGCCAGCACCGTCACGTCATCCACGGCTGTGGCGGTAGATGTGTAGGGCAAATTGTAGGAGAGGGCGAAGCGGCCAACCAGATAGCCCGCCCCCACTGTGCGCTCCATCACCGCTACTGGCCCACCTGTCGGGTTACTGGTTGTGACTGCGCCCGGACGCCAACGCTCCAACTTCACCGAGCCGCTGTGGATGTAATAGACGGAATCGCAGGCTTCCTCCTGGCGGGTGATGACCTGCCCCGCGCTGTAGTCCACGCGCCGGGTTTCGTTGACCACCAGATCAACCACTTCGTTGGGGGGAATACTCTTCCAGAAGGGCATATCTCTGATCAGATCACGCACCTGCACGGCTTGCGCGCTAGCCACACCGATCCGGTTGATCGTCATCACAGATACTCCTTCACGGCCTGGGCTGCCCGTCTGTTCATCCCCGGCACGGCCTGCAACTCTTCCAGGCTGGCGGCACGAATGCGCTCCACATCCCCGCTGAAAAATTGCAGCAACGCCTTGCGCCGGGTGGGTCCGATGCCGGGCACGTCATCCAGCGCGCTGCGAATCTGGCTCTTGCCGCGCAGGTCGCGGTGGTAGGTGATGGCGAAGCGGTGGGTCTCGTCGCGGATGCGCTGCACCAGATAGAGCGCCTGGCTGCCCCGTTTCAGCCAGATGGGGTCGCTGCGTTTGGGCAGAAAGACCTCCTCCTCCCGTTTCGCCAAACCCACAATCGGCACGCGATCCAGCAGATCGAACTCCTCCAATACCTCCACGGCCACGCCCAATTGCCCTTTGCCGCCGTCTACAATCACCAGATCGGGCAGAATGCGCCACTGCTCGTCGCTGCTGCGCGCTTTGTCGCCAGGCTCACTCTCCTTCTCCTCCACCGCGCGGCGAAAGCGCCGCCGCAACATCTCGCGCATACTGGCGAAATCGTCCGGCTCGCCATGGCTGCCTTTGCCGCGGATTTTGAAGCGTCTGTAGGCCGATTTGAGGGGCGCGCCTTTGGCAAAGACAACCATCGAACCGACGGTGTTTGTCCCCTGTAGCGTGCTGATGTCGAAACATTCGATGCGCGCCGGGGCTTGGGCCAGGTGCAGGCTCTCCTGCAATTCGGCGATGGATTGGGTCTGGCGGTTGGTGTCCACGGCCCACTGGGCCTGCTGCACGCGCAGATGCTCGCTGGCGTTGCGCTCGGCCAGGTCAATCAGATTGCGTTTCTTGCCGCGCCGGGGCATACGCAGCTCAAAACGCCCGCCCCGCTTTTCCCGTAGCCAGGCTTCCAGCAATTTGTGGTCGCCGGGCAGGAATTGGACGAGGAGGCGGGGCGGGATGGTGGCCGCGCTGTCGTAGTAGCGTTGGATAAATGTGCCGATCAGCGCGCCCAGCGTCTCGTCGTTGGATTCGATCACCGACGCCCCTTCCAGCACAAAATTCTCCTTGCCGGTCAGCCGCCCTTTGCGCACGAAGAGCACCTGGACAACCGTATCCGCGCTCTTCACGTCCTGGGCAATCGAGACCACATCCTCGTCTTCGTGGGAGACACCCACCACCTGCTGCTGGGCCACAATGCGCTGCGCGGCTTTGATGCGGTCGCGGTAGACCGCGGCCAGCTCAAAGTTGAAGAGTTCGGCCGCGTTCTGCATCTGCTTTTCCAGCCGGGCCAGGGCGTCGTCGGTCTCGCCCTCCATAAAATCCATAAATTGCTGGATACCCTCGCGGTATTCGGCGCGGTTCTGCGCGCCGATGCAGGGACCGCCGCACAATTTCATATCGTAATAGAGACAGGCGCGCGCGTCCTGGCCGTCAATTTTGCGCTCGCAGTCCAGATAGGGGAAGACCCGGCGCAGCCCCTCCAGCGTCTGGTAGACGGCGCGCGCACCGGTGAAGGGGCCGTAGTAGCGGGCGCCGTCGTCAACCATCTGGCGCACCAGTTCCACTTTGGGGAAGTCGTTCTGCCAGTTGACTTTGATGTACGGGTACTGTTTGTCATCCTTCAGCATCACATTGTAGCGGGGCTGGTTGCGCTTGATCAGGTCGTTTTCCAGGATCAGCGCCTCCATTTCCGTGCGCGTCACCCACCAGGTGATGTCGCGCACTTTGCCCACCATCTCTTGGATGCGGGGGACGTGGACGGCCGCGGGCTGGAAGTAGCTGCGCACCCGTTGGCGCAGGACAAGCGCCTTGCCCACGTAGAGGATGCCGCCCTTTTCATCCAGCATCTGGTAGCAGCCGGGCTGTTCGGGCAGTTCGTCCAGTTTGTGTTGTATGCCTGCGGGGAGTTCGGGTTTCATAGCCGGGATTTTACCACGACTT
Organism: Litorilinea aerophila; assembly: GCA_945897075.1. Lineage (GTDB taxonomy): Bacteria > Chloroflexota > Anaerolineae > Caldilineales > Caldilineaceae > JACQGT01. The sequence goes on from CAMDEX010000027.1 coordinate 31,859, forward strand.
GCGCATCTGTTCAATCTGCGCGAAAAGGTTTTTCAGCCACGGATTAACGCGGACGGACGCGGATGGGGACGGGAACGGATGGGAATCCGCCCCTTTGTTGACGCCGACCGCCGGGGGTTGTAGAATGTCTCAACGGTGTGAGAACACGGATTACAGAATTTGCGGATCAGCAATCCGTGAATTCTGTGGCCTGCTTGTAGAACAGGCAGCACGACCGGCGGACACCGATAACGATGAAAAGCGGACGCAGATTAGCGCAGAAACAACAGATTTGCGCAGATTTTTATCCACGTCAATCCGCCCTTTCATCGTCTCCGCGTTCTATTTTTACATCAGGCAGCACGACCGGCGGACACCGATAACGATGAAAAGCGTACGTCGGACTGCCAGTCCGACGTACAGAAGCTATTTTCAGAACAGGCAGCACGACCGGCGGGCACCGATAACGATGAAAAGCGGACGCAGATTAGCGCAGAAACAACGATTTGCGCAGATTTTTATCCGCGTTAATCCGCCCTTTCAGCGTTATCCGCGTTCTATTTTTACACCCGGCGCTTACAAAGTGTGGCTGGGTCGTCAGCAACAGTTTCGCACAATCGTGGAATCGTTACGTTCTGAGAATCTGTCAATCGCCGTCTACTGCTTTTCTTTGTGTCTTTGTGTCTTGGTGGTTTGTTGAATTGAGTGATCTTCAATGCTGATTGTAACCCACAGAATCTCCATCCCCCTGGCTGAAATCGAACTGGACGCGGTGCGTTCATCGGGCGCGGGCGGGCAAAATGTGAATAAGACATCCACCGCTGTGCAACTGCGCTTTGATGTGGCCGCCTCCTCGCTGCCGGAAGATGTGAAGGAGCGCCTGCTGCATCTGCGCGACCAGCGCATCAGCGCCGACGGGGTGATTGTTCTGCGCGCCCAGGAAGAGCGCAGCCAGGAGCGCAACCGGCAGGCCGCGCTGGCGCGTCTGGCCGGACTGGTGCGCAGCGTGGCCGTCCCGCGCCGGGCACGCAAAGCCACCCGCCCCACCCTCGGCGCACAACAACGGCGGCTGGAGCGCAAGAAAGAGCGCGGCACAGTCAAAGCATCCCGACGCGGTTCGGATTGGGACGGGTCGTGAAGTTCGGTTGTCAGCGCAGCCGAGTGGTACAATGGCTACAGATTCAGTCCACTTCAGTGGACTTCAGCTTTCAGACGGCAATTGATTGCCGGGCATATACGAAACGAGAGATTTTTTGGAAATCGATTCCTCCACAACCGAAGAAGCCCCGAACGAACTGACTGACATAACTATCGAAACTCTGCTCCCCCGTCTGCGCGCTGCGGTGGAGCGGGCCGGGTGGACAACACTGATGCCCGTCCAAGCCCGTGCCATCCCCCATCTGCTGGCAAAACGCAATGTGATGGTACAGGCGCGCACAGGCAGCGGCAAGACCGCCGCCTATCTGCTGCCGATGCTGGAGCGGCTGACCCCCCAGCGCAAGGAGTGTCAGGCGCTGATCCTGGCCCCCACGCGCGAGCTGGCGCGCCAGGTTGCCAACGAAGCCGAAATGCTCTTTGCCGGGAGCGGTCTGCGCACGGTGGCGGTCTATGGCGGCGTGGGTTATGGCCCACAAAACGAGGCGCTGGAAGGGGGGGCGCAGGTGGTGGTGGGCACGCCGGGCCGGGTGTTGGATCATCTGCTGCGGCGCACCTTTACCCTGAACAAATTGGAGATACTCGTCTTTGACGAGGCCGACCGTATGCTCTCCATGGGCTTCTACCAGGACATGCGTGCCGTGCAGCGCTATCTGCCCAGCCGTGATCTGCATACGGTGATGTTCTCCGCCACCTTCCCCGCCTACGTCCTGCGCACCGCCCAGGAATTTATGCAGAAGCCGGAATTCCTCAGCCTGAGCCAGGATCACGTCCACGTGACCGACACCGCGCACAGCTATTATATCGTCCCCGGCGTGGGGCGGGATCGTTCGCTGGTGCGGCTGATCGAAGTGGAGAACCCAGCCTCGGCCATTATTTTCTGTAACACCAAAGCCCACGTCAATTATGTGACGATTGTCCTGCAGCGTTTTGGCTATGACGCCGACGAACTGAGCGCCGACCTGAACCAGAACGACCGCGAGCGGGTGCTGGGCCGGGTGCGCGAAGGCAAACTGCGCTTTCTGGTGGCAACGGATGTGGCGGCGCGCGGGCTGGACATCCCGGAACTTTCCCACGTCTTCCAGTACGAGCCGCCCGAAGACGCCGAGAGTTATATCCACCGCGCCGGGCGCACAGGGCGCGCCGGTGCGTCGGGCACAGCCATTACCCTGGCCAATGTCCTGGAACGGACGCTGGTGGAGCGCATCAGCAAACGCTATGCCATCAACATCGAAGAGCGCACCTTACCCACGGAAGAAGAGGTGGCCGAGGTGGTGACGGAACGGCTGACGTCGCTGCTGGAAGCCCGGCTGCGCGAGCGGGACAAATTGCAGACCGAGCGCAGTAGGCGTTTTGCGCCGCTGGCCCGCGCCCTGGCCGAAAACGCCGAGGAGTCGGCGCTGATCACAATGCTGCTGGACGACACCTACCAGCAGATGCTCCACGCGCCGTTGCTGGACCCGGCGGAGGCTGTTCAGGAGAAAAAACCAGCCAGATCGTCGAGCCGGGATAGCAGTGAACGCACCAGCGCCCCGCGCAGCAGTCGCCCCAGACGCCGGTAGGCAGCCATTATCCCATTATCCCATCGTCGCTTCTGACAGGAGATGATGGGATAATGCGATAATGAAATTGACTCTCTTCCTCTCCACCGCAAAATCGCTCGTTGACAAAAGTTTGGGATTGGTAGTAGACTAGGCCAGGAGGTATGAACAATGCCAGCGATACAACTCTTTGTGGATGAACCGACCCGACGTCGGCTGGAAGAAAGCGCATCGCGTCACCGTCAAGATGTGCAAACCTATTGTGTTTCGGTGTTGCAACACCAGCTATTGGAAGATTCTTTGTTTACCTTTGGCTCTGCCGAGCTACCCTTGCCCCGTCCGTTGGATGACGATCTTTTAGCGCAGATGCGCATGTCGCGTCAGAGAACTTTCGCCCAATCTGGCGGCGGCCATTTGTCCCTGGAGATTTTGGAATTGGTGCGTGCGGAGCGTGATGAAGAACTCCTCGTTAGTCTGTATTGATGCCAATCTGCTGATTCTGGCCCTGCTTCCCTTCCCTCTCAGCGAGCGCGCTGATGCGTTTTTGGACGCCTGCCGCCGTTCGCGAGTGGCTCTGGTTGCGCCCTCGCTCTTTGCCTTCGAGGTCGCTTCGACCCTGCACCGCCTGCGTCTGCTCGGCCAGATCACAGCGGCTGCCGAGGAGACGGCCTTCAAGCACTTTATGGCGATTCAGGTCCATCTCTCCAGCCACCCCCGCATCTTTCCCCTGGCGCGCCAACTGGCCCTGCGCTTTCATCAATCCCGCGTCCATCAGATGTCCTATGTGGCCCTGGCCGAACTGCACGGCTGCGAACTGTGGACGGCGGACAACCGGCTGGCCGCGACTGTGCAGGATACATTGCCCTGGGTGCGCTGGATTGGCGATTTTAAGGTTTTGGATGAAGACGATGCTGACCGTTAGCCGTCTCGCCAAAGCCTTTGGCCGTCTGCAAACGGTGCAAGATATCACCTGGATGAACCCATCGCGGGCGTTGCGCCCAATCTGGCCTACGAAATTTTCGAGCAGATCGCAGCCTTGCGCGGCGAAGGGCTGACTTTTTTGATCGTCGAACACCGGCTGGAGATGCTCTTCGATTTTGTCGCTCACCTCTTTGTCATGCACCTGGGCAGCCTGCTGGCCCAGGGATCACCCGCCGAAATTGCCGCCAATCCCCAAGTGAAAGAAGTCTACTTCGGCGCATAGATACCGTAGGGGCGCTGCTTGCTGCG
>CAMDEX010000028.1 GCA_945897075.1 Litorilinea aerophila
GCGCCCCTACGGATCAATGCGGTAGCTATCGCCGACGATCTCGCCGTTGACATTGACGGGTAGACGCACGCCGCTGATCGGTTCGTAGAGACCGACTTGCACCACCGTTCCTTGCGGCCCAGACGCGGGGGCAGCGAACGTATGCGGATCAGCGATGATTTCGCCCGCGATCCACGTATTGCTGGGCGCGGCGGTCAGATTGCGCCCAGCCACGCCATCGTCCTGCGCCAGTAGCGTACCCGCGCCGTCGCGCAGATGGACAAAGACGTGATGGGGGGGTAGAAGCGTCTGTTCCACCCGCCAGTAGAGAGTCAAGGCGATTGTTCCGTCCATACCAGACGCCGTATCGTAGCCGAGCAGCGTGGCGTGGGCACCAAAGAGCGCGGGCTGTTCCAGCAAATGCTGGGGTTTGGGCAGCGTAAAGGAAAGCTCCCGGCGCACAATCGGCAGCGCGCCCAGACGCACCGGCACGCTTTTCTCGCCTGATGCCGGATTACGCAGACCAGCCACCAGTTGATACTCTCCCGGCGCAAGGGTGGCGGGCAGGTAAAAATGTACGGGCAAGCGCATCTGTGTGCCCGGCGGCCACCTCTCCAGCGGATGTTCGGGCAGCGGCCAGCCCTCCCAGCCGGCCACGCCCTCGCCCTTTGCGTCCAGCAAGCTGACGTAAAGTTCCCAGGAGCGAAGCGGTGTTTGGGGCGTTTGCAGAAAGAGGCTCAGATTCATCTGCGCGCCGGCCAGCGTTGCCAGCACCGGGTCAAAACCGGACGCGCCCAGAAAATCGATCCCCTCGCGTGTTACCGGTTCGTCCAAAGTCATTTGCATAGGCAGGCGCAGATTGGGTAGGGGTTCTGTGGGCGAGTCAATTTGCACGCTGCCTATCTCCGCCACATCGGATGTCGCCACACCGGAAGTTTCGGGAAAATCCTTTGCTTTGAAAAGCCACTCTTCCCCGGCTGGCCCCACACCAACCATCACCCGATAGAATCCCGGCGGCACACCAGGCGGAATCAGCAGCCCCACCTGATCCCAGCCCGGCGCACCTGTTGGCGGCCAACTGCCCAAAGGCGTATAATCCCGTTGCGCCCAGACCCGGCGCTGTTCATCTTGCAAACGCAGGGTGACGCGCAAGTCTGGGGAGGTCACTCTCGCCCACCCCAGCACCACAGCTATTACGTCATTTGTCGAAGTCGCTTTGTTCGTATTCAATCCGGCCCAATACAATTGGACGGCGGAAAAGTCCACTGCTATCTCACTCTCGTATGCTTTACGGGTTCGCGCCCAGCCACTGAGACGGGTAGAGGGGCTGTACCAGCGGTTCTCGAAGTTGACCGTCACTTGCCCGGCAGGCGACGGCGCGGCAGTGCGCAGATACTCTTCGACCTCCCCTTCCAGCACGCCGCCCAGGGAGAGATGGGCGGGAAACCAGAGTTTGCCCGTTTCCAGCGCGCTGTCAATGGCCGTCTGCACATCTGCTCCCCAAGCGGGTGAGGGCGCGAGCAACGGCCACGGCCCGTGCAATTCGCCACGTCCCCAGACCGGCGCATAGGCCCGCCAGTAGCCCACCTGCCAGGGGAAGACGGCCAGCACAGTGTCCGTGTCGCTCCCCTGTTGGATCGTCTGCCGGATCAGTGGCCGGTAGTCGTTGTCTGTGTAACGGGGCACAGTGTAGAAAGTCCACACCCCCGTTGCCGCTCCCACCAGCAGACCGCTCAACCCGACAGCAAACACGCCCCGCGTCCAGCGCCGCCCGGCCAGCAGTAGATCATCCGCCGCTGTCGCTATCAAAAGTAGGAAGTAGGGCAGAACAAAGAGCAATACCCGTTCGCCCCCTTGCGGGAAGAAGGGCAGCCGCAGGTTGAGGGCAAAGCTGACCGCAAAGGGGAGAAGGAGGGAAAAAAGGAGATTGGAGATTGGGGATTGGAGATTGGGGATTGGAGATTGGGGATTGGAGATTGGCGAACGGCGAACGGTGAACGGAAAACGGAAAACAGGCAGAGAGAGCGCGAGACGGGAATCCAGAATCAGAAGAATCGAAAAGAAAGCCAACCAGGGGCCGATGGGCAACCGGACGACTTCTGGCGCGCTGTAGCCGGCGGTGAAGGCGGTCAGGTGGCGGAGAGTGTAGACGAAAAGAGTGAGCGGTCGGTCGGCGTCTGCGACGATCTTCTGACTGACGTAGGGGATCAGTTGAGGCACGGCGTAGAGCAGCCAGGGCAGATAGGCCAGGGCCACAGCAATCCACCCAGCGAGGAGGGGCAGCAACCGGCGCATCTGTCGCCGGAAGTGCCAGAGCGCCCACAGGCCGTGGCTGAGTGGCAGCAGCACAGCGTAGTATTCCGTATAGAGCAGCGCCGCCGTCGCCACCACATATCCCACCCAACTGCCGGGGTCCGCTGTCCGCTGTCTGCCGTCTGCCGTCCGCCGTCCGCCGTCCGCTATCTGCCAAAACAACCCCGTACTCACCATCCCCAGCAGCATCTCCAGCCCGTACATACGCACTTCCTGGCTGTAGAAAATGTGGATGGGACTGAAGGCCAACAGCAGCAGCGCCCACAACGCCAGACGCGGACGGGAGGGGTAGAAGACGCGGGCCAGCCACCAGAGAACCGGCAGGGAGAGCAGGCCAATCAGCACAGAAAAGGCGCGCACAAACAGCGGGGAAGCCGATCCAAAAGCGGTCAGCCAGAGATGGAGCAGGGCATAGTAGAGAGGCGGGTGAATGTCTTGGGCGGTCAGACGGGCCATTGCGGCCAGGGATTCGGTGGCGAAGTAGACCGAATAGCCCTCGTCCCACCAGAGCGGCTGCCAACCCAGACGCAGCAGACGCAGCCCAACCCCGATCATACAGAGCAGGATCGGCAGCCAGAGTTTGTGAGCGGGGGAAGTGACAAGACGAGTGGGCATTGGGGGGATTGGAGATTAGGGACTGGGGATTGGCGGCTGGAGAATCTCCAATCTCCAGTCGCCAATCCCCAGTCCCCTCCTTTACGGCGCAACCCAGCGGGGCAGGAGGGTACGCATTGTGCCGGATACCGTCAGTGTCCAGGCTTCGGCCACCTGGTTGCCGGACATATCAGTCACCCACGCCCGATAGTCGCCCGTAGAGGTACCGGCAAATTCGACTTTGGCATTGTACCAGAATGCGTCGTTGGGGCCGATCAGTGTCACGCTATCAAAAATGGCCTCCCCCCGGCCCAGCGGACCCTCAACCACCAGCTTATAGCCACCCACTGCTTCAGAAGGGCACTGCTTACGACAAATCCAACCATAAAATGTGACGTATGGATTTGTATTCTCCTGCGGTGCTATTGCATCACCCTTTGCCAGCGCAAAGACTGGCGCAGGCACTGGTGTTGGCTGGGCAGGGGCAGGTGTGGCAGTCGGTGCAGCGGGGGGCGCTGGCGCAACGGGCGGCGGCGCGGCGATATCAGCGGCCACAGGCACACCGTCTACCGGCCCGCTGGTATCCACCAGAAAGTTGGCGATCCAGACCTTCTGCCCGTTCAGACAGCAGAGTTGAAACCAATTGCCCGCGGGATTCTTGCCCACAATCTCAAATTCAGCCCCTCGATCCAGCGTGCCCGCCAGCGCGTAGCTGGTGTCTGGCCCTGTGCGCACATTGGCCTGGGCATTGGTGATCACCGCCTTGGCCGCTTGGGGTGCGGGGGTCGGCGTGTCGGTGGCTGGCTGGTCGGGAACGGGCGTGGGTGTGTCGGGCGCGGGCGTAGACGTGGGTGCGTCCGCCACGGGTGTCGCCGTATCCGCCACAGCAACGGGCTGGGATGCAGACAGAACCGGCGTGGGCGTAAAGGTCGGGCGCGGTGTGCGGGTTGGCACAGCCGTTACGGCTGGCTCTTCCGGCCCACAGCCGGCAAGCAGCAGCGTAATCACAAACAATAGAGCAGATACGCGTGAAATTTTCATTACATCTCCTATTTTCTGTGGAAGGTCTCTGCATCCGGGAATCGGGTGCCACACTCAGCGTATTCGTCGCCACGCAATGTACACTTCGCGATTCGGGTTACTCGGATCTGTGAAGAATATCACTGGCTCTGACAGGGCGTTGCCTGCCCCATCTTTCACCCAGACCGACCAGCTACCTGTGCCCAAAAGCTGGAGCGGCGTCGGGGTTGCGGTTGCGCTGGGATATTCAATTCTGACCGGATTGAATGGTTGGTATTCATATTTATAGTTAAAGGGCAACCGGTTGCCAGCACCAATCGGCGCACTCCATTCGATATAATCGTAACTGGGCAGCTCCCGGTTGGTGTTTGGTCGATCAAAACCGGCAAACTGCACCTCGAGAAAATAGCCGCCGGCCGCATCATCTTCAATCCCGTCGAAGGGATTCTCGCCGATATAGAGATAGACCCAAATGGTCAAGAATTCGTTATTGGTCGGAAAGAACTGAGGCCCGACTGCCCGTTCAAAGGGAAAAATATAGGGCGTGGCCGTAGGCGTCTCGGTCGGCGTCGGCGTAAAGGTCGGCGTCGGTGCCGGCTCGGCCGAGAGCAGGGCAATTTGCGAAATATCGTTGACGATACGAACGTGGGAAGCCGCCACCCACACATTTCCCCCATTCACGCAGCAGATTTGCAGCCAATCACCTAACGTATTCTTGCCGATGATCGTCACGGGAATATCGGGGGCCAGGGGGGCCACCAGCGGATAGTTGACCCCCGGCCCGGTGCGCATACTCACAAGACCCGATTCTACAATGACAAAGGGGGTAGGCGTCAGTGTCGGTGTCGGAATGGGCGTCTCAGTCGGGATGGGCGTATAGGTCGGTGTAAAGGGTGGCAGCGTAACTGTTGGCAGCGGAGTCGGCTGCGGCGGAAAGATCAGGTTGGGTGTCACATTGGGCGGAAGGATGATGACACCCGGTGTCTCGCCGCGGGGCGGCGTGATCACAATCAGCGGCTGCAACTCATTTGGTGTGGGTGTAAAGGTGGGCACAGGCTGGCGGGTGGGGATGGGCGTCGCAACCGGCGCGCCCTGTTCCACCAGACCCAGCGATGAACAGCCCAAGAGCAGCAGCAACCAGACAGCCGTCGGTATCAGCCATAGCCGGAAACGTCCAGCCGGCACGCCGGGTATGCTGTGGTGGGCGGGTCGCTTGGGTTGCTGAAACAGATTCATTGATGGCGCGGCACTGGATGGAAACAGAGATTGATGCAAAATTCGATCAGAGTATAGCACGAAGAAGGAAAGTCCTCACAACCGCCGGGGCAGCACAGCGGACGGCAGACGGCGGACGGCGGAGTCACGACATTTTCGACCAGCCTGAATTTGTCTTTCAACGACTTCACCGGTATACTGGTAGTGTTGTGTACCAGACGTGAAACCGAAGGGATAAACGCATTATGGCGCGTATGAAAGTTTTGTTGATTGAAGATGTGCCCAATCTGGGGCTGGCAGGTGAGATTCATACGGTTGCGGCGGGTTTTGCCCGTAACTACCTGATGCCGCGCAAAGAAGTGGTCCCGGCCAGCAAAGGCGCAGTGAAGCAGGCCGAAGACATTCGCCAGTCTACGCTGCGCAAACGTGCCAAAGAGCGCTCCAACGCCGAGGCCCAGGCCGAAATGATCAGCAGACAAAGATTGCTGTTCGAGGTGCGCGCGGGCGACAATGACCGGCTCTATGGCTCGATTACCAACGCCGATGTGGCCGAACAGTTGGCAGGGATGCTCGATTTCGAGATCGATCGGCGGCGTATTCTGTTGGACACGGCCATCCGCGACTTGGGCTTATACAATGTGGCGATTCGCCTGATGCCAGATGTCACCGCTACTTTCAAGGTAGCTGTGGTGCGCGAGGGCGAAGGCTGGGTTGAAGCGGAGCAGCGTCAGGCGGCCAGCCAACGGGCCGCCGAGGCCAAAGACGGGGACGAATAGTTTTTTCGCCCTCCAAGAGAGTAGACAAAAGCCGTTCCCGCATGGGAACGGCTTTTTGTCGTGGTGTTGACAACGAATGTGAGAATGACGCGAATGGTCGGTTTGTATGCGCACCATGCGCGCTGACCTCCTATTCGCTGTCACCCACCCACAGCGTTTCCTCCACCAAATTTTCAAAACCGCCCTCTTTGGCCCGGTAGAGAATCAAAAGAAGTTCATCTGTGTCGGCTTGCGCGTCCAGCCGATAGGCGTCCACGATTGTCTGGCCCGCTTCCAGGCTGGCAAAGGGGCGTAGCCCAAGAACAGGGCCAGGGCTGTCCTGCTGGGCAGCGGCCCCGTCACCCGCCGCACGCAAGCTGATGGACCAGTTGGCAGGTGTGAACCCATTCATCACCGACCAGAAAAGCAGCACATCCAACCCATTGCCGCCTGCGCCGGCCGCGTCTGCGCCGGCCGTATCTGCTACGGTAAAGCCACGCAGGACAATTCCATCACCCAGCAGTTTGTCCAACACAACAACGGGTTGTCTGGTCTGTGTCGCGCCAGCAGGCAACAGCTCCACCCAATCTGCGCTCCAGCCGTGGGCCTGCGGCGGCGCAACGGTCAGCTCACCCAGCAGCAAGGCCGCGGCATCTGCGGTCACCAGCAGCCGTTTGCCCTCTGCCAGCCGTTCATTGGCCGCAGATTTGTCCACTACCCGCAAACCGGGGCGAATGCCCCCGATCTGCATGAGATAGTCCAGACCGAGTGCGTCGTCTTTGGCCGCAAAGAGGGCGGCGTCTTCGGGTAGTGGCTGGTCGAGCAACAGAGCCGGGCGATCCAATGCGGTGTCACCGGGCCGGTCGCGGCTGTCCGCGGCGGGGAGGGAAGCGAGGGTGCGCCAGAGAATCAGCATCACCAGCAGGGCCCAAACGCCCCAGCGGATTGCGGATTGCGGATTGCGGATTGCGTATTCCGTATTGGGATCGCTGTCGTTGCGACGTTTCTTCCCCAATCCCCAATCCCCAATCTCCAATCTCCATTCCCCCTGCCGCATTTTGTCAGCCGCAGCGGCCACGCCCACCAGAAGCAGCGGGTAGGCGGGCAGAATGACCTGAAACCAGTTGCCAAAACGGTCTACCCAGCAGAGAAGGGCGTAGAGAGCCAGCGTTCCCCCTACCACCAGACGCAGCCGCTTCTCCAGGAATCCAATCCCCAGCAGCCCGACCGCCAGCAATGGAATACTCAACTCCTGCCAGATGAGTTCAGGAAAACCGTTGGCAAAGAAGGCTGCGCCGGGGGCCAGACCCCAGCTTAACTCATCCTGGCCCTGGGCTGTACCCACAAAACTCCAAAACCAATCCTGGGCCGTGACCCAATCGCCCACGCCCCACCATTCAGGATGGGCCGCGCCACGCATATAGACATAAACGTAACTGAGCAGAGGCAGGGCTGCGGCCAGCACCGCGCCCAGAATCAACCCCGGACGGCGCAGGAGTTGCGGCTCTTGCCAGAGAAGCGCAGCCAAGAGGGGCGGGACGATGAGGGCGACTGTAATCATGTGGGCCAGGGAGAGGCCGGAGAGGAAGGAAAGAAGAAGGAGAATTGTGAATGGTGAATGGTGAATTGTGAATTGTGAATTGTCGCGCCAGAGGAGGTAGACGTAGAGGATGGCGAGGGTGTGGGCGATGGCGCTGGTGTATTGCTCACTGGTGGTGGCGTAGTACCAGAAAAAATAGGTGACCGCGTAGAAGGCGCAGAGCAGCCAGGCCAACGGCCAATCGCCCGCAGGCCGCCGCGGGCTGCGCGTGCAATGGAGCAGAATCCGGTAGAGCAGCCAAAGGCTGAGCAGCGCCCAGAGAGTGCTGTAACTGCTAAGCAGGGAGATGGGATTGGGTGTAATTCCCAGCCAGTGGGCAGCCGTGCGCAGGCCGTGAAACCAGAGCCAGCCGCCCATTGTGAAGAGGGGGTAGCCCGGCGCGTTGCCGGGGCGGGCCTGCACCTGGGCGTACTGGTGGGTGATCAGATCGCCACCCTCCAATTCGCCGGGGCGCAGACCGTTGTCCAGCGTCAGCCAGTAGAGCAGAGCCGCGGCCAGGAGCAGGGCAGTCCCTGCCCACCGCGGCCAGGCAGGCGCGCTCAAGCGACGATCTTTACGATAGAAATGGCGGATGGATTGCGCATGAACCAATGTTAACATGAAGCGTGAAAGGTTGTCAAAGGGAATGGGCTGATGAGATGATGGGAGATGGGCTGCGCGCCAGCCTCGCAGTTTGCCACTGATCCCGCCGTTGGCTATAATGCAGCGCAGTATCCAACCCCAGAAACCGAGTTTCTCGGAAGAAACTCGGTTTCTGGGATGTACCCATCCATCCAACCGATAGGCGTACCATTGATGATTGATAGCCAACGTGAGCAACTGCTGCTCACCACTCTGGAAGGCGAAGTGACGGCCCGGCGCCCGCTGATCGGCGTGCCGATGGGCCGCGAGCGTTCGCAACGCTTCTTCGGCCTGCCTATGTACATTATGAACCAGACCTACGTGCGCGAGCTGGAGAAGCGGGGCGCACTGCCCGTCCTCATTCCACTCAATATGAGCGAGGCCACCCTGCGCGGCACATTCGAACGGCTGGACGGTCTCTTTCTGCCCGGTGGCGAGGACATTGACCCGATCAATTACGGCGAAGAACGCCACGACCAGCTTGGCCCCATTGACAAAGAGCGGGATCGCACAGAACTGAGCCTGACCCGCTGGGCCATCGAATGGGGAATGCCTGTCTTGGGCGTCTGCCGGGGGGTGCAGGTGATCAACGTGGCCTGCGGCGGCGCACTCTACCAGGACCTGCACAGCCAGGCTGGGGAGCTGGACAAACACGACTTTTACCCGCCCCAATACGAGCGTTTCCGGGTGAGCCACAACGTGCGCATCGAACCGGACAGCCGCTTGGCCCAAGCACTGGGCCGTGTACATGAGATCAACTCGATGCACCACCAGGGCATCAAACGGCTGGGCTATGGACTGCGCGTGGTTGCCACCGCGCCCGATGGCCTGCCCGAAGCGGTGGAGTGCCCGGCACTGCCCTTTGTGCTAGGCGTGCAGTGGCATCCCGAAGAACTGGCCAAGACCGATCCCCACAGCGCCGATCTCTTCAGCCGTTTCGTCTGGGCCGCGTCGGCCGTCTGGCAGGCGGAGAGACCCGCGGGCTGGGGGGAACGCTTCCGCGAAGGGGTGCAAAAGGCCAGTACACTTCACACGGCGTTAGATGCCAGCGGAACTCATGCACATATCCAATCCAGCAACGAAGCTGCGACAGTCGCACAACTGTAGGGCGGACCAACAGTCCGCGCTACGAAGGCAGGTCTTATGTCCGCCAAAATGCAAAGCAGACGGGTGGTTGGCCTCTCGGTGGTTCTTCTTTGCTCGCTTCTCGTCGGCCTTTGCGCCGCGTTTATTGCCTCCCCGACCCGGTCCATCTACGGCCAGGTGACAGCGGTCTACGGTGCGCAGTTGATGCTGGTGCGGAGCGGGGAAGGGCGCGCTCTGCCCGCCGACGCAGGGATCGCACTGCACGCCCGGCTCGGCGGCGCAGAGGAGACGCGGCTGATTGTCAGCGGCCCGGTGCAGAGCGCGGCCCGCCTGCGAGACGCCGGTTTTGCGGTGGATATACTGGACGAATCCAGCGCAGGGCAGGTCTACTATTTTGTAGACAAACAGGCAGACCCGGCCAACGCCCGCGGCCAGGCCGCGGCCCTGGGCAGAATCCTCTACGAAGACGATTTCCTGCTCCTGTTAGGGCTGGCGGTTGCAAACGAAATACGGCTGGTCGAGACATTGCCCGCGCAAGGCATCCCCATTTCACTGCTCAACCCCGCGCCCCTGCCGCTGGAGGACGCCACGCCCCTCGTCGTGCGCGCGGCCGGCCCCAGCAGCACAAACCCGACGATTGTCGCGCTGCTACCCCAGATCACAGAAGCCATTCTCTCGACCCGTATCGCCCAACTGAGCGGCGAAGTGCCGGTGACTCTGCCCGGCGGCGCAGTGACTCTGGCCACCCGCTACACCTTCTCCACACGCATCCGCGACGCCGAACGTTTCCTCTTCAACTACTATACGGATCTTGGCCTGTCGCCCTTCTATGTGGATTGGGTGCGCGATGGGGTGGGCGGCAGCTATACGGGGCGCAATGTGGCGGTGGACCTGATCGGCACAGAACACCCGGAGCGGATTTGGGTGTTGGGCGGCCATTTCGACACCAACTCGGAAATTCCCTACACATCCGCCCCCGGTGCGGACGACAACGGCAGTGGCACGGCCTCAATCATGCGCGCTGTCGAACTGTTGAAAGAGTACGGTTTTGCCGACACCATCCGTTTTGTCCACTTCTCCGGTGAGGAGCAGGGACAGTGGGGCGCGCAGTTCTATGCGCGGGAGCTACGTCTGGCCGGCGCGCAGGTGCAGGGCTTTGTCAATCTGGATATGTTTGGCTGGGACAGCAACGGCGACCGGGTGGTGGAACTGCACCCGGGCACAGGCACCAACTCCAACAGCATCGCCACGGCTTTCATCAGCGCCAACGAGCGCTACGCCCAGGGGCTGAGCTTCGAGCGCAAGACGAGCAGCGCCAGCCGTTTCTCCGACCATTCTGCCTTTTGGGATTACAACTACCCAGCCTTTCTGGTCATCGAGAATTTCTTCGATGATGCCATCCCGCGTGATCGCCACCCCTATTACCACAACACCGGCGACCGGCTCTTCCGTGTCAACCTCAACTATGTGGCGCGCATTGCGCGCACAGCCCTGGCGACGATTGCCGAATTGGCGGGTATCCGTGACGGGGCGACAACGCCCACCGCCACCGCGACGGTGACGGCGACGCCTACGCGCACGCCCACGGCCACACGCACACCGACCGCGACAGCCACGCCGACGGTCACACCCACGGCGACCAACGGCCCCACGTCCACGGCGACAGCGACGGCCACGCCGAGCGCAACGACGACGCCCCTGCCCGGCGGCTGCACCAATCTGCTCGTCAACGGCGGCTTTGAGACGACGGACAGCACGGCTTGGCGCTACAGCGGAGCCTACGCCGGCCGGGTGGTGAGCAGCCCGGTCTATGCGGGCGAACGGGCCGCGCAGTTGGGTCTGCCCAGCGGCGTGACGAACCAGTACAGCTATTCCACGGCTTACCAGACGGTGGCCGTACCCGCGGGCGGGGAGCAACTGCTTTTGACCTGGTGGGAATGGACGGGTGGGGGCAACGACGGCTTTGACTATCGGGAGGTACTGCTGCTCAACGCCAATTACAGCTATCTGGCAACTATTGAACAGGCGCGCAGCGGGGGGGATGAGCAGTGGCGACAGCGCACTTTTGACGTGAGCGCCTATGCCGGGCGCACAGTTGTGGTCTACTTCAACGTCTACAACAACGGCAGCGGCAGCCAACAGTGGAATCATCTGGACGAGGTGGCTCTGCTGGTGTGTACGGGGGCGACCGCGACACCGACCGCGACGGCCACGCCGACAGAGACAGCCTCGGCCACCCCTACGCCCAGCGCCACGACCACGTCAACCGCGACACCTACCGAAACGGCGACGGCGACAGCCACGCCATCGGCGACGCCGACGGGCACGGCAAGCGCCACGCCTGCGGTCACAACGACTGGCACAGTCACCCCGTCGGTGACGCCCACAGAAACAGTCACGCCAACGCCGTCGGCGACGCCGATCTCTGACTATTTGGGCTACCTGCCGTTGATTCTCAATCTGCGCGCGCCGGAGGCAACACCGACACCGACCGCGACGCCCAGCGCGACGCCGACGCCCAGCGCGACGCCGACACCCACAGAAACGCCAACGCCCACGGCGACGCCCACGGCGACGCCGACAGCCACTCCCACACCGACACCGCCCCAGAGTCCGCTGGCGACACCGGGAAGGTAGAGGGCAGACGGCGGACGGCAGACCGCGGACGGCGGACGGCGGACGGCGGACGGCAGACCGCAGACGGCAGACCGCAGACGGTCATCTGTTGTCCGTCGTCCGTCGTCCGCTGTCTGTTGTCCACCGTCCGCCGTCTGTTGTCCGTCGTCCGCTGTCTGTTGTCCGCTGTCCGCTGTCCGCCGTCCGCTGTCCGCCGTCCGCCGTCCTATCGCTGCGCCCGCACCTGCTCGATCACCCGCGCCAAATCCGCCGGTTTCTCCACGAAGTCCAGTTCGTCCGCGGCCAGAGTCAAGACCGGACACAAGCGAAAACCCGCGATCCACTCCTCGTATAAATGATTCAACCGGGCCAGGTAGTCGGCGGGGATGGCCTGCTCGTAGTCGCGCCCCCGGCGCTGGATGCGTTGGGTCAGCGTCTGCACCGAGGCTTGCAAATAGATGAGCAGGTCGGGCGGGGGCAGGAAGTCGGTGAGCGCGCTGTAGAGTGCGCGGTAGGCGGCGTAGTCGCGGTCGTCCATTTGGCCCTGCTCGTGCAGGTTGCGCGCAAAAATTTCGGCGTCTTCATAGACGCTGCGGTCCTGGACAGCCGGGGTGGGGTGGTTGACCAGTTGGCGGTGGTGGGCCAGACGGCGGCCCAGGAAGAAAATCTGCGAGTGGAAGCTCCAGCGGCGCATATCCGCGTAGAAGTCGGCCAGGTAAGGGTTGTCGTCCACGGCCTCGAAGAAGGGCGTCCAGCCCAGCTCGCGGCTCAAGAGCCGGGTGAGGGTGGATTTGCCCACGCCGATATTGCCGGCAATGGCGATGAAGTGTGCGGGCGTGGGGTTCATTGACTGGGCTACAGATTGTTCCATTCGTTGGCTGTGATTGCGCGGCCAATGATGCCTTCGACTTCCCTTATCATCATTCTTAACTGGGGAACCGAGTACTCGTCGTTGCTGGGAATCGTTTGATTTCCGGCAGCGCGTGGCCCAACCTGAAGCCGAGCAGCAGCCAATCTTCCAAAGTAGAGCGCAATTCACCCTCGCATCCGCGCAAAGTAGAACCAAATGCGATAACGCCTTTGCAGGGCGGAATCCGACCAGAAAAAGAGTTATCCTCCAACTTGTCGTATTCGGCTTGCGCCATCGCCTGATTGAGATATTCGCTCAAGATATAGTGAGTTTGCATAGCGTTCCCCGGTTGTGAATACAGTCTTCGTTCTGGTCTGACTGCGCTGGTTGGCCCAATTCTACTCCCCTCAAGATGCACTTGTCAAAGAGTTGCGCAAGTCCATCTTACCCGCTCTCGTCGGGTGCGTGACCCGGCGGCGTCTGGTGGATAGGCATCCGCCGGTCTGTGACCGGCGGGGAGCAACTGTTATGCAAAGACCCCCGCCGCGCCCTACTGTCCATCTGTCACCGACGGCAGGAAGAGGCGGTGTGACTCCTGCAGCAGCGCAAATTCGGTCAGGTGGTCCAGGACGGCGGTCAGCGTGCGGGTTGTTGCGTTGTGGGAAGCGGGTATCTGCTCCCAAACGCCGGTAGTCGCATTCCAGTAGTAGAGATAGGGGGCAACCGTCTCCCCGGAAGGCAGAGCGGCGTAGCGTATCGTCAGCAGGAAGGGCGGGTCGAAAGTCGTCACCGGCACGCCGCTGAGAGTACGCGCCGTAATCTGGAAGAGCCGCCCCACCACCTGGAAGTTGCCGGTGGCGGGACCGCTCTCCAGTGGACGTAGCGTAACATCCACCGGTTCCGAGACCGCGCCCGGCGGGAAGGTGAGCGAGACGCTGATACCGAAGGCGGCGCTGAGGCTGCCACCGGTGTCGGGCTGGATGCGCGCTGTGACCGCTGTTTCCGTAGGCGTCGGCGTGGCTGTGTTTGTCGCTGTCGGCGTAGCGGACGGCGTCGCCGTGACAGAGGGGGTAGCCGTCGGCGTGTGAGTCGGCGTCGCTGTCGGCGTGAATGTGAACGTTGGCGTCGGCGTATGCGTCGGCGCACCGGGCGTCACTGGTGTAGCTGTCGGTGTGTTGGTGGGTGACGGCGTAACCGTTGGTGATGGCGTGGGCGTGCGGGTTGAAGTCGGTGTGGCTGTTGCGGACGCGGTCGGCGTGAAAGTTGGCGTCTTCGTGCGCGTCGGTGTCGGCGTTTTTGTGTGCGTCGGCGTGGGGGTCTGTGTTGGCGTTGCCGTGCTGGTCGGTGTGGGTGTATCCGTCGGCGGTTCTGCCGGATCGACGGTTATTGAGCTACTGGCCGTGTTGTTGGCCAGGTTCGTTTCCGCCACACGCCCGTAGGGGTTGACCACCACTTTGACCGGCACAGTACCGCTGAAACCGGTGGTGTCCCACTGGATGCTGACGGGTGCGCTGCCGCCATTTTTGGGCAGATTGGCCACAAACGCGCTGCCGATATACCAGTCGCCCCAGCCCTCGGCGTAGGCAAAGAAGGCCGCTGTGACCGGGCCGCTGTCCAGGTTGCCGGGGTTATGAATCGTAGCTTGTACAGGGATGACGTCGCCTTCTTTCCACAGCGCGCCGCTGGGCTGGGCACGGGTCGGGTTGAGGGTCAGACCGTCGGCAGTGAGGTCGGTCTTATCGCTGGCCGCAACCGCATAATCATTGAGGGTCACTGCCCGGTTGGGGGCGACGTGAATACGGATGGGCACGTCCACATCGCCGGATTTGCCAGCGAGATAGGCGTTGACCGCGGCCGAGAGATTGCCGGTGAGCAGACGATGGGGGAGCGTGGGTGCGCCGCTGTAGCTCCATTCGATGGAGCCGTTGTTGCCCACGTCCAGGGCCACCGTCAACGGGCCTGTGCCGCTGCCGCCCACGGTGAAGTCGAGCAGGAAGTTGCTGTAGGCGCGGGCGGGGACGCGGGCGCTGCGCACTTTGCTGCCTGCTGTGGAGAGTTGCAGATTGGTGAGCAGGGCCTGGCCAGCCTGATCCAGCGTGAACTTGACCGGCACGTCGAGATCACCCGTGGTGGGCGCGCCGTGGCTGGCCCAGTAGGCGTTGAAAGCCGCGGCCAAGTCGGGGCTGGCGTTGCTGCTGTTGTTAGTGACCGCACCGCTCCAATCGTCCACGCCGTCGTTGCCGATGTCGAGGGCGAAGTTGGCGTTGGCCGGCAGTTGGCTGACCAGCGCATCCAACTTGGCAGTGACGGCCATGCCGGCGGGGATACGCAGGGTTGTTACCCGCGATCCGGCGGCGGTGAAATCCAGCTTACGCCCAAACTGGACCTGATAGATGCGGCTCTGGCCGTCAGGGATGGTTTCGGGCAGGTTGAGGCGGGCGGTGGTGTGGGGTGCAGTTTCGATCTGCTCGGCGATGTAGCAGTTGAGCTTTTGGATGCTGGCCGACGGATTGGTCGAGCCAGTGAGGGTGTCGCAATACTCGACGCGAATGCGCCCTAACCCACCGCCTCCAGCATTGGCTCCTGATGCACCACCGACTGCCACAACACTACTGCCGAGATTGGCCGTCTTGATACGCAGCAAGATGCTACCGCCAGCGCCGCCGCCACCGCCAACGTCACCACCAGCTCCATTTCCACCGCTAGCGTTGATAGAACCAGATACCACCAACTCCTTAGCAGAGATGACAATAATGCCACCTCCGGACCCACCACCTCCACCATTTCTTCCGCGCTCATGGGCGGACCCACCACCACCGCCGCCGAATACCATACTTGTAAGTTCGGGATTGCCTGCAACAGGGCCACCATTTCCCCGATGAAGGTTACCACGATTGCCATCGCCGCCTTGTGTGCCGTTTCCTCCACCTCCACCTGTAGAACCGTCACAGTTGTTGAAATCACCACTAGCGCCACCATTTCCGTTGACGGAATGATCCCAATTAAGTGGTCCGGGATAGCCCTCACCTGTTTGCCCTCCACCTTGGCAATCATTGTTCACGTGATCTGCACTACCACCCCAGAAACCACCGCCGCGCCCACCACCGGGGTTTCCTTCGCTGCCAGAGCCGGCATTGCCGCCGTTATTGGCGATTGCCCCCCCAATGCTAGCTGTTCCAGAACACATTACAGCGAAAACACCACCCCACGTCCCGTTCCAACTGGACAGAGGCGTCACCGTGCCGCTGACCGGACAATCCGTATACTGTGGCACGCGCTGAATCTGCGCGTGGTTGTTGCCACCACTGGCGTAGTTGCACTGCAACGGTTTCGCTAGTTGGTACGTGGCAGTACCTTCGCCGAAGTCGGACACGGCCTTGTTGATCTCCCAACAGCCCGCGTTTGAGCCTTGTGTTTGATGAATCAGGACTACATCACCAGGATTGACGCGTCTGACGCCATAGGCGTTCGTGATGTTGATGGAATAAGAACCCTGGCTTCCACCATTCACGATGCCGACCCCCACGCCATTGTCGTCGTTTAGGTCGCCGCTGGACGGCATCACACCATCCCGCCCATCGCCGAACATATCGTAAGAAGCCGTCCCTGCGCCGAAATCCGTAGCGTATTTGCCCACGCCGTACATCGTCGCGTAGTCTTGACTGTACACCTTCACCGGATGCAACGTCTGCGCCTCCGGCCCCAGCGTGTGGGTGAACTCCACCCAATCGCCCTGGTTCTTCGGACCCTGTACGGTCACAGGCATGTCCAATGGCCGACGCAGAATAATTTGGATTTCTGAAGGGGAGAGTACGCGGTTGTAGATTTGAACCTCGTCTATCTGCCCGTTCCAGTTTCTCCCGCCCGCTCCAAATTGTCCGAGCCGCAAGTATTGGTTGCCATCGTAGTTGATCGGACCACCAGTTGCAGAGTCAACTAGAATGCCATCTAAATACGCTTGGGAGATGCCGCTGCTATCGTGACTGAAAACAAGGTGTTGCCATTTGTTAGCAATTAAATTGAAGACAGGCATGGCTCCTCCTGCTCCAAAATAATACCGATTGAGGGTGTTCTCTTCCTGCTGCACCACCCAATTGATGTTATAGCGATGATTATTATCGATGATATTCGCGTAGGTTTGCTGCAAGGCTGCAGGCTTCACCCACATGGCGATGGTAAAGTCTTGCAAATCAAACCAGTCACCCAGGCCAATAGAGTCATCAACGCCGTCAAGGTTGAACGCCTGTCCGACTACGCCTAGTGCAAAGGCAGTTCCACCCGATAGCGTCCCATTGTGACCACCTACGATATCATTAGCATTTCCTTCCCCAGGCCACCAACTGACCAATCCTGTCACATAATCCGACGAATCCGGCGATGTGGACGTAATGATCCCGCGTACGGTCAGACTGACCGATGGGTTGTCCGGGTCGCTGGTGCGCAATGTAGCGGTCTGGTCGTAGGGGCCGACGGGCAGAGAAGCGGTGCGGAGGAGCAGTTCGTAACCCAGCGTGTCGGCCGCGCCGACGGTGCGGGCGCTGCGCTGCAGACTCAACCCCGGCGTCGTGTTCAGGTAGGTGTAGAGCGCGCCGAAGCCGGTATTGGCCAGAGGCAGACCGGTCTTGAGCAGCGTGCCCTGGGCCACTGTGCCGAAATTCCAGGTCACGGTGTCGCCGGTCAGTTCGGGTAAGGGGTCGATCTGGAAGCTGGAGAGGGGTCGCCCTGCCGTGTCCAGGATGTTGCCCTCATAATCGGTGAGAAAGGCCATGACGATGTAGTCGTCGGCGGAGACAAAAGCTGGCGTACTGAAACCGGTCAACATATACGTCGGACCCGGAGGCACTGTGATTGTCATTGGCACTTCAGAGACAACGGTTCCACTGATATTGACGATTTCCAGGAAAATATGAGCGGAGGACAGTGTCAACGATGATGGATTGTTGACAAACAGGGAGGTAACGTGTCTCTTACCGCCATCTGGAAGGGGGTCACAGTGGCAGGTCTCGCGACCTGTTTTGACGATCTCCACACCCACATCCGGGAGCATCTGCCCGGCGAACTGGCTGAGGTTGTCCGTGGGCGCGGCCAAGTTCATGGCCTGGGGCGGAATCACAAAACGGTGGTTGCCCTGCGGGTCGTTGTAGGAGACGATCACCAGCGGCGGTGTAAAGGGTTCGCGATTGATGGTGTATTGGAAGGTGTCGCGTGGCGTCAGCGCGTTGACGACGAACTGTTCGCCGTCCTTGACGGTGCCGCTGTAGAGGGCCAGGGTCAAGCCCAGGTTGCCCACGGGGAGGAAGGTGGGCGATGCGTAGCCTGCGCCGAAGTTGAGCGCGCCGCTGTTGCCTTTGCCATCGTTCCAGTTGAGTGTCCAACTGCCCGCACCGACGTTGCAACTGCCGGCACCGCAACCGGTGCCGGTGAAGCTGTAGGCGCGGTCCTCGTTGCCGGTGTAGTAGCCGCCTGCGCCCGGCACAGCGTGACCGTCCTGGGTCCACACGGTGGATAGGGGCGATGCGAGCAGAATGCGGCTGCCCACGATGACTTCTTTCAAGGCGCGCACGCGACCGGAACCGCCCACGGTGTTGTTGGTAATGGAGACCGAATCATCCGGCGCGATCATCACCGCTTCCACGCCATAGGCGTCGTAGAGGCCGGTGTTGAGCAGCGACAACGTGGCAGTGACATAGTTGCCGCTACGGATGCTGTGGATCCCAGCCAGCAGTTCAGGCCGGGGGAAGGAAGATGCATCTTTGGGGTCGGTGCCGAGCTTCACTTCGGTGCGGTCGCTGAAGCCGTCGCGGTCGCTGTCCTGGTTGAAGCGGAAGAGCGCCACCGCGCCGGGGACAGCCTGGGTGTCCTGGAAACCTTCGCCGCCATCGCCCAGGCCGTCGGTGTAGACGTTCCACCAATCCGCTGTGGAGAGAACATGCTTGCACCAGAGTACCCTCGAAGGGAAGTCCGTGGGCCGCCGCGGCTCCACACACCAGGAAGGCGTATCACTGCGGTATTCGGGCGTCCAAATCGCCGTCATCATGCCGTTGGCGTCGGTGTCGTGGGGGAAGTAGCGGGCGAGCACATCGAGGACGGTCTCCTGTCCCCAGGTGGGGATCAGGTAGCTGTCGATGACCTCGTTGCCGTCGCTGGTGCCGTCTTCCATGGCGATGAGCAGACCGCCGCCGGCCGCGTCTTGATAGAACTGCTCGTCCAGCCCGTAGGAGAAGTTTTCGACCACGATGCGGATAGGTTCGCCCAGATCGATGGCCTTCATCTGCTCCAGGCTGAGCGGAATGCGCGATGATGTGAACGTCTGCTCCTGGTCGGGCATGAAGTTCTCAAAGAGAACCGTGTCACCCGGCGTACCGCAACTCCCTGTGGCGAGGAAGTAGGTGCAGGCCGGATTCGGATCGTCGCCGATGTAGAGATTGAAGGCGATGTTCTTCAGTTGGTAGGCGTATTCCGTCCCCGCGTTGCGGACTTTGTAGGTGAACCAGAGATCGGCGGCGTGGGCGGAGTTAATGGCAGTGGCAGTGCTCCAGTTTGTGCCTGTGGTGAAGGCTTGGCCGTTGGTGACAGTGTGTTCTTCGTAGCGCTCTGTTGTCACAACCTTTGAGCCACCCCAGGATCGTCCCGTCGTCTCGGTTCGCGTCGGTCTCTGGACTGGATACGACATAGGATAATAGCTCACGGCTCTGGGATCACCACCGCCACGCAGTTCATTCGAGGCCAGTCCACCCGTTGTATCGAGTGAATCCCCGGTGTAGCCAGCACGGTCTAGGTTGCCTGCAGTTGGATCAGGATTTTGGTTCTTGAAGGCAACTTCGCAACTGATCTGGGGTGGCAACCCGACGCTACAACTTTGGAGTTGCAGATTCTTGTCGATCCAGTCTTTCGATTGGTTGATGACATCACCCGCTACTTGCTTGGTTTTCTGCCATGCGTCCGAAATCTTCGAGCCAACATATTTTGCCCCACGTTCACAAGCCCTCTCCGAAAAGTGATTGGCAGCCTTACAGGACATGTCAACTGCTTTGGCAACGGTATAGATTGCACCTGCAACCGCTACTATCTGGGGGATAAGTGTCACTTCGCGACTGGCGGCACCGGAGACCGGAGTGGTTTCACTCGTTTCTTCCCAGTCCGTCCAGTTTTCGCCAATGCTTTCGCTGTTGCTGACACCTTCGGTCTTTGCCGTACTGTAGCTCTGCGTTTCCTGCTTCATCTCCCCCAGTTCAGTCGTGATCACCGTCACCGGATCCACCTTCATCGACGATTCCACGATGTCGATCTCCGGTATGGGGAACGCGGCCACCAGGGGATGGTTCCCTGGCGCTTTGACCCAGGACGGCATGCCCGCGGTGATGATGCCCCAGTCGGCGTTACGTGGCAGCGCACCGTAGGAACAGAAGCCGCCCTGTCCTGTGCAGTAAGTCAGGCCGAAGAGTTCTTGCCCATCGTCGAACTTGTCCAGGTCGGTGGATTCACGGTCGGCGTTCATGCCCAGTTCGAGGCGCTCGGCGGCGTCGGGGACGGAGTCAGAGTCGTCGTCGAAGCAGTTTACCTTCTGGTGCGGCCACCCCTGGAAGGGCTTGCCACTGCTGGGCGGCGCACTTAGTTCGTTGTTCATCCACGCTTTCAGACGGGCAACCTCTTCACCGTCACTGACGCCGTCGAAGTCGGAGTCCGCAACCTGGGGATTGGTACACCAGTAGCCTTCCAGTGTGTCGTTCAACCCGTCGTTGTCACTATCGGCGCTGACGGCGTCGGCGAGGGTCGCCTGGGCGGGCGCGTCCAGGCTGCGCAGTGCAGCGCGCAGGTTGGCGCGCAGGCTGGCCGTATCCACCGTAGCGCCCGTAACGGTCTGGGCGTCCAGTTGTTGGCGCACAGCAGAAGCCGCAGCAAAGAGGGGTTGCAGGCTGTCTGCGAACTGCGTGCCGACGGGATTGGTCTGGGCCAATGCCTCCAGCGTATCCGTGCCGTCCGGGTTGTAGCGCAGCCGGGCCAGGGCCTCCAACTGCTCGTCGTCCACCAGCAGCAGCGCCCAGTCGTCGCCCTGCTCCAGAAAAACGGGGTCGAGCCGTTCCAAATCGCGCCAAGCCGCGGGGGTGTCTACAGTGACGCGTGTGCGGAAGAGCAGATCGCTGGCGGGCGCGGTTGTCCCGCTACCAACAAAAGGCAGCCAGACCGGTTCGCCCTCTTGTGCCCGGACAGCGGGTTCGGCGGAAGAGAGCAGCAAACTGATGACGAGAACGTAGACAGACAGGTGGTGGACGAGACGCCGGATAGCCATAGTACCCTCCGCGGGGGAAGAACGTTCGCAAAAGAGCGGGTGTATAGACAAAGAGAGCAGAAGCGCTGCAACGGAATGCGCGTGGGCAATCAGGCCCGGCGATGGGTTGGAGGGTTGCGGGGTTTGGGCCTGAGAAGTTCGATTGGGGGTATTCTAGCACGAACAGGCAGGGAAGGCCAAATCGGGAAAAAACGGAACGCCAATCAGACCGATTGATCGGATTCAGGCATAGATGTATTGCCCAACGGCCAATGTATTGTCAACATCCCCTGCGCGCAGCCGCACATATACGGCATCGGCCTGTGGATCGTAGTCTATCTGCATTTTCGCATCCTTCGTCACCTGCGTCCTATTCAGTTTGGAAATGTGCGATTTGCGCCCTCTCTGGTACACTACAAAGCTGTGTCACGTCGCGTATCGGCCACCTGTCAGGCAGGACAATTGATGGCAAGCAAAGGCATTGGAAAAAAACTACAGGGCCAGGTCGCCCTCATCACCGGCGCTGGCCGGGGCATCGGCGCGGCCGCCGCGGAGTTGCTGGCCCAGGCCGGCGCGTCGCTCGTCCTCACCGCGCGCAGCGAAGAGGAGATCGACGCCGTAGCCAGGCGCATCCGCAAGGCCGGCGGCAAGGCCATCGCCGTCCCCTGTGACGTGAGCGACTTCGGCCAGATCGAAGAGGTGATCGAAGCGGCCCTGACCCAATACGACCGCCTGGATATTCTGGTCAACAACGCCGGGCTGATCTGGCCGTTGGAAGAAATTGTGGATTCCGACCCGGACGAGTGGGCCTACAACATTCACGTCAATCTGGTGGGGCCGTACAATATGGCGCGCCACGCGCTGCCGTTGATGATTGACCAGGGCTATGGACGCATCCTCAACATCACCAGCGGCGCGGCCAATGCGGCCATCGTCGGAGCCAGCGCCTACAGCGCGGCCAAAGCCGGGTTGGACGCCTTTACCCGCACATTGGCCGCGGAGGTGGCGGGCACGGGTGTAACGGTCAACGGGTTGAACCCCGGCAGTATTGACACGGAAATGCAGGCCGACGTGCGCAGTGTGGACACGGAAGGGACAAAGATCGATTTCAGCTACTTTCATACTCTCTACGAGAGCGGCAAGCTCGGCTCCCCTGCGCAGACAGCCCGGCAAATTTACTGGCTGGTCGGCCCTTGGGGGCGCAACGAGACCGGCAAAATTTTCAGCGCGGGCGATGCGGAGTGGCGGGCGCAGGTAGAAAAAGATATTGCGTAGTTTGCAAACAATCACCAAATCACCCAATTTTTTCTTAACGGAGGCAAACCCCAATGGCATACCAACACATCACCATCCCCAGCGGCGGCGAGAAGATCACAATCGCCAACGGCGCGTTGCAGGTGCCCGACAACCCGATTGTCGCCTTTATCGAGGGCGACGGCACGGGCGTGGACATCTGGGCGGCCAGCCAACCGGTGCTGGACGCAGCCGTGGCGAAGGCTTACGGCGGCAAGAAGAAGATCGCGTGGATGGAAGTCTACGCCGGCGACAAGGCCAACGTCGTCTACAACGAGACGGTCTGGCTGCCCCAAGAGACGCTGGACGCGATTGACGAGTATCTGGTCGCCATCAAAGGGCCGCTGACCACACCCATCGGCGGCGGCATCCGCAGCATCAACGTCGCCCTGCGCCAACGGCTTGACCTCTACGCCTGTGTGCGCCCGGTGCAGTACTTTGACGGCGTGCCCAGCCCGGTCAAACACCCCGAACAGGTGGATATGGTTATCTTCCGCGAGAACACGGAAGACATCTACTCCGGTATCGAGTTTGAAGAGGGCAGCGCCGATGTCGAGAAGTTCAAAAAGCTCTTCAAAGAGAATTTTCCCTCCTCCTACGCCAAAATCCGCTTCCCCGACACGGCTGGCATTGGCATCAAACCGGTGAGCCGGGAGGGCACCGCCCGCCTGGTGCGCGCCGCCATCAAGTACGCCCTGGACAACAAGCGCAAGAATGTGACCCTTGTCCACAAGGGCAACATTATGAAGTTCACCGAAGGCGCCTTTATGAACTGGGGCTACCAGGTGGCCGCAGAGGAGTTCGGCGCTGTGCCGCTGGACGGCGGCCCCTGGCACAAATTGCCCAACGGGATCATCATCAAAGATATGATTGCGGATGCGATGTTGCAGCAGATTCTCACCCGCCCCTCGGAATATGAGGTGCTGGCGACGCTGAACCTGAACGGCGATTACATCAGCGACGCGCTGGCTGCGCAGGTGGGCGGCATCGGCATTGCGCCAGGGGCCAACATCAACTACGAGACAGGCCGGGCCATCTTCGAGGCCACCCACGGCACCGCGCCGCGTTACGCCGGCCAGGACAAAGTGAACCCGTCGTCGGTCATTCTCAGCGGCGAAATGATGCTGCGGCATATGGGCTGGAACGAAGCCGCCGACCTGATCCTGGCCTCCACCAGCAAAACCATCGGCCAGAAGCGGGTGACCTACGACTTCGAGCGGCTGATGACCGGAGCGACACTGCTCAAATGCAGCGAGTTCGGCCGGGCGCTGATCGAGAATATGTAAAGTAACGCAAGCTGTCAGCTTGCGGCAATGTGAAACGTGAAACGTGAGAAAAGCCGAACGTTCTCACGTTTCACGTTTTCTTTTTGCACTAACACAGGACTAGCGCCGGTTGAGCGGTGTCCTGGGCTTTGTCGAAGGGTAGGCGAATGCTGTTTCTCGCCGTATCGAAACCTTTAGATTGAGCCTGTCGAAATCCAGCGGGTAGACAAGAGCGTTGACCCGTTCGCTAAAACACAGGACTAGCGCCGGTTGAGTAGGCGAGAGCTGTTTCTCGCCGTATCGAAACCAAGCGTGTAGACCCGTTCGCTTGATTTCGATACGCCTCGAAGACTCGGCTACTCAATCAGCGCTCACTGATCCAGTTCTTCCCTCCAAAGCAATGGCGCTAGAAAACCCGTGATACACACTTCTTTTGATCCCTCCCTCGCCAGCCGCGCGCTCCCTGCGCCCCTCTACGGCGGCTACCATTTGGACCTGATCGCGCCGGGCACTGTCACTTTTGTGATGTACGCTCCCTTCAAACCCTTTGTCAGCCTGGTGGGCGACTTCAACGGCTGGAACAGCCGCGCCAATTTGATGGTGACAAACGGCGCGGGCGTCTGGTGGACGACGCTGCCACATCCCGGCCCCACCCGTTACGGCTTCTACGTGGCGGTGGACGACCAGTCCGACGTCTGGGTGGCCGACCCCTACGCCACAGAAGTACGCTGGGAGGAGACAGGGCCGTGGGCCTGGCTGCCGTCGGAGGATGAAGTCCGCCGCAGCCAGCGTTTTCCCTGGCAGGACGCGGGTTGGCGCACACCCCGTCTGGCCGATCTGGTCCTCTATGAGTTGGGCGTGCGCGATTTCAGCGGATGCTGGCAAGCCAACCGACCGCTCTACGGTACCTTTGCTGGTGTGGAGTCAAAACTCGACTATCTGGCCGATCTGGGCGTCAACGCCGTCGAACTGATGCCCATCCAGCAGTTCCCCGGCCAGTCCAGTTGGGGCTACAATCCGGTCTTCTACTTTGCCCCGGCCCAGGTCTACGGCTCACCGGAGGCGTGCAAGCGGCTGGTGGATGGCTGTCACCGGCGCGGGATGGCGGTGATTTTGGATGTGGTCTGCAACCACGCCTGGGGCGATCACCCCTACTACCGCATCTATCCGCCGCTCTACGGGCCACAGGAGGAAAAGCTGGATGACCTCAACCCCTTTTTTCACCACACGCCGGACGCCGTAAATATGTGGGGCGGTGTGGATTGGGATCACTTTACGCCGGAGACCACCCGCTATTTCCAGGCGATGTTGCGCCACTGGCTGGCTGAATATCATGTGGACGGTTTCCGTTTTGACTGGGTGGGCGGGGTGGACTACGACAGCCGCGAGCCGATGCAGCCGGGCTTCAACCCCTATCACGGCATTGCTGCGCTCTGTTGGGCGGCGCGCCAGGCCAAACCGGATGTGATCCTCGTCGGCGAGTATTGGCCGCTGGAAGGCACCCACCCGGAGAAGACGGCGGCCAAACTGGTGGCGGAGACGGGGATGGACGCAGTCTGGAACGGCGAGTTCCATCATACGCTGGAAGCAGTGTCGAAGCAGGGCTGGGAGTGGGAGAAGAAGGATATCTGGCGCGCCATCGGCGGCTTTCGGGAGCAGGGCTTCTCCCGCGCCGAGCAGCTAATCAATTACACGGCCAGCCACGACGAAGTGCGCCCGGTGCATGAGATTCTCTACTACGCCCGGCCGCATATCCGCAAACCCGACGGCTACGAGTGGCTGGAAGTGGCCCTGGACAAGTCGCTGGTGGGATTGGTTGCCCTCTTCAGCGCGCCGGGCGTGCCGATGCTCTATGCCGGGCAGGAGTTCGGCGAGGATACACCGCGCACGATTGACTTTCTGCCGATTGACTGGGCCAAACTGGACAGACCCCTCCAGCGCCGCCACTGGGAGGTCGTCCGTCGGCTTGTCCACGCCCGGCGCGCGTGTGCTGCCCTGCGCGGGGAGCTGATTGAATTTTTGCCCGATAACTTTGCCGTCACCAATCTGGTGCGCTACCGGCGCTGGTCAAACGACGGCGCGTGGGCGTTGATTGCTCTGAATTTCGGCAACCGTCCCCGCCACACGACGCTGCCTTTCCCCGATCAGAGCCGTTGGCGAGAGGTGGTCACAGATGCGCATTTTACCGTTCGGGGGCCAGCCGAACGCAATCTCGCACTTCCCCCCTGGCAGGGGCGGCTCTATCTGCCAGGAGAGTGAAGCAGGACATATGCAGCCGGGAACGCCGCCATCTCTGGCGACAGCCAGCAGGATGCTGGCGTTCCCAGGAGTAACTGCATAAGTCCTGTGAAGGATCGGATAGCTGGCTCACAGACAGACGCAGCCCTATGCAGGATATTTTCTTGTGAATCGTTGCGCAATCTTGACCATTTGGCCGAAAAAGGGTATTTGTATGTAGGTCGGACTGTCAGTCCGACACAGGCATCGTAGGTCGGACTGTCAGTCCGACACAGACAGCGTAGGTCGGACTGTCAGTCCGACTTACAAAAAGGAGCGCAGCGTATGGCAGTGATGACCCTCACCCGATCCAGCATCGGGAAAAAAGTAATTATGGCGGTGACCGGTCTGGTCTGGATCGGTTTTCTTGTCTTCCACATGTACGGCAACCTGAAAGTCTACCAGGGCGCAGCGTACTTCAACCACTACGCCGAGTCATTGCGCGAGTTGGGAGCGCCGCTTTTTGGTCATCTGCATCTGCTGACGATTCTGCGCCTGATTGTGGCTGTCTCCGTGCTGTTGCATATTTGGGCAGCGCTCTCTCTGACCGTTGCTGCGCGCAATGCCCGTCCCCAGAGCTATGCAATGAAGCGATTGGTACAGGCCAACTACGCCTCCATCACAATGCGCTATGGCGGGGTAGCCATCGGACTCTTTCTGCTCTACCATCTGGCCCATTTCACCTGGGGGCTGATACCCATTCCGCCCAGCGGCTTTGTGAAGGGCGACGCCTACGGCAATCTGGTGGGCGGTTTCCAGAGCATCTTCAATGTGATCTTCTATCTGGTTGCCGTGGCTGCTCTCGGTTTGCATCTCTACCACGGCACCTGGAGTATGTTCCAGACGCTTGGCTTCAACAACCAGAAATATGACAGCACACTGCGTGGACTGGCGCTGGCCCTGGGTATTTTGCTCCCCCTGGGCTTTGCGATTGTGCCCCTGTCAGTTCTGTTTGGCTTCGTCACACTGTAATTGGAGGCACGGCATGGCAAACAATATACAAATGGGCAAGACGCTGGACGGCGCTGTTCCCGGCGGCGCATTGACCGAAAAATGGGATCAGCACCGCTTTGATATGAAGCTGATCAACCCGGCCAACCGGAGGCGTTTCAAAGTAATTATCGTTGGCACAGGGCTGGCCGGCGCATCGGCCGCGGCCAGTCTGGGCGAGATGGGCTACCAGGTGGAAGCCTTCTTTTACCAGGACAGCGCGCGCCGCGCGCACAGCGTGGCCGCGCAGGGCGGTATCAACGGGGCCAAGAATTACCGCAACGACGGCGACAGCGTCTTCCGCCTCTTCTACGACACCATCAAAGGCGGCGACTACCGCAGCCGGGAAGCCAATGTCTACCGGCTGGCCCAGGTCAGCAACAGTATCATTGATCAGTGCGTGGCCCAGGGCGTCCCCTTTGCCCGCGAATACGGCGGGATGCTGGACAACCGCTCCTTTGGCGGCGCACAGGTCTCGCGCACTTTTTACGCGCGCGGGCAGACCGGCCAGCAGCTTCTCCTCGGCGCGTACCAGGCGTTGGAGCGTCAAGTCCACGCTGGCACAGTCAAGCTCCACAGCCGCAACGAAATGCTCGATCTGGTGCTGGTCAATGGCCGGGCGCGCGGCATCATCACACGGGATATGGTGACGGGCGCCATTGAGCGCCACGCCGCGGATGTGGTGGTGCTGGGCACAGGCGGTTACAGCAATGTTTACTACCTTTCCACCAATGCCAAAGGCTGCAATGCCACAGCCATCTGGCGCGCGCACAAGCGGGGGGCCTACTTTTCCAACCCCTGTTTCACGCAGATTCACCCCACCTGCATCCCCCCGGCGGGCGAACACCAGTCCAAACTGACGCTGATGAGCGAGAGTCTGCGCAACGACGGGCGCATTTGGGTGCCGCGCAAAGTGGGCGAAACCCGCAACGCCGCCGAGATTCCCGAAGCCGAGCGTTACTATTTTCTGGAAGAGAAATACCCCAGCTTTGGCAATCTGGTGCCCCGCGACGTAGCCTCGCGCAACGCCAAAGTGGTGGTGGACGAGGGGCGGGGTGTCGGCCCGCTGAAGAACGGCGTCTATCTGGACCTTTCCCAGGCCACGGCCCGCTTGGGGCAGCCCGTCATCAAAGAGCGCTACGGCAATCTCTTTGATATGTACGAGCGCATCACCGGCGAAGACCCTTACAGCCTGCCCATGCGTATCTACCCGGCGCTGCACTACACAATGGGCGGGCTGTGGGTGGATTACAATTTGCAGAGCAACATTCCCGGCCTCTTTGTGATCGGCGAGGCCAACTTCTCGGATCACGGGGCCAACCGGCTGGGTGCCAGCGCGCTGATGCAGGGCCTGGCCGACGGCTACTTTGTGCTGCCCTACACCCTGCCCAACTACCTGGCCGCGGCCAAGCTGGACAAGGTGAGTGTGGACGACGAACCCTTCCGCGCCGTGGCCGCCGAGGTCAACGGACGCACAGAAAAGCTGCTCTCCATCAACGGCAGCCGCTCGGTGGACTCTTTCCATCGGGAGCTGGGCCATTTGATGTGGGATTACTGCGGGATGGAGCGCAACGAGGCGGGAATCTCCAAAGCGCTGGAACTGCTCCCCGCCCTGCGCGAGGAGTTCTGGCAGAATGTGAAGGTGCCCGGCGCGGCGGCTGACCTGAACCAGAGCCTGGAGATGGCAGGACGGGTGGCCGACTTCCTCGAATTGGGTGAACTGTTGGCTCTCGACGCGCTGAACCGCACAGAGTCCTGCGGCGCGCACTTCCGCAGCGAGAGCCAGACGCCGGAGGGCGAGGCGCTGCGCAAGGACGACGAGTTTGCTTACGTGGCTGCCTGGGAGAGTACGGGCAAACCCGGCGCACCGATTCTGAACAAAGAACCGCTGGTCTTTGAGAATGTCAAACTCAGCCAGCGCAGTTATAAATAGGTAGTGGATATTGGGTATTGGGTATCTTCAGCACGCAATACCTAATCTGGCAAAGCCAGAACCAAAGAGGGTTGTATACACGGATAGAAAAGAACACAGATCAGAAAAATCCGTCTTCCTTTCTATCCGTGTATACAAAAATCTCTCTTTTCTTGCGCAAGAAACAAGAATTTCACTGGTTAGGTACCAATACCTAATATCCAATACCTAATCTGGCAAAGCCAGAACCAAAGAGGGTTGTATACACGGATAGAAAGGAACACAGATCAGAAAAATCCGTGTTCCTTTCTATCCGTGTATACAAAAACTTCTCTTTTTTGCACAAAAACAAGAATTTTACTGGTTAGGCACCAATACCTAATATCCAATTACCCAATATCCAATCCTTAGGGATAGGGAGAATTTACGATATGAAGCTGAACCTACGCATCTGGCGACAGACCGGCCCCCAATCCACGGGCAAGTTGACCGACTACCCGCTGCCCGATGTCAGCCCGGACTCGTCCTTTTTGGAGATGCTCGACCTGCTCAACGAGGAGCTGCTGCATAAAGGCGAAGAGCCGGTGGCCTTTGACCACGACTGTCGGGAGGGCATCTGTGGCATGTGCGGGTTGGTGATCAACGGCGTGGCCCACGGCCCGCAAGCCGCCACCACCACCTGCCAGCTCCACATGCGCCACTTCAAAGAGGGCGACAGCATCACCATCGAACCCTGGCGGGCGCGCGCCTTCCCGGTGCTAAAGGACCTGATTGTAGACCGTTCGGCCTTCGACCGCATCATCGAGGCGGGCGGCTATGTGGGCGTCTCCACCGGCAGCGCGCCGGACGGCAACGCCATCGCCATTGCCAAGTCCAAAGCCGATATGGCGATGGACGCCGCGGCCTGTATCGGCTGTGGCGCGTGTGTGGCGGCCTGTCCCAACACATCGGCGATGCTCTTCACCGCGGCCAAAGTGGGGCATCTGGGCAACCTGCCCCAGGGCCAGACCGAACGCTACCAGCGGGTGGTGGATATGGTGGATCAGATGGACGCTGAGGGCTTCGGCGGCTGCACAAATATGGGCGAGTGCCGGGCCGTTTGTCCCAAAGAGATCAGTCTGGACTTTATCGCGCTGATGAACGGGGATTTGTGGAAGGCCGCGCTGAAGGGGGTTACGCCGACGAAGCGGTAGAGCGGTTGAACGTTAGAGCGATAGAACGGGGAAGCGCAGCGGTGATTACCAGTTTTATCCTCTGCCTGCCGATCACAATCCTCTTTTCGCTCATCGCGCTTAATATAGAGCCAGACTTTGGTCCCCTTGAACCTCTGTTTAACACACCCGATGATCAGCCACAGGTGATTGGATCCCTTATCCTACTTGGCGCATTCTTGCTCCTACCCGTGGCATTCTTCATCGCCCGAGCGCCGATTGTACGCACGATGCGAGCGGGGGGGAGTCTGTTCGCTCACCCCATTCATCTGGCACTCGCCGTGGCGATTCTGCTCTTGATTGCGTGGGTTGTGGGCAGTATCATCGTTGATCAATACCCTTGTTGGATCGGTGTTCCGAACTGCGATTAGAAGGAGCGGTAAAGAGCAGCGATTTCTGTACCATAAAAAAATGGCAGGATTGACAACCCGTATTACGCCAGATAGGGATCGGCGTAACTGTCTTCGATGCCCTATTCTTCGGCGCTATATGCGATAAACTCCACTGAAATTGGTGGGGGTCGCGTCGCATAAAGTTAAGCCAACGTAAGTAACGCCGAACCCCCGGACGCAAGCCAAGATGAATTGGACTCACCACTGGCGCTTTTAATTCAGTGCTTGTTTGTTGGCAAACGCCATTGCAAAGTCATCAATTATTTTCGTTCTAACTAAAAATTTAATTAGAGAGTAACGAATGATTCTTTCTAGCCCAATAAAAGTTGGGGATCTCTTTATAGATTTTTGTAAATCCTTATCTTCAATAACAGGGTTCCCGTGTATGATCTCCGGATTATCTAATAAAGAATTTACTGACATCCATCCTGAATGTGATTGTCCAGCATGTACATATTTACTTCTTAAGTTATATGCTTCTTTGAGTCGTTGCTTAATGTATGTTTTATCAATGCGTTCAAAATTATTTTTTGCTTCAGACCTCTCAAAAAAATCATCGTCAAGACACTCCAATAAAAATTTACAGAACGACGCTGATATAGCCATAAGTTTGGCCTGGACTTTTTTGCGCAATCTTTCTCCTGCTACGCCGGAGTTTTTCAGCTCCTCTAATAGTGTTTTAGTATCATTATCAAGCAGATCATCAACCGGGTATTTAAAATAAGAAGCGAGTATCTCTCCAGAGGTAATAAGGCCAAGAAATGCTAACTCAGGACTATCTTCAACGGTACGTATCGCTTGAACATAAAACCGTCCAGCATAAAAGAATGCAGCTTGAGCTTCAGAAGTTTCTTCATCTTGCATAAAAACTACATTTTCAATAAATTTGAAATTGTCAATATTTAGCTCAAGTGGGAAATCAACACGCCTAGTTAAGCTGTTGAAAGTAAGGTTCTTGTTGTATATACGAATAACATTATCTACGGAAGGTATGTAGGGCGTTCCATGTTGAAAGCTAAGACCGTGATTATCAAATCGCTTTCCAAATAGAACCGTTAGAGCAACACAAAAATCTTCACCTATATTGCTATAGTCAGGAATTACAATTGTTTTTTTATCATACTCAGGTGTCTTGACCGTCACTTCTAAGAACTCTCTATACATTCTTTCGTTCGGTGTCGCTGAATAACCTTTTATTCGGTAATTTTCATGCACTCTGGAAATCTCATATATATCACTAAGCCTTTCGCCCACAAACTTACATGGTGTAGAAATTGTAAACTTAGTAATATCCAGTCTACGTGGAGATTGAGTCATGACGCTCCTTAGTTATAATGAAAAAGGGATTCAGGCGACGGCAAAGCGGCAGAGAGACACGAAGGAGACGACTTAAAGCCGTCGCCTAATCCTTGACGCTGCCCCGGCTGCCGCTGGTGACGAGGCTGTTTTTTGCATAGGATGCTCTCCTAAAAGCAGGGGTGATGAGGAAGTTTGTGCAGCTATTGTATCCGCTAAGAGAGGAAGGGGCAAGGCGTTGGCACTGCGCACGCGAAGTATCGTCGGACGAAGATCAATGGTGTCTAACGCCCGGTGTAAGCTTCTGATGGGCGGGCTTGGATCACCTTCGAAATTAGAACCAACTTCGGGATGCTAATAAACCAATTTTACCGACAGAATTCCCATCAGCCAGGTTCACACCGATGTTGAGTCGTGTCAAATTAAACCTGCTCTGTTATGGATTCTCGATAAACCAAGTTGATAACTCTTGATATGCACCACATAGGTTTTTTCTCAATTCGTTACGTTGTCTCCAAGTAATGGGGGCTGTTGGGTCTGTTACTTTTTCTAAGCGGGTATGTGCTTCTGTACATCTCGATCTTAGCCGGTGGCATTCAATCAACGCGCTGGCAAATACCGATAATTTATCGTGATTGTTTCTCAAAGCTATCATTCGGTCTGGCAAAGATACTTTTACTAATTCTTGCCTGCTGGCTTTCCATTTCAACTTATCGACTAACAAAGGAGAAAGCAGTTCCTCATGAAATAGGTCGAGTTGAGATACATATCGAGATGGATTAATAAGGTAAGACATTTGCGCCTGCCATAAGAACTCTGCGGTACGCTCATATTCGGAATTTAAAATAGTGTGAAAGTCGATAGGTTCCTTGAAATCTACTCCATACTCCTTTACGAACACGTAGCGGATATAACAGGGTTGGTATTTTGGCAATGAGCTATCATAACCATTCGCTATCGCTGAACAATATTCAATAGGCTTTTGAGTATCTTTCAAAGCCAGTTTCTCAACAGTAAGCCCCCACTCTCCATATAAAAGATAAAGTGCGGTGTCAATAACTATTGGGGCTGTATCGAGAACCGCCGATTTTAAAATTTGGGTTGCCTCATGAGCATTTTTAGCTAATTTTGCTGCCTGAATCAAAGCTGAACGACGAACAATAGGATTGATTTGGGGGTTGTTAAGCGTTTTTACTAAAACCGTCAAATTATCTGGTGATGCACCTAAAACAATAGCAACCGACGATAACAATACCCAATCTCGCTCAGAACTTATCAGCCATCTTCTAAATTGGCCGTGATGTTGTCTAAGTGAAATGCCCCTCCTGTGTAAAACATCGATTATAGAAGCGATTACGCTATCATATACGTCGTGTTCGGCTATTAACTTATGCAAGTAATCTAAATTGCTATCTTCAAGCTGACATTTTTCCAAGTAATAGCAAATAAGGCTGCTAATCCATGGGCGTTCAAGAAGATTGTGTATCACAAAATTTCTGATATCTGAATCAGGAGATAATCGCCAGAGGCAATACCGTAAATGCCTTTCAGCATACGGGTCTTTATCAAGTTTCTTTGCCGATTGCCAAAATAGTTCACAAAGCTCTTGTTGTAAGCTAGGTTTTTCAGGTGGCACTTCTGTTTGAGTATCAGGATCAAAGTCGAGTCCCTGAGCAGCTATATCATGTAGAGAAGGTTCGGATAAACTATCAATTTCGACGCCATCATTGGATATTAATATCCCTCTGTGCTTCCTATCCAAATCTGAAAGCACAAACGATAAACGGTCAAACTCGGATTCTTTATCCAATATTTTGCGTACAACTGTCTTTTTAGTTTGCAGAAGTAGGCCTAAAGTTTTCAAATTGCGGTCAATGTAAATCAAACCACGTTGAACGCTTTCCTTTTTATCCGCCACTAACCTTATATCGTCAACATATCGTAGATAGTGGCATTCTCGCGTGGCTAATTCCTCGTCTAAACCGATTAAATAGACATTAGCTAGTAAATCTGACGATAAGCAACCCTGTGGTACTCCCCTTGGCGATTTTTGTCCATACTTTACCGATGACCAAATTGGCAAGTAAACTCTCAAATACGCTAACGTGATGTCATCCAAAAAATGTCTATCAAGTAGTATTTCATATATATTTGAATGATCTATAGTTTCATAAAAAGCGGCAATATCTGTTTCCGCTACCCATGTATTGCCTTCGTCAATCAATTCGCTATATTGTGATTGAAATCCCGAATATTGCTCTTTCCAATTATAGAACATTTGAATATAGCCAATTGGACGTAAAACATTGGCAAACGATTGCCGATTTGCTACCATTGATAAGGTGGACCTTCCATACTCTGCGATTACGTTAGCAATTGCCTGAAAAACTACCCTATCTTTGGTCGGCAAAATAGCCATTGGACGTAAAGTTTGAGACTGTTTAGGCAAATACTTTATTTCTGGGTGAGAAGGTTCAAAGGTTTTTTGGATAACTGATTGCCGCAATACCTCAAGATTATGATCCCGATTTGCCGCAAATACTTTTAGACCAATCCAGTCTCTTGAATCGGTTCGATCAAAATATCGAACTCGCTCCCAGGCGAGTCTGAAGTTTTCAGAATTCGTGAAAATCTCAAACTGACTGGCCTTGTTTATATCAGGAAGTGTTATTTGATAAGGCAAAGCGATCTCCTACTGAATTATTTCTTATGCTGAATGCCCGAATTAGCTTGCCCTGTCGACTGCATGGAGGCAGGGGTCGTTCCATCAGTAGCTCGGTGGCTTGCGCCGCCCCGATGCAACTGGCGGATTCGCGTGTTATAGGGTATGCGTGCAACCTCCGCCTGAACGATTTACTTAGCTACCGCCGACTTTGCTCAATACGCGTCGTTGACCCGCTCCAAAGGCGCACGACTACAATTTTGGTTAGTCGCCATCAAATTTGATTGCAGAGTATCTTCCGACGGGTTATTAATTGCTGATACTTATCATTTAGCAATACATCAAATGATGCCCTTTGATATATCAATCGCTGAATATCTTCATTGCCAAAGAAAAGAATCACTCGGCTACTTGCATAGTCTTCTGCCTGTTTGATAGCACCACTTGTAAATCCCGACATAGAAACTATTATTCCCTGAACGCCTATACGATTACTCAGTTTTCCATGCAATTCTCTGACAATACCTGCCTGTATTGGGTCTTTTTCCCACTTGCACTCAACAAGAAAATATTCCCGTGCTTTATGAATAACCACGTCCATTTCTTCGTGAGAAGTTCGAGCGCCCTCTTCCTGTGCCCAACCATCCTTTTCTATCACTTTCGCAAGCAGTTTTTGTAAACCTCGCCCCCGTGGCTGGGGTTCTAAATTTGATATTTTTTTATATTCTTCAACGAAACCAACTTTTTCCTTCCATTCAGTAACAACATCTAAACCAGAAAAAGTGATTTTGAAGAAACCTATTGTCACTGATTCTACGCAACCCGAATCTTCCAAAACTTGAAGATTATTTACCAACAGATAAATATCGATTCCTAATTCTTCAGCCATAGATTCGATATGGGCATCCGCATCCACCCCACCCTCGTCATAAACTGTAGCCAACTTATCCAAGATACTAGCCATTTTCGGGGACTGCGCCCCGAAAAAGAAGCCC
Source organism: Litorilinea aerophila (assembly GCA_945897075.1). Classification (GTDB taxonomy): domain Bacteria; phylum Chloroflexota; class Anaerolineae; order Caldilineales; family Caldilineaceae; genus JACQGT01. The sequence continues at coordinate 35,212 of CAMDEX010000028.1, forward strand.
CAGTCGGGGCAGTTGACAGGAATAGGGGTTCTCAGGTAGTCTCTGGGAAAGCCAAGAAAAAGCAACCAGGAGAAGAGGAGAAAACGAAGTATGGTTGTTCCAGCCCAAG
>CAMDEX010000029.1 GCA_945897075.1 Litorilinea aerophila
CCTTATGGACCCAATTCACCTCCACTATTGAACCTGTCCGTCCTAACCGTTCCGTCCCTCGCCGCCTGAGAGTTAGGCCAAAAAAATATGCTTTCGCTTACAAATCAACTCGCTAAAACCCTAACTTAATGACATTGAGTGGGGAGTGGGGACTGGGGAATAGGGACTGGGGAATGGGGACTGGGGAATGGGGACTGGGGAATGGAGCGCAGGGATGTCCGGTAGGGGCGCTGCTGGCTGCGCTCGTTGGGGATGCGTAGGTGCGGTTTCTAACCGCACGTCTACGGGTGAAAGTGCTACGGATTTTGGACAATTTACACGACGAGGGAGGCTGCGATGAAACGACTGTTCTGCTTGCTTCTGCTGGTTGGTATTCTGGCGGCGGGCTGCGTTGCGCCCACGCCCGACCAGCCCCAGAGCGGCGCGGTGGTGCAGGGATCCACGGCCGCGCCCACGGAGCCGCCGACCACGGCTACGCCCCTTTCCGTGGGGATTGCCGACACCCCGGCTGAAACCGCAACGGAGACACCCTCTCCGCCGACCGCGCCGGCAACGCCGCTGCCACTGGCAACCGATACCCCTGCGCCGTCAGCCACCCCGACTGCCGGGCCGACGACCGCGCCCACGGAGACACCCACGCCGCTTCCTCCCACAACACCCACCCCCGCGCCCACCCAAACGCCCTATCCCACCGGCATCTTTGTCGCCAGCCACCGGGGATTCTCCGACGGCACGCACTATTTTGTGGTGGGGGAGGTACTCAACACCGCTGGCTTCCCCGTCTTCGGCGTGAAGGTCATCGCCAACTTCTATGACAGCGGCGGCAAGCAGGTGGCCGCGGGTCAGGCGCTCACCAGCCTGGCCATGACCGAGCCAGAGGTAGGCAACCCCTTCAAACTGAAAGTGGAGAATCTGGCCGCGGCCGTGGCGCGCTATGAACTGAGCGTCACCTGGGAGGATGTGAGTCTGATCGAATTCCGCCCCCTCGCTGTGCTGGAGGGGGAGGTGCGCCAGGACGCAGTGGTGGGGCAGATACGCAACGAGCAGGAGAGCGCGCTCACGTCAATCGTCGTAGCCGTCACCTTCTACGACGCGACCGGTGCGGTGGTGGACAGCGCCGACATCTTCCTGGGCGGGCAGACGCTTGCGCCCGGCGCAACGCTGCCCTTCGCCATCCCCATTGCCGGCGACGATCGGGTCTACGACCACTTCTGGATCGAGGCGCAGGGCAATCTGAATCTGTTCTGATGGTACAAACACGGAGGACGGAATTTGTGGGTCTGCTTTTTCCTATCGGAGCGCCAGATTCCCGGAATCATCCGCGCTCATCCAGGAAGCCTCTTTCCGCTGGCAACGCCTGCCGCTGCTGAAGATGTACATGCCGCTGAAGGGGGAGGGATTCACAGGCAAAACCTGGGCCACGGAGATGCGGGAGAACGCCGGGCTGTTCGTCCTGGATCTGGGCATAGTGTGGGGCTATGTGGAAGCACCAGTTTCTACGTTTGCGATCAATCGATATCTACGCAACTCATCTGTTGCTTGTGAAGACCTATCGGCAAACGGAGCGGCTGTTGCCCATTCTATGAGTTCAGTCAATCCATCGTCCCACTTCACTTTGGGAATAAACCCCATCAGGCGACCAGCTCTGTATATATCGGCTGTACAGTGGCGGATGTCACCTTTACGAAATTGTGTAGTTATATCGGGCTCAATATCTGAGCGACCGAGTAGGCCTGCAAGTTTGCGTGTGCAATCAGCGATTGGGCGGGCGATACCGCTGCCGATATTTACGACGTTTCCATTGACATCTGACGATTCAATTGCAAGAAGGATGGCATCAACAACGTCGTGTACTGATATGAAGTCTCTGGTCTGGCGTCCATCCTCGTATACAACCGGGGGCTGGCCTGCCAATAAGCGGCTCAAGAAAATTGCAAGCACTCCAGTATAAGGGTTACTCATAGACTGCCGGGGGCTGTATACGTTGAAAAGGCGCAAGCAGACAACTGGAAATCCATGCGTATTACCCAAACTGAGTGCCAATTCCTCCTGATATCGCTTGCTAAGTGCGTAAGTGTTACGGGCCTTCGATTCTGAAGTCTCCGCGGTTGGGATGGGTTCTACGGGTTTGCCTGTCTCCGGGCAAACCGGCTCCCATCCGTAGCGTTGGATATCCTCACTCGTGCGTACATCCACACGGATTGACTTCCCATCGGACAAGCGACGATAGAGACCCTCGCCATAGCTTGTCATGGAAGTTGGAATGATCAGCTTCTGCAGCGGATTCTTGCGTTCTGCGATCAATTCCAACAGAAGAGCGGTTCCCCGCACGTTGACGTCCATGTAATGATTGGGGCGGTACACTGACTGCGCCACACCAACGGCTGCGGCACAATGAACAATGACATCTGCGGCGTCAACGAGGGGTGCCAGCTCCGTGCGATTGCGTATGTCGCCTGTGTGCAATTCAGCCTGGGGTGGAAGATATGCTGGGACACCGTCGGGGTGTACCTGGTGATCAAGGTTGTCAAACAGAACTACACGATCGCCGCGAGCAAGAAGCTGTTCTGCCAAGAAGGAGCCGATAAAGCCTGCCCCGCCTGTAACCAGTACACGCATCAGTTTTCCCTCACAGAATAAATGATCGACTGGACGGGTTCTACAAAGTTTCCGCGGTAATTCAATCAGCTGCCCATTACGGTTGTCAATTGAAGTGGGCTTGCGTTTCTATGAAGGATTCTGCCCTTGTCTGATGGTCACTGACTTTCCTCGGTTGCGGTAGAGGCCGTGATCGACGACTCCCACCATTCGTTTTTCATCCAAGCCATAGGCTAGAAACGCATTGATCCGTTGTGCAGTTGTGACGGGATCGTTGAGGATGGCGTTGTAATCTACTTCCACAACATGGAAATTAGGCTGTTTGATCAGCCACGCTTTCACTTGGGTCTCGTGGGTACTCATCAGTTTGGCCAACTGAGCATCGCTTACAGGGTCCACAGTCTGACCTTTATGTTGAAGCATCTTGCGTTGCGAGTCCAACACCTCCGTTAACTGTCGATTCATATACACTACATGATAAGTGTATTGGGGCGGCAAGTACTTCAGTAGAGCAGATATGACTTTAACGGCCTTGCCCTTAGCTTCCGCCAACCAAGCCACATCGCCTTTCTCCAATTGTTTGACCCGTTCGAATTCATAATAACCCTTCGGGTTATCGTCATCGGGCAAACGGATGGCGTCTGTTAATGGAAACAGTCCACCTCTTTCAAGCATGGCCATCATCATTGACGTACCGGAGCGAGGTAGACCAGAAACGACCACTACAGTATCTGGTGATACTCTCTTTCGTCCATTTGGTTGCAGAAAACGATATAACAAGCGTCGCACAGAATCGTACTCCAATCATCAAACGTATCACTGACCATTTGGAAAAACAAGTCCGAAAAGTTTCACGGGTGAGCGTTATAGTTTCCCGGGACCCACTAATCTCATGAAACTGTCATCTCGAAAGTGGGGTTTTTGATCGTTTCTGTCTCAAAGTCGGGGCAATTCGTACTCTTTTGGGGGTGGTTCATAATCGGTTGACACTTTAACAATCACATAGCTTGCCAAAAAGGGGCAAGTGGGGAACAATAGCCAGGTTTGCAACGACGACACCTTGATAGGAGGCAAAACATGGCAGAGTATCGTGTTCCCGAGTTCACGCTGGAGCAACGCATGGAGGCAGCGTTGCGAATGTACGACCCTGGTCGGGAGTGGGGAGTAGTCTCCGAACTGTCGCGCATGTACGGTGTATCACGGACGCTGCTGTACGAGATACGCGATCGTAGCAGGGATGCTTTAGGCGAAGCCCTGGCCCCACGCCCTGCGGGTCGGCCGGCAGAGGAGGCCACGCTGAGAGTGGACAAGGCTTTGATAGACCGGACGATTGCCGTTCTGCCCATGCTGAAAGGTAGCGTAAGGGACATTCGCCTGGGTCTGGACCTGATATTCGGCGTCAGTCGCTCGGTGGGCTACATCAGCCAGACCCTCAGCGCTGCTGGTGAGCAGGCTACAGCCTACAACCTGGGGATCAGCATACCGCTTCCGGTGCTGGGCGAGGCCGACGAAATCTTCCAGGGCGGAAAGCCCTGTCTCACTGTGGTAGATGGTCGCTCCTTCTTGGTGCTGAACCTGACGCCTGCCGAGTGCCGGGACGGAACGACTTGGGGTCTCACCTATCTGGACTTGGTCAAGCGCGGCATTCAGTTTCAGGACTTGGCCTGTGACGGTGGTACAGGACTGCGAGCAGGCCTGAAAGAAGCTGAACTGGCGATCCCATTGCGTCCAGACCTTTTTCACCTGATGCAGGATGGACATCGTCTCACACAGCAGTTGGAACGCACAGCCTACAAGGCCATGGACACGGCTGAACGTGCCCGTCGGGCCGACCTGGAGGCTCGCGGTATCGTGCGCCGACGCGGTCGGCGTCTCAAGATCGAGGTGCCGCTGCCCCAAGCAGAGCGCGAGGAGGCGCAAGCCATCACCACCCTGGAACACTGGAGTTGGTTGCTGGGCGAAATCCGCCAAGCCGTGGAGCCGATCACACCAGCCCAACGTATCGTCTGTGTAGCGGAGACGAAAGCCACCATCGATACGGCCGTGGAACTACTCAAGGAGTTCAACCATTCGGGTATCACGACCTTCGCTAACGCTCTCCAGGAGAAGTTACCTGAACTGCTTGCTCCCTTGCAGTGGCTGGAAGAACAACTCCTTTCGTTAGTCAAAGACATGGACGCCAACACCCTGGCCTTCATGACCTGGGCCTGGCAGCACCGTCAAGCGTTGCGCTTGGATATCGCCACTGATTTCCCTGCCTCTCTGCAGCCCATTGTGCATGCGCTATGGGCTGCCCTGGGCTTGTTCCACCGTTCCTCTAGCCTGGCCGAGTCGCTCCACAGTTGGCTGCGTCCCTTCTTGCAGATCCACCGAGGCATGCCCCAGTGGTTGTTGCCCTTGCTCCAACTCTTCTGGAACCATCACCGCTTTGAGCGGGGTCAGCGTGTCGGCAATACTCCTTTGGAACTGGCCGGAGTTGCAGATGCCCCTTCTCTGAAGGAGCTATTGCATCAGCTATTTGGCTCCCACCCAGCTACTCAACCAGCCTAATTCGTAACCGTTCAGATGGGTAGAGAGGGAGGAGGGCAACAAAGAAGGAGGAGTGACGCCGCGAATAGAGGCAGCACAAGCTTCAGTGAGATAATCCAACACATCCCGGTCCTGCTGACGCAAAGTGGTGACAGACGTGAGAATACGTTCGACAAAACGGCTACCGGCATCACTTTGGGTGCCGAAACTGCGTCGTCGCCAGAGAACAGCCCGGCGCAAGGGGCGTTCAGCGGCATTGTTGGTGGGTTCAACGCCGGGAAAGGTGACGAAAGTCCAGAGAGCGTCCTCGCGTTTGAGGATGTCGCGACAGGTGCCCGCGGTTTTGGAATGGGGCAGGGAAGTACCCTGGCGCAGGAGCTTGCCCACTTGGTCCTGGATAGGTTGAACCGAGGTGATGAAGGCATCGCGGCTGAGAGTGCCATCCCGAACCCGATGCCAGAGAGCAAAGAGTTGCTTCTCCTGCGCCAATAAAGCCCGACCCAAAAGAGCCGACTCATCATCCCGCTCCACAAAAGCCTGAAAATCACGTTTGAGGTGAGCCCAGCAGAGTTGGCGGCGGGTGGTGGAGAGCCAGTTGTAGGCGGACCAGCGGTCAGAGCCGACAATCCCGGCAAATTTTTCACCCAACAAGGCTTTGGCCGAGTTGGCACTGCGGGAGGAGGTGAGGAGAAAGAGGGTCACGAGAGGGGTAGCGGCCAGCCACAACCAGTGGCGCTGGCCTGCTTGCTGCCATCCAGTCTCATCGGCGTTGACGATGGGCTGTGTTTGCACATATTCCTGGACGGTCAGGACGGGTGTCGCCAAGGCTTGACTGACCTCTTGAGTCAGAGTAGAGATACTCCCCAGGCTGATTTCTGTGTGGAAGAGCGAGGTGGCAATTTCTTCCACATCCCGTTGGCTCATGCCCATCCGTCCGGTCAGGTATCCCACGGTTGCACTCAGACGGGGACCGAACGCACCAGACGCCATTTCTGTCGGCCATTCGGCTTGATTCGCCTGCCCACATTGCAGGCAGGTCAGGCTGTGACAGCGGTATTCGGTTATCACAGGTTCAATTCTCGGAATTTCCGTCACCTGATGGCGCATAGGGCTTGGGTCTTCCCCCAGCAGCAACGCACCACAACCACTGCAACTGGTTGGTCGCCTATCGACAAAATGGCTGACTTCTGCCTCTGGCCTCAGTTTGCGCCCTTGGCCTGTATGTCCTGGTTGTCCGCCTGCCTTGCGTCCCGATGGCGTCTTTTTCGTCGCTGGTTTCTGCCCTGGCCCGTCCGACGAGGGCGGCTTGGATGAATTACTCGAATTCTGTCTCACCTGTTCTTCCAGTTCCGACACCCGTTTCTGCAACTGCCCTATTACTTCTTTCTGTTGCAGCAACTGCTCTTGAGCGCTTTCCAGCACTCCCAGCATGGCATAGACCCACTCGCGAACACCCAGTGGCGTCCCTTCCCATTCTTCTGTTACTATGTCTGCTGGTGCTTGTTTGCTGTCCATACCTTCTACTATCTCTCGCTTGTTCCTTCTTGTCTATACGGAACTTTCGGGATTGACTTCCAACTCTTTTCCTATCCATCTGAACGGTTACCCTAATTCTTCAAGTCCCAAAAGTGTCAACCTATTTCTCAGTCAATATGAACCATCCCCTCTTTTGGCTACGAAAAACGGTTTGCTGCACACATGGACGGTACATCTCGGGAAACTATATCTTCTTTTCTGACTCTCTTCCCTTTCCTGCGCCTGGTTTCCAGCGTCGCTCATCTACTATTTAAATCTTTCTTTATTGTTAACCTCGTGTCGGGTAGTGAAATGGATGATTACCTTTTTGTCTTCTCTGCTGCAATCATCTCCTGCAGAATACCTTCGAGGGAATAACTAACCTCCCAGTTAGGGTAGTGCGACTTGAACTTGCTCATATCTGTAATGTAGCAGATGTGATCGCCAATCCGATTCTGCTCTTTGTAAACCCATCGTACTTTACTCCCACCTATCTTCTCTATCAAATGAATACATTCAAGTATCGAAGCGTTGTTCTCACGTCCTCCACCCAGATTGTAGACCTCTCCCGAACGGGGATTCTGCACAAACTCTTCCATGGCCCGGATCACATCGTAGCTGTGAATCTGATCCCGTACCTGTTTCCCTTTGTACCCGTAGACGGTATAGGTTTGATCGGCTACCGCAGTTTTCACAAGATACGAGAGAAAACCGTGAAGTTCGACGCCAGCATGTGCTGAACCAGTCAGACATCCACCGCGGAAAACGCCCACGTTCAACCCAAAGTACCGACCATACTCCTGGGCCATGACATCGGCAGCGACCTTGGAAGCGCCAAAGATGGAATGCAGACACCGATCGATCCGGCACTCTTCAGTGATCCCCTCGTAGTCTTCAGGGCGGGCGTAATCAAAACGAGTCTCCAATTCTTTAAGCGGTAGTTCGTTTGGAGCATCTCCATAGACCTTGTTTGTGCTCATCAAGATAAAGACCGCTTCTGGTGAAAGTTGTCGGGTTGCCTCCAGCAAGTTAATGGTTCCCACCGCATTGACGTCGAAATCAATGAGGGGCAGTTCTTTGGCCTTATCGTGGGATGGCTGCGCGGCACAGTGGATTATGAGGTCAAATCGATGTTCACGGAACAGACGAAAAAGAAGTTCTCGATTTCGTATATCCAAATCCATGTGGGTAAAATGCTTTGTTTCCTGTAGCAATCGCTGTAAATTCCAGGTTGTATCTCCTTGATTGCCAAAGAATACTCTGCGCATGTTGTTATCAACGCCAAGGATGCAATGTCCTTTGTGCTCAAAGTATAGCACTGCTTCCGAGCCGATCAAGCCACTACTCCCAGTTACTAAGATGTTCATCTTATTTTACTCAGCATTACAAGCCAAAAACGAAGTCCTTCGGAAATAACGACCATCGGGTGGCAGCAGATCTGCTGCCACCCGATGGTCGTCTAGGTATAACTCCCGTTTTCAGTTTCTCGGAAACTGGCAGTATACGGGAAAATCGGGAATTTGGTTTTTTGGACGACTTACTGAGGAACACCGTTGTAAACGCTAGCACGGTTGTTGTAGACAATGTTAGCCACTGCTACGAGTTTGCTCCCTACGGGCGCTTCGACGTAAATACCACCGATGAAGCTAGGAACACCATTGCTAGTCGGGAAGGAGTTGAAGGCACTGGCATTCAGATCCCCGCCGTTGCGTGTGTTTAGGCCGATAGCCTCACCAGGAGCCAAACCATTACCATTGGTGGCATCATTCAGTTCAGCACCAGTGAAGGTCTTGATAGTGTTGCCATTCTGGTCAATGTACTGAATCTTGAGATCGGTTTCACTGACAGTCGTACTCCCGACATTCTGTAGGTTAATGGCAGACCATTGAGACCAACCACTGTTGGCAGAATAGTGGAGACGGTATTGGGCGGGTAGAAAAAGGGCGTTGCTACCCTCATTCGTAGACGCCAGGGCGTAAATGTCAGCATACCCTAATTGACCCCAGTTGGTGATATTCGTACCTACCAAGTCCTGATCTGACTCGATCAGAACTGCGCCATCCCAGTCTGGAAGACCATTGCCAGCCTTGCTCAGGGCATTGAAATCTGCCTTAGGGAAGTCACCGCCGTTCTGGGTGTTCAAACCTGTCGCAGAAAGCGGCGGGATTGTAATGTTCTTGACCAGTGAAGACGCCGTAGCACCACGCGCTGTGTATGTCAGTTTTACATTGGCGGTAGCAGTTGCGCTGGTGTTTTGTAGGTTTAAAGCTGAGAACAACGTCCACTGCGTGCCCGGGAGAGTATCCCAGTTGGCAGGAGCATTATCGATGAACCGATAGTGAGAAGGCGCGTACAACACCTTGCCCTTGTTGCTATTTGTCAACGACTGATAGGCCCCCGAACGATTCGCCCAGGTAACAGCCGCCGCGCCAGCCAACTTCTTGCCATTTGTGGATTCGACAACGATAGAACCATCTTTGAAATCACTGGGCAAGTCAGCCGGCACATCACTAGAGTTGCCCAGGTAGAAGGTGCGCTGACCAAAGCTCTTGATCGTCGCATTTAACGTTCCTGCGGAGCTACCGTCGCGCTTCTTGAATGTAAGTGTGACGTTGGCATCTTGGGAATCAGTGTTCTGGACCGATAGACGGGTGACGATAGCATTGAAGCGCCACACGGAAGGGAAGTAGAGCACAGTGGATGCTTCTGTCGTCGCGTTGTATGCGCTTTGAGTTTGCTTTTGAGGAAGGGGCGCGCCAGGCACATTCTTGTACTGAATGCTAACGATGGCGGCAAGTGGCTGGTTGGAGGAAAGAACTGCTGACCCTTGGAAACCATCTCCAAGAGGCTCATCTGCTGTCTTAATCTCTTTCACCGCTTTTGGCGCAATCTGAATCCCAGAATGGGTATAGGCTACAGTACCATTCTGATCGTAGTACGTCGCGATAACGCTCGCCGTTTGACCGGCTGTGGTTGTCTTATTCTGAACAACAGCGTTGCTTACAGCATCCCCAGGTAATGGATATACCTCTTGGGCGAAACCTATTCCTGCGGTACTCATCAAGAGAGACACCACAAGAAGAATCGGAAGCAAAAGTCTTTTCATGTCAATTTCTCCTCTTAGCTAGATAACTTGAACTACATTGGGTTCGTACAACAGGAGTTTACCACACGACAGCCTTCATGATCAATACCACTTCAGAGGTAAATTCTGTATTACCCCAAATGGGGTAGACTCCATTCACTGCTGGTGGAGTTTGAAATTCACCATTGAAGAACAGAATAAATAAACGATTCGAACGTTTGAATTGTTCTATGCCAATCGTAGTTAGCCGCAACAAAGTCCCGCCCCCGGTTAGCTAGAGCAAACCAATGCGCCTCATCTTGCAACAAATGGACAACTGCATGAGCAAAATCTTGCGGACTATCCGCTACGATAATATCCTGTTCTGCTTCAGCGCCAGTACCAGAGATACCAAACAAAGTAGAAACGGTAGGACGTGCAGCCGCCATACCGTTCAGAGTCTTGGTAATTATGCCACCCCCAGCCAACAGGGGCACGACGTTGACCGCAGAAGCGGTATAATAAGGGGTTAAATCCTCGACAGTACCAGTTACTTGCACCCCTTCTACCTGTGCCAGTTTACGCACTGTAGAAGTGGGGTTGCCGCCTACAATGCAGAGGACTGCATCGGGAACCTGTAGGCGCACCAGCGGAAAGATGTGCTGCACGAAGTAGACAACTGCTTCTACATTCTTAGGGTTATTCATTGCACCGACAAACAAAAGTCCGTTCCCCGGGGGGCGTTCGACAGGAATTGACCTTAATTCATCAGTTAACCCCTCGAACCAGGGCTGCAACACGCCAATGTTCTGCTCGGGCAGCAGCTCCTGCAAAAAAGCCCGATCTTTCTGTGAGCGCGTGACAATACCATCATAACGACGGGCATAATCGAGTTCATAATAGTGGGTACGAAGCCAATCTCCCAGATCCTGTAAACGCTGCAACGGCCGTTTCTCTCGGAGATACGTATGATATGCAACTGTAGAATAGATGTCCACCTCGTCAAGAACACACTTAACACCGTTGATAAGTAGACCGTATTGGGCCATCATACCATCGACGATCATAACATCAAATTGGCTTCGCCGCACTAGTTGCTGTAAGCCTTGTCGATAAGATACTGAAAAGACTCGTCCATACACTCTAGGGAAAACCATTCGCCACCAGGCCCGCCAGAGACGACCTGATAACGCTGAAGCATCATATGGAACTGCGATCACCTCAGAACATATTTGCCGCATTGTCTGTACGTAGTCATGTTCGCGATGAGGAACAAATGCAATCAGGGAGACGGTATGGCGGGTGCTTAGATCCGCTATATAATGGTAAGTGTCTTGTCCTCCACTATCGCGAACTTTGGGGTGGGGAAGAAACCGACAGAGAAAGAGAATTTTCATGCCATGTATTGTACTGCTAACAGGTTTCAATATCGAAGAAGTCCGTTTTAGAAATCACGCTTAGATATACCGCGACACCGATATAAAGCGATAAGGCCACGATCAACGCTATATATTCGTTCCACTGCCTAATCCACCAGTAAGTAGCTGCAGCGCTCATGGCAGAAAGAAATGGCTTTCCCATAGTTTGCCACAAGGAAATTTTGACCACTCGGTTATGAACAAAATATAGATTCTGTAGAAATCCTGCACATTCTGCGCTTATAGTAGCAATGCTGGCACCCACTAAGCCCATAGACGGAATTAGCAACAGATTAAGGCCAACTCCAATCACGCTATTGATCGCTGCAATGCGCAACGTTGTACGTTCGTTGTTGCTTGCCAGGATGATTCGGTAGAGCAGGCGACTGAGAAACGCCGGTACAATTGCGAGTGCGAGAATCTGAGCAATGAGAATCGAGGCTGAGTACTCTGTCGTAAAAAGAAGCAAGATTGCGGGCCTCACGATGGTGATCGGCGTCAGCATGATTGGGACAGAGATAAACCACACCAATCGCAGTAACCGGGCAACCATTTCTGGGAGATGCTGAGGAGCGGAAACATGCATTCTGGAGAGACCTGGGAATAACGATTCCATCATTGCCGGGGCAATCAGCAGCACCATCGCCATCACCGTAGCTCCGGCAGAATAGATACCTATTTCCTCCATACTCCTAAGTGCTGAAAGAACAATCCGGTCAACCTGTTTAAACGTTATACCAAAAACACCAATTAGGACAAAAGGGATTGCATGGATAGCAAGTTGGCGGACCGCCAGGGGATCGAAAGTCCGCTTGATGTTTGGAACAAAAAATCGAATTACAAAGTAGTATATCAGGCAAGTCGCGGCATAGTAGACCCCAAGCAGCAGGAAAACGACCTCTAACTGTACGCCGTGGAATAATAGGTAGATAGATCCACCGACACGCACCAACGTCAGAGGGGTTCGAATCCCGACAATCCACTCCATCCGCTCCAAGCTTTTGATGGCAGTCTCTAACAGGAGAGAGCCTGTGTACAAGGGAAGAACAAAGAGCGCGCTTACCCATAATAGACGGTCAAGAGACGGAGGATAATCGAAGAGATTGATAATCAACCCCAGTAAAACAGCCGTCACCGTAACCGAACCGACTACTACGAGGCTGGCATTGACCAAATATCGACTAAGTGCTTCCCGGTCACGGGATATCTCCCGTAGAAGCAGTTGATCAAAGCCCCAAATTGCCAGTGGTAAAGTAACGAAGATCCAAGAGATGGCTGTGCTGTACTCACCCATCGGGCCTTTGCCCAGAGTGCGTGCAATGTACCAGGGGAGCAGAAACCCAATTCCTCGCTCCAGGATAGTGACAGAGACCAATGCAATAGAGTTCTTGACGACCCGATACATGGTTCCCATCAAAGGTACCCAAGATCTCGCAGGCGCTGTTCAACTAGATCAGTCTCTTCCTGACTATACTCATACTGCGCCTCCTTTCGGCCAGTAAAAGTGCCTGTTGATACTTGCTCCACCACTGGATCTGTAAAAATATCCAGGATCCCGCCATCTATATATTTTGGCACTACGCATCCCATCGCTCCCAAAATAGTTGGCGCCAGATCAATGATCCCTGCACCCTCTACCAGGTAAGCAATTCGCACGCCAGGACCCCAAGCACAAAAAATACCATCAAGTGCATGATTTCCTGAGTAGGGCTCGGACGAGGTAAAAACCAACTTGGGAGTGGCGCGTAAGTCGCCATCCAATAGGTAGTTCTCGGCCAGATTCTGTTGTTCCCTTTGTGGTTCCAAAATAAGATCCGGTGCTAGATCGACGTAGGGGCCGTGATAGATTTTGTCGTTGAAGAGGACAGCCGAGAGGACGGGTCGTCCGGTGAGTGGGTCACAAAGGGCTATCAACTGCTGACGCAGACTCTGCCTTAGATCATCATATTCCTGTCCCGGTGACACAATCCCTTCAGGTTCTCGGCCACGCAGATTGATGCGTAGACCGCCATCCAATCCAAAGTATACCTGTGTGCGACTCCAATCAACCATATTAGAGAAGGAAGCAGAACGCAGATCGCTTAATCTGATTTTTTTCCACCCTAATTTTTGTTTCAACTCCCGTAAGAGAGGAACTTTATAAAGCCGATTCAACAAGGTCATTGAGCTGGACCACACGCCACTTGTTGAGTTAAGGGCCAACAACCCCTGTTCGTAGAGCCAGTGATTGACAAAGAATTTGCGAGCACAGCCGTTAAAGCCATGATCCGATATGAGAAAAACCAATGTGTCTTGAGGAATAGCCTGAAGAATCTGGGACAGTGTGGTGTCTAATGCCTGATAATGGGCCAGCAATTCACCCTGAAACCCGGAGGAGGCATTGTACCAGGGATGATTTTGATCCATATCTGCCCAAAGAAAGTGCTGAAGACGGTCCGGCCCCACAAAAACCACGGAAAAGAAATCCCATGATTTTTCTTTTAGTAAGTAGAGAGCCATTGCTTGTTGTTGTTCTGTGTAAATTCGCACGTTTTCAATCAAGCGCGCCTTGTCATTATTGGGTCCGCTGACATCAGTGATATAGGTGCCAAATTTCTTCAACAACTCACCCTTCAATGCAGGTGGATAGGTGAATTCGCTTTCCACGCTTGGCGTCAACATGCCCGCTACCAGGAATCCGTTAACGGGCGATGGAGGATAAGTGTAAGGCACGTTGAGCAGACCTACTCTACACTGTTGTCGCCCCAGTACTTCCCAGAAACGTTCTGTGCGAACTGAAGATGCATTGGTCAGTGGCATTGCATAACTACCAGATGTAGTACGACCGGCAAAACCATAGATACCATGTTGACCCGGATTCACACCTGTGCTGAAGGAAGCCCACGCCACCGAACTTTCAGGACGGATTGTAGAACGCAAGTTTCCATGGCTTCCCTCTTCGACGAGTCGAGCCAATGTAGGCAGTTTCCCCGCGGCTATCCATGGACGAAGATGGCGCCAGTCGGCACCATCCCATCCGATTAAAATCACTTTCTTGTAAAATCGAGTTCGATTACTAGTGTCTGTCATGCGGTATTGAGTATCCTCAACATCAATCTGGAATCCACCACCACTCAACTGTAATTAAAGTCAGAGGCAGAAATGGCATACAGCTAAAGATATCCTAGCCCACGCAGCCGTTCTTCGAGTAGAGCCTGTTCGTTCGCTGATAGGTTTTGCGCAGATCTCTGTGGTATTGCAGAAACCGACTGGTATTGGATAGGATGTGCGTCCAAGTATGCTTGACTATGTAACGCCGTCATCACACAGCCATCAAACGAATCTGGAATCGCCACTCCCATTTCGTGGAGAATCGTGGGTGGAACATCGAGTAACCGCAAATGCTTCAATTCGCCATGTTGCTCAATATCAGGTCCTGCTACAGCAAACATACCGTTCTGTCGATGTTCCCCTGATCGCATAGGATGAGGATGACTCTCAATCAGCATTCGTCCCGCCATAGAGGGTGCGCCCAAATGGTTAGGGTCGAGGATCAGAATCACGTCAGGGAAGGTTTCGACATAGCGTCCCGTATAGAGTTCTTCGCGTCGACAAGCGCGTTGTACTACTGGACTGCCTGTGTTTGGATTGCGAATACTTCGTGCTTCTTGAATGATCCTATCGCGTAGTCGCTCATACGCTTCACCGGGTTCGACGATGCCTTTTCGAAAAAGACCTTTTTGATTAATCTCAATGCCGCACACCTGGAAGTAAATTGGCACAAGAAACGCTTGGGTCTTCTCCCAATCGATAATGGCAACGCTCGATGCCTGCGCTATGTCTGTAGCGGAATCTTGTACTTGTTGCGGGATGAGGAGACGCAGCAGTGCTTTAAGCCATGGTCTACGTCCGACCCATACACGCAAATACTCCAGATCCAGCATGCCTTGGGCAGAACGACGGGTCAACATGCCCAACTGCTCAAGCCATACATTCAGATAGACACGCCATTGTTGGGCCGGGCCAAAACCATGGTCCGACATCAGCAGTATGGTCGCCTCTGGGCCAGCAGCCTGTACAAGTTGCCCAATGGCTTCATCTAGTTCTGCCAGGTAGGAACAAACGCCATCCATGACTACAGGATCTAACTCCTGCTTCTTTGTAACGGCATTGACGTTCCCGACAGCCGCTTCGACGTAAGGCCAAAAGAAGTGAAATAGTCGATCTGTTCCTGTAAAGACCACCATAGCAAAATCCCACGGCGATTCGTCACGCCAAAGTCGCATGAGTGTCCGCATCCGTACTGCCGTCATCTTGCGGATGGCATTAAGCATTTCTAGTTCCGACGGGAAGTTTCGCAGACGGAAACTCGAACCATCGCGGATGAACTCTACGTCAATGATGTAGTCCTGACCAAGACGACTCTTCAACCGAGGCGGATAGACAAAATCCGCCTCGGTTGAAGGCGTCAACATCCCGGTGATCATATGACCATTGACCGCTTGGGGTGGATAGGTCATGGGTACATTTACTACACTTAGCTGTTTGCCTGCATCGCTCAGAATTTGCCAGAGCGTCAGGTCGAACCGCTCGGCATTAACGAAACCAGTGCCCACAGTGTCATAGTTGTAGCGATCCCGAATCTGGAAGGAAAGAACACCATGCCGCCCTGGATTCTGGCCCGTGATAAAAGTACTCCATGCAGATGCCGTAAAAGGGGGAATGGTCGAATCCAGCTCACCCCAGCAACCACGTTGTAATAGAGTTGACAGATTGGGCATACGACCTTGTTGCAGCAAAGGCCGAAAAACGTCAAACGTGCCGCCATCGAGTCCGATCACCAACAGTCGTCGATCTATGCTACTCACGCTACACCTCAATGCTCTATTCCGCTCCACACCAAACTGGCCACTTATTCAATGCATCAGTACTCTTAATGGTCTGTATGGCTCCAGAGATTACGTCTACGGACGCGATCTCCCATCCTGCCGCGGTTTGGCGAGTGTACAAGACTTGTTCATTCCCAAGCCAGTTAGGCATCACCTCATCTACAGCTTCGCTTGTGAGACGTCGAAGTTCAGTGCCATCGGCCCGCATGAGCATGATGTCGTAATTATCTTGAAGGTTCGATTCGAATGTAATGTATTGCCCATCGGGTGACATATGAGGATTTTTCTCAACAGTCGTGTTATCAGTTAGTTTCACAGGTTCCGATAGCTCGACCTGATCTTCCAACACGCGAACATCAACAATAAAGACATCCCAATCCCCATCTTCCAAACCGATGAAGAGAAGTTGATCACCGTTCGGGGACCAAGCAGGGAGAGCTGTACTCCAACCAGGGACATGGCAGCCAAGATGTTTTCCATTTATCGATGCAAAACAAACCTGAAGATCACTGTTTTGGTTTGACTGATAGGCAATAGTGTCGCCTTTTGGTGACCAGGTCGGGGCCCAATCTTTCATGCCCGGCGTCACCACCTGACTGGGTATAAGCTTCCGTTGATCGCTTCCATCCCGATTCATCAGATAGAGTTCGAAATTTCCTGGTCCGTTTCGTTCTGATGTAAAGACAATCTTTTGACAATCTGGCGACCAAGAAGGTTCAAACGACCGACCAGTTTCGACTAACTGTTGCTCCGAACTTGTCTCCAGATCGATTGTGTGAATCTGTAACTCTCCGGATTGATCGGTATGGAATGCTATAAAACCACCAGTATTTTTGGGCAATGCCAATGGGCTTACAGATAGACTGCGATCGGGCGTACTCAAGGGTGAAACCGTTAACGTTGCAGTGGGAATATCCTGGCTTGATGTTTGGATTACCCTTTCCTGCATCTCCGGGGAGACACGGTTACAGGCTACTAGGATCAGGCTGATCCCAAATAAACCCAGGATAAAACTTCTGTTGATTGACTTGACAAATGTGTTAACTCTTGTATCCATATGAACTCCTCTATCGTAGATGAAATCGGTTTCTTCAGCGAATGAACAACGGTGATTGAGCCGCGGCGAGAATAGCCTGCAATTTGGTCATGGTCATAGTTACATCCAATTTCGCCAAGGCCGGACTATGCCGAAAAAGCAGATCTGACCAAGTATCTGACCAGATTAAACGCCACACCGTCCCTATGGCCAGCGTCCAAGGATTTCGATGGTTTTTGCGCTTGACTATGAATGCCCAAAAATACCAATTATACATCGTTCGCCGCAATGAATGCAAATCATCCTGGCGCTGGTGGTAGACAATGGCGTCGGGGCGATAGACAAGGCGACACCCTGCATCGTTCAGCCGGTAGCCAATATCCATATCCTCGGCATTGGTGCGCAGGTTCGCATCAAACCCGCCTACTTTGCGCAGTGCGTCAACCCGAAAGGACATATTCAGACCGAATAAGTAGGGCGCGTGGTGCAGGGGTCTGTCGCCGTGTCCCTGCGTGGCATGAAGTTGACGCCAACGGTCCGCTTTGCTTTGGATATTGGACTCAATCCCTGGGCCTCCTGCGCCAGAAACACCCCCGTCTGTATAACTCGTGTGCAGGGTTTCTAGCCAAATCGGATGGGCCACAGCATCCACATCAATAAAAGCCAGAATATCGCCGACACTTTCCGAGATCGCTGTATTTCGTACAGCAGAGAGGCCGCGATTGGTTGAATGGGAGACGAGCCGAACCGGATGGCGGGCGGCGATAGCAGCACTCTCATCGGTCGATCCGTCGTCGATCACCAATATTTCTTCGGCAGGTCGCTGTTGCGTCAGAACTGATTTGATTGTTTGTTCAAGATACCTGGCACCATTATAACAGGGTATTGCTACGGTCACGTGCATCTGAATATAACTCCTGCACAGCGGGACGCCCCTTTGTTAGAACATAGAGCCAACCGAACTCGCCCACTCGGAAAGAAGTGCCAGTAGAATGCAATCGTCGGGCAACTTCAGCGGTCCGCCGTCTACTGGGTATAGCACGCAGCCGCGGATCAAGCGATTTCTCTTCGTCGCAATGTACGCGCAGCCCCCATACACCAGGCCAGTTTGCTCACCCAAACCCCAGGAAGCGTATGCCAAGCTCTTTGCGACTGTAGAGTACGCACTGTTGCCAGGGATGCCAAGAGGGGAGAAAGCAGCACCAACAGCCACCAGCGCCGCAGCAAAAGACGTTCTACGGGGGTGGGCGAAGGGACACGGCTTGACGGATAGCCGATCTTTGGTGAATACTGACCATAATGATAGCCGTGTCTCCACAACGCACTGACTGTTGTGCGACGATCGATATGGGTGACAATAGCATCCGGTAGAAAGTGCAGAGTATACCCGGCCTTTCTCATACGCTCTGTCCATTCGGTGTCTTCGCCCGCTGCCAAAGGATAGAGGGGCGACATCCCCCCGACTGATTCAAAGACTTTACGACGGATGCTCAAATTCAGCGTGGGCAGATGCGCCCGCTGCCCCGCCGGTGAGGATGACAAAAATTGATAAAACCAGCTTAAATTGTCGCACAAAGACCAATAATTTCCCTGTCCAAAGACAACGCCGCCCCCGACTACATCTACCCGCTCATCAGCATAAGGGGCTGTGAGCCGCTCCAACCAATCACGCGCAGGCACGCAATCAGCATCGGTAAAGCAGAAAATATCGCCTGTTGCCATCTCCATGCCCCGGTTGCGATTGTAAGCCGCGCTGGTCGGGCGACCTTCCGAAATCGTGCGTACTCGATCATCAACCGGCACAAGACCCTTCTCATCCAATCCTACAACCAGAATCTCTACTCGCGCCGGATCGACGGTCTGGGTGCGCAACGCTTCCACAGTTCGCTCAATCAGCGGGGAATTGAGATTGGGAACAATCACGGAAATCGAATGGGACGCCATTGCTTCCTATCTGACAGTTTGCTCCAGAAGAGTTGCCATGCGCGCCCCCAACGACTTCAGACAAAATTCTTGGCAAAAAAACATTCGCCCTTGCCTGGATAGCTCCTGGCGCAGAGCGGGAGCAGCGCGCAGGGTGCGAATGGCCTGGGCCAGAGCTGCTGGGTTCTGGCGTTCGCACAAGTAAAGATGCAGCCGGTGGGTAAGTGTCTGGGCCACCGCCGGCCCCTCTCCGGTCAGCACCGGCTTGCCCATGGCCAGACATTCGTAAATTTTATTCTGCACAGTCATCAGCGATTGGGGCGTTGTGCCAAAGACGCCCAGACAAATATCCGCGTCAGCGATCCGTTGACGCAATGCGTCCCCTTCCAACCACCCCACAAATGTCACATTCGTCAACCCCTTCGCCTGAGCCAGGGCAACGGCCATCGCCCGTTCCGGGCCATCGCCGATCAACTCGAAGTGGATGGTGAGATTGTCGGCCAAAAGACCAGCCGCCTCTACAATCGTTAGTACCCCGTGGTTCGGGATGAACGAGCCGTAATAGAGAATAGTAAATTGTTCAGCTTTATGTCCAGACGGCGGGGTAGGATAGAAAAGCCTATCGTCCGCACCGGTAGGCACCAAATGAAAGCGAGTCGTTGGAATTCCGTGGGTCTGCTCAAACCAGACAGCATAGGCAGAGGTATCAATAATCAACTGATCGGGCAGACGGCAGGCCAACCATTCCAGCCGACGCAACAGATCGACACCCAGTCGGCTCTTGGCATCCAACCCCCGCTCCAGCGCGATCAGGTAGATGGACATGAAAATGTCCCACACCAGCGGTTTGCGCTGCAACCAAGTGAGCAGCCGGGCCAAGAAGACATCCAACTGTCCTGGATAGCCCACCACCAGCACGTCGTAGGCTCCGCCTATTTGCCAGTAGCGTCTGAGCAACCGGGCGTAGACCGTCGCCACCCGCCACCAGAAGCCAGGGCGTTTCCAGCCACCCTGGACAGTCTCCACCCGATCCTCGATCCCGTCCCACAGGCGCTCGTGACACTCGATCACCTGAACGCCGTTGCGCCGCAATCCTTCGATCAAAATGCGGTTGCGTGAATACTCAGCCCGATAGGTTCCAAAGTAACAGACCCGCAACGACGACGCTTTCATTCCGCCGCAGATCCATAGCCACGCCCCGTCACCTGCTCAAAATACGCCTCAAAGCGCCGCCCCAACTCCCCCGTCACCGGCCCCGGCGCGCCGCTCCCAATCGCCGCGCCGTCCAGCCGGACGAGGGGCAACACGTGACGGCTGGTGCTGGTGAGAAAGGCTTCGTCCCAGCCGTCGCGTGCGGCCAGGGGGAGGTGGACGCGATGGACAGGGATGGCTGCTTGCGCGGCCAGACTTAAGACAATCTGCAATGTCACCCCTTCCAGAATCTCCTCTGGCGGCGGGATGAGAAGGCTGCCCCCCTGCACCGCGTAGAAAGTGCTGCTCGCCCCTTCGCGCACACAACCGGCCGCGTCCACGAGCAGCCCCTCGTGCTCACCAGCGGCTTGGGCCGCGTGGCGCGCCAGGGTGTTGACCAGTGTATTGAGCGATTTGACCGTCGGCAGCGCCCGTTCGCTCTGATAGGTGACCGCGCCGACACCCTCCCGGACCATCTGCGGCGTGGGTGGGCGCAATGGCTCCAGCCAGACAAAGCTGCGTGGGGGCGCGTCTGCTTCCGGGCCGACGGCAAAGAGGCGAATGGTGGCGTCGGGCGGGCTGCCTTCGGCGTGGATCAGATCGTTTACCCACTCGCGGTGCGCGACCAGTTCCCCGGCCAGGGGCAGCCCGATGGCAGCCGCCGAGGCCAGCAGCCGTTGCAGATGGTCGTCCAGGTGAAAGACGACGCCGTTCCATAGC
Source organism: Litorilinea aerophila (assembly GCA_945897075.1). Lineage (GTDB taxonomy): Bacteria > Chloroflexota > Anaerolineae > Caldilineales > Caldilineaceae > JACQGT01. The sequence goes on from CAMDEX010000029.1 coordinate 20,863, forward strand.
TGGATGCTCTCGTAGACGCCGAACGCGCCGTAAAGTGTGCTGCCCAACACAGAAACTGTCGCCATCTGGGGCGGAATCAATTCGCCATTACAACTCACAAAGCCGGTCAAGACGCTATTCATTTACAATTCACCATTCGCTATTGACTCTGCCCCGTTGGGTTCTCCCGGCGCTCGTAAAGAGAAGGCCAAAGGAGTTGCCACTTGCCCCGCCACCTGCCACTCGCCGCTCGTTCGCTCGTTCGCTCGGTTTCGATACGCCTCGCAGACTCGGCTACTCAACCAGCGCTCACCTGTCACCTGCCACCTGCCACCTGCCCCCTTTCACACCTGCGCGGCATTCTCTTGCGGTGTACCTGTCAACCGCCGCACTTTGACGCCACGGGTGGTGAGATAGTCCAGTTGAAAGTCCGGGATCGATTGCCCGTCGCCCACAACAGTCACCTGTTTGGCGTGCGCCGCCTCCTGATAATCGAAACCAAAGCCCAAGCGCTTTTCCGCCAATTTGGGGAGCAGAGCGGCCAATTGGGAGCGGCCTTCTGGCGCATCAATGGCCGCAAAGAGGACATAATGATCCAGCGGTGAACCGGGAGCGTTAGCGACCGGAAACGTAGGCAGCGTCACCGTACCAGGAACGTCAGCGACCGGGATCGCCAACTCCACTGTGCGCCGGTTTCTGCCGTCCATGGCCAGCGCACCCGATGTGACAAGCGGTTCGGCCTGACTCGAACGCAACACATGCACGTGATAGAGGCCCGCAGCCAGATTGCGCAGACGGAAGGCACCGCTCTGTCCCAATGGCCCTTCGGCCATCACTGCGCCCCCCTGAATCAGCCGCAGGAGCAGCCCACCACCGCCCTGCACCGTGCCTTCGATGATACTTTCGCTGGCAGTCAGGGAAAGAGCAACTGTGGCTGTCTGGCCCGCCTGCACGTGTACTGGGATGCTCTGTTCCTCCAAGCGCAGGCTGTAGTCGCCCGCGGCCACGGCCGGGAAGGAGAATGCGCCGTCGCCAGCCACCGGCGCGCTGGCTACGACCTTTTCTGCCTGTACCAATTCGACGCGCAGCCCCTCGCGGCTGTTCTCCACCCGCCCCTGAATCGTCCCGCTTGTCACAGCCTGGGGCGCGGTTACCTCCTGGAAGATGAGCAAAAACGAGTGATGGAAAAGCGTGTTGCCGGACTCGGTGCCGTCTGGATACGGCTCGTCGGGATGACCGCTGCTGATGCCGCGCACTTTGTCGCTGGGCATTCCCAGCATCTCAACTGTACAGACCTGCCATTTGAAGAGGGGGAAATTGGTGCCCGGCTCGTTGGGTGGTTTGTCCACCGTGGCGACATGTTCGCCCCCTTCCCAGGTGACGTGGGCCTGGCTGTTGAAGGCCCGGCTGCCGTCTGCTTGCACAGCGTCTATGTAAATGTGGTGGCGTCCACCGTTTTCGTCGCGGCCGAGGTGGTGGACGCGTGTGATCCGCCAATAGCGGGTGCCTGGCGCAACCGTCACCGGTTCGACCGTCACCCCATACGGCTCCGCGTTGCTTTCCAGGCTGGGCAATCCGGAGCCATCCACGGCCCGGCTGGCCGCGTGCTTAGCAGCAGCCGGCTCTTCCCCCTCTTCGCCTGTCAGCCACTGTACAAAGCGATCCATTGAACTCATGACAATGCCTCCAATTCCTGACGTATTCTGTTCAGATCGCCGGAAACCCGTTGCACGGGAATACGGGCCGCGGCCAGAGCCTGGATCACCTGGGGCGCAACCGGGCCGATGATCGTCACCCGCCCTGCCTTTGTCACTGTCTCCCCGTCGAAACCGACTGCCACTTTTGTGCGCTGGATGTATTCCTGGGCCAGCGCAAGCCGCTGACCGGTCAACGCGGGGTCGTTGTTGTCCAGCAACAGATAGTGGCGCAGGGGGCGGGCTGGCGTGACAGGTGTGCCGCTGATCGGCGTCGGTAGGGGCTGGGGTGGTGCTGCGGTGGCCGGCGCGGGCAGACGCACAGTGCGTTCCACATCGGCTACGCCATCCAGACGGATGGCCGCGGCAACAATGCCCGCACCCATCACTTCCAGAGAGTAGGAACCCGCGCCCAGATCAGCAAAGCGATAGCGCCCTTCCCCGTCGGTCTGGGTTTCGGCAATGCGGCTGCCCGGCGCGCGCAGAAAGACAATCAACCTGGCCGCGGGTTGATCTTCGTGGGTGGTGATGCGCCCGCTGAGGATAGATCGCTCCCCCTGCTCCCGGTCAAAGACAGGCCCGTCGCCCGCGCTGCGTCCATCGGTGGTGACTTTCTGGCTGGGCAACGCGCTGCCCTCCAGCGTGAGTGTATAGCTGTCTGCGGGCAGACCGGCAAAGCGGTAGACCCCATCCGCGCTGGTGATGGCCTGTTTGCGGATGCTATACTCGGCGCAGGTCAGTGTCACCTTTTCGCCGATTTTGGCGGGCAGAACGCGCCCGCTGATCTGCCCCAGCATAGGAAATTCCAGACTGGCCGCGTCCACGCCATTGAGGGTCAGATCCTCGGCGATCACCCCCACCCCTTCCAGGCTGATCTGGTAGACGCCTGCGGAGAGAGCATCAAAACGGAAAGTTCGCTGCTGATCGAGGCGCAATACTTTGGGTTCACCGCCCCCGCCACTGAGCGTGACCGCGCCGTTGAGAGGGCCGCCAGGAACGCGCCCGGCGATGGCGCTGCGGGCCGCGGGCCGGGCCGTGCTGACCAATTGGAAGGTGACGTCGTAGGTGATGGGGCGGCTGCGGTTGGGCATATCCGCCGTCACCAGATTGTCGGCCACTGCGCTCTCGTGTTCCGGGTCAATCACATCCACCATAAAGACACCTGGTGTGTGCAGAAACTCAAAATAGCCTCTGGGTTTGAAGGGGCTTTGACCGCTCTTGACGGTAGGGAACTCTGTGTCCGCAGCCGCACCAGTCCAACGCATGCGCACGGTCTTGCCATCAATGGGCGTCCCGTCCGTGTCCAGCACCTGTCCCCAGATTTTGTTTTCGTTGCCCGTCTCCTGGGGCAAGAGCAGCTTTTTGCTCGTCACCTGGTAGTAGACTTTGGCAGCCTGGGGCACGGCAATATCCTGTGTCTCGTCTTCCCAGCCGTCAATGTCAATGTCGCGGCGTTCGCTGGCCTGTTCTGTGCCGGGGGCCACGCGCAGGGTATAGATGCCTGCTGTCAGATCGCTGAAACGATAGCTGCCCGCCGCGCTGACTGTCGTCTGGGCGACAAGACGGGCAGGGTTGGTCTGGTGCAGGCTCACGGGCAGACCGGGCTGGATGGCACCTGTGGGGTCGGTTACTTTGCCAGCCAGCGTGCTGCGTTGGCCGATCTGGGCGGTCAGGTCCAGATGTGCCCGTGCGTTATCGGCCAGGCGTACCTCCCCCAGCACTGTGTCGAAGAGCAGCAGCCGGTAGCTGTCCGCGGCTACCCGCTCCAGGCTGATGCGCCCTGCGCCGTCAGTGGTGGCGGGGATGCGGCGACGGAATGCACTGCTGCCTGTGGTGGTTGATTCCAGAACGACGGGGATGTTGGCAAGCGGCTGGCGGTTGTCACCGCGCACGATTTTGGCGGTCAGGCTGGCTGTGCCCCGGCGCAGTTCCGGGCGCACAACCGGCAGCAGATCCTTCATCGCCTGGACAATCGGCAGGCGGCCGGCCAGCCCGAAACGCTCGTTCCAGGCGTCGGTATACCAGCTCATCTGCTCCCAGGTCGGGTTAAAATCGCCCAGCGGGCGGCTGGCCAGCAGCCATGTGCAGCAGGAGAAATACCAATCCGGCGCGCTTTCCTGCAGGAAACGGGTCATACCCAACTGCATTTCGGCCTGCTGCTCCGGGACGATTTTGTTGTAGCGCAGATCGTCGCCCCACCCCACAACCGGGCCGCCTTCGGTGCTGATCACCGGAATGTAACGGCCCAGGGCATCAAAAACCATCTTGCCCGCCCGCTCCCAGCCGCGGAAACAGTTGGCGTCGTCGTCCACTGTATCGCCAGGGTTTTTGTCCCTGGCGCGCCGCTCGTTGATCATCTCCATCGAGCGCTGATCCCAGGACCAGGCAGAGTAACGCTCGAATTCCTGTCGTGTCAGGGGCTGGCCGGTCTGGTTCACTGGGTCGTCCGGGTAGTCCAAGGGGTGGTTGAGCGTGTAGTTGTGGATCGCCAGCCACGCGCCTTTGTCGAAGAGATCCCGCCGGCCGCGGGCTACGATGCGCTCGATGGCGTTGTCTTTGCCGCCCGGCCCCATCGCGGGCACAGCCAGGAAGCCGCCTTCCCCGTGTACAATGTCGGCATCAAAGATGAAGTTATCCACGACAATATCCAGCCAGTTGTCCGGTGTCTGGTTGTCTTCCCATTCAGCGGGCAGGTCTGGCTCGTTGTTGGTCTCAAAATAGCGCACACCCGCGGCCACCAGCTTGCGCACGCCACTAATCTCCCGCCCGCCGATGCGCCCCGGATTGGGGCGTTCCCGGAAGAGGCGCACGACCGGCATCATCCCTGCATCTATAAGGCGGCGGCAGAGTTCCAGGGAAGAGCCGTCGCCGTCGTCCAATAGTTTGATCCACTTCATGTGCATGGCGCTCAACTCGGCGATCCAGAAATCGAGATCGGCCCCGCTGGGGTGGTAGATACGGGCTGACCAGTGGATGCCGCGCCCGTTGTCGTCGGGTGGGCGAGGGAAGTCGGATATTTGCATTGGGTTCCTCCTCACGCTGAGAGCCGCTGTTGGGGGCGATGGTCATCGTTTCGGCCACTCGCCAGACCTGTCAGGTACACAGATGAAGTTCTCGCTGATTTCCAGACTGCTTCACCTGTGTACCTGACAGGTCTGGCCCGAACGATGACCAAGCCGCTGTTGGGTAAGACGCGTCGGGTCGTTGGGGCAATGGGAGAAGTATAACATAGCCTGCGCTGGATGAAAATGGCGCGTTTGCGACAAGAGAAAAGTCCAAAACTGTTTTGACAGCCTGTGCCTCATCCGCTATACTCTCACCAACTTTTATTCTGTGGGCTGGTATGAACGATACAAGTAACACTCCTTCTTTTTTACAACATGTAGCTTTTGTGCTACACTTCCTGCAATGGCTGACTCAAAGATCGAAGTACGTGAATACATAACCGAGGATGGCCGCAAACCATTTCGGGAATGGCTAATCGCCCTTCGCGATAGAGAGGCGAGAGCCAGAATTCGAATTCGCCTCGATCGTGTTCAACTTGGCAATTTAGGGGATGCGAAATCAGTTGGCCGCGGCGTGAGCGAATTGCGTATTCTCTATGGCCCAGGGTATCGTCTTTATTTTGGGCGCGAGGGGGAAAACATCGTAATTTTGCTGTGTGGTGGTAATAAACGGCTTCAAAGCCAGGATATTGCTGAAGCACAGAGGTATTGGACAGATTACAACGGGAGGAAACAATGAACGGGTTAACTGCATCCTACGAAGATGGCTTAAGAGAGAGCCTGACTGACCCACTGGAAGCGGCAGCTTACCTGAACGCCGCTCTTGAAGATGGCAGTCAAGAAGTTTTTCTGCTGGCGCTGAGACACGTCACCGAAGCAATTGGAATGTCCGACGTTGCGCGTGAAGCGCAGTTGAACCGAGAAAACTTGTACCGAATGCTTTCGGCGCAGGGAAATCCACAGCTATCCAGCCTTAATACACTGCTACGCACAATTGGTCTACGACTGGCAGTGGAGATCGAATACGCAACTGCTTAAGTGCTGTCGCATCTCTCCCTCATTGCACTAAATAGCTGGAGACAGGAAATGACAAAACTCTTTACCGCCAGCCTGGGCACCGAAACCAACACCTTCTCCCCCTTCGTCACCAGCTACCGGGACTTCGAGGAGACCTATTACACCCGCTACGGACAGCACGGCGCGGACCCCTTTATCTTCGCCGTGCCCCTGCTCACCTGGCGGCGGATGGCCGAGGCGCGGGGCTGGGAGGTGGTCGAGAGTGTCTGCGCCTTTGCCATGCCCAGCGGTGTCACCCTGCGTAAGGATTATCTGCGTCTGCGCGGTGAGATTCTGGAGGATTTGCAGGCAGCTTTGCCGGTGGACGCGGTGCTGCTCAGTCTACACGGCGCAATGGTTATCGAAGGCTACGACCTGCCCGCGGCGGAGCAGGAGGGGGTGGATTGCGCCGACGGCGAGGGCGATCTGATCAGCGTCATCCGCGCCGTCGTCGGGCCGGATGTGCCCATCGGCGTGGAGTTGGACCTGCACTGCCACATCAGCCAACGGATGTTGGACAACGCGGATGTGCTGATCACCTTCAAAGAGTATCCCCACACAGACTTTGCTGAACGGGCCGAGGAGGTCTTTACGATCATCGCCGACCAGTTGGCTGGGCTGGTCAAGCCGCTGATGACCCTCCACGACTGCCGGATGATCGGCGTCTTCCACACCACCCGGCAGCCGATGCGCTCTTTTGTGGACGATATGACGGAGTTGGAGGGCAGCCACGGCGTGCTTTCCGTCTCCTTCGGCCACGGCTTCCCCTGGGGCGATGTGGCGGATATGGGCGCAAAACTGCTGGTCATCACCGACGACCGCCCCAACGAAGGCGCGCGCCTGGCCGCTGAACTCCACCACCGCCTGGCTGCCATCGCCGCCGAAGCCCAGCCTCCCTATCTTTCCCTCGACGAAGCATTGGATCGCGCGCTGGAACTGGCCGACGGGCCGGGCAGCGGGCCGGTTGTCCTGGCCGATGTCTCGGACAATGCCGGCGGTGGCGCACCCAACGACGCTACCTTTGTGCTGCGCCGGGTGTTGGAGCGGGGGATCGGGGAGATTGCCTTTGCCAACTTCTGGGACCCGGTCGTCGTGCAACTGGCGATCAACGCGGGGATTGGCGCACGCTTTGCCCTGCGTCTGGGCGGCAAGATGGGGCCGCAATCGGGCGACCCGCTGGATATAACCGCCACTGTGCGCGGCATCGCATTGAACGCGATGCAAACGGTAGGCAAACCGCCCAAAACGGCCCACTCGCGCCTGGGCGATGCCGTGGCTCTTGCACTGGACAACGGCGTGGAAGTGCAGGTTAACAGCCAGCGCACCCAATCCTTCAACCCCGACGCGCTGACACAGGTTGGGATCGCTGCCCTGCAAAAGCGGCTGATCGTCGTCAAGTCTATGCAGCACTTCCACGCTGGCTACGCCCCCATCGCCAAAGCCATCCTCTATGTGGCCGCGCCCGGCGCGCTCATCCCCCACTTCGACCAGTTGCCCTACCGCTTTGCGGATCGGTCGCTGTGGGGGATTGGGAGGCGCTAAGGATCGGCGATTAGATAACTTCGAGAACCTTCCGGGAAGCGGCCACAGAATCAGGGGCGTAGGGAGGTGGTTGTGGCCGCTTCCCGGAAGGTAGATCATCAACTTATTTGATCGCCGATCCTAACTCCTGGCCTGGAAATTGCGAGTTGCGCGGGGCGAATTGCGCTCCGCCGTCTGCTCTCCCCGCAATTGCTGCGTTCACACAGATTCAACTGCCCGAGGCGCTGGAGGCGTGGGCAAAGATTCGTTGTAGGCGTTCGGTAATGGGTGCGGGCAGGGGTGGGCGGAGCAGTGAACGCACATTCGTTTCCAGGTGGCCGATACTGCCTGTTCCCATCAGGATAACATCCAGCCCCGGCGTATGGCGGCAGAAGCGATAGGCAGCTTCGGTCAGGTCGTGGGCGTCGCTCTCGGCCAGCACAAACCCCAGCGGATCGTCCAGATCGATCTCCCCCGCGGGAATTTCCCCCTTCTGCACCAGGTCAGCCAGCAGCGCACGCAAATGCTCCGGCCTGCTGAAGGCTTTACGCACGGCAAACATACATTGCGTGCCAATGCCCCGCGCCTGGGTGAGCGGGAAGACACTCGTGCTGGCCGTCTGGTTGAGAATGTTGAAGCCGACCATCACCACATCCCAGGCATCGGCCTGCAAGAGATGGCGCAGCACCGCGTGTTCGGTATCTGTGCTGAAATGTTCGCTGATGGCCGTCGCGCGAATTTTGCCCTGCTCCATCAACCGTTGCAGCGCCGGGAGCAGTTCGTCCAGCACGTGCTGGGTCTGGTGTGCGTGGGGGCCGTGGATATAGTAAACGTCCACATAGTCCACGCCCAGGCGACGCAGACTGGCCTCGCAGCCTGCGATCAGATCGGCGGCAGAGACGGGTGTGTCACTTGTGTACGGCCCCTTTTTGGTGGAGAGAACGATCTGTTCGCGGGGCAGGCCGGCAATCGCCTTGCCGACGATCTCCTCGGTGCGGTAGGCTTCGGCAGTGTCAATGGTGTTGATGCCCAACTCCAGCGCCCGCCGCACGACCGCGACAGATTCGGCTTCGCTGTTGCCATAGCTCTGGCCCAGTCGGCTGGCCCCGCCGCAGCCCAGGCCAACCACACTTACCCGCAAGCCGGTGCGGCCCAAAGTTGTAAATTCCATCGTGCTTCCTTCTGTGTATGCTGACGGAGGATGGCCCATCACATTTATCTAGAATGGCAAGTATACTGTATCATATCCCAAGGTGTATTGATAGTCCGATTCAAAAGGAGTCTACCCCATGGCCGAACACCAAAGCGTTGAAGGAATGACCGTCGCGCCCGCTGCCCAAGCGCTCCCTGCCCCAGAGGCTGCGGAAAAGCCCTGGTTGCTTGGGCAAACCCCCTCGATGTGGTTTTTGATTGACTCGGCGGTTGTGCTGTTGATTGTGGTTATCATGCGTTTGGTATCGTAATTCGTCAGTTCGTCTGTCTTCATACGCTCTATCGTCTGTGATGCCCTACACCTTCGAACTCGCCCGCCCCACCGACGACCCGGCCATCCGCCGCTTGCTGCGCGAGAACCCTGTGGCGGGGCAGATGGCGCTCGCCTATGCGCGTGAGCCAGACTATTTCCTCGGTTCTTCGGTGATGGGTACACTGAGCCAGACGCTGGTGGCGCGCCAGGAGGAGAACGGCGAAGTTGTCGGTCTGGCGACCCGTTCGGTGCGCCCCCTCTTTGTCAACGGAGAGGTTGAGAATGTGGGCTACATCGGCCAGTTGCGGGTGGCCGAGAGCCACCGGGGGCGGTGGCTTGTGCCCGCTGGTTTTCGCCTCTTCCACCAGTTGCACCAGGACGGCGCGGCCAGAGGCTACATTACCACAATTATTGAAGGCAACAGCGAAGCCGAAGGGCTGCTGGTGGAGAAGGCGCGCCGCCACTACCCGGCCTACCGGCAGATGGGACGGCTGTTCACACTGGCGCTGATCGTGCGGCGCGGCCAAAGGGCGGCGACCGGTGTCGAGATACGCACGGGAGCGCAGGTGGAGCTGGCCGATGTCGTTGCTTTCCTGCAGAGGGAAGGGCGGCGCAAGCAGTTTTTTCCGGTCTACAGCGCGCAGGATTTTACTGGCCCGGCCACGCGCGGCCTGCGTCTGGAAGAGATGGCCGTAGCGGTGCGCGGCGGCAAAATTACCGGTCTGCTCGCCCTCTGGGATCAGTCGGCATACAAGCAGACGGTCGTGGCTGCCTACCGGGACGATCTGCGCCGCATCAAACCCTTCTACAATCTGGGGGCGAAGTTCATCGGCGCGCAGCCCCTCACCGAAATCGGTCAACCCATTCATTTCGCCTACGCAGCCTTTGCTTGTGTAGAGAATGACGATCCAGCGCTCTTCCGCGCGCTGCTGCAAACAGTGTACAATAGGGCCGCGGTGCGGGGCTTTGCCTTTTTGATGCTCGGCCTCTGCGCCGGGGACCCTCTGCTCGTGGTGGCCCGGCGTTGGCTACACATCCCCTACACGAGCACCCTCTACACTGTCTGCTGGCAGGCGGACGAAGGCTGGCGGCAGGCGCTGGACGGGCGTCCGCCCTATGTGGAGATCGGGACTTTATAAAAATTGACGATGGGATGATTTGACTATGCAGACCAGCAGCACGCACGGCGAGCAGCAGCGCCCTTTTCCCGCATTAACCCCTGCCCAACGTTACCACCTCGATGTCTACGGCTATCTGGTAATCGAGAATACCCTGACAGAAAATGAGGTTGGTCGCCTTCGCGAGGCTCTGCAACGGCTCAAACGCGATTTCCTGGCGACAGGCGATCCGGCCAACGCGCTTGTGCGCAAGGCACGGGTCTCCACCTACAAGCCACACCACATGCACTTTGCCCACGTCATGGAGAGCGACCCGGCCATCCTCGACTATCTGGCCCACCCGCGCCTGGTGGCGATGGCGGAGGAGCTGGTGGGCGGCTCTGTGCGCATCGAAGAATCGGAAGCGATCATCAATTCCCGTGACCCCCACGCCAATCCCAACGCACCCCTGGCCTACGGCTTCCACACGGGCACGCGGCCGCAATACGGAACCTACACCGAAAACGGCCTCTACCACTGCAACTTTGTCAAGACCCTGACCAATCTGACCGATCTCGGCCCCGACGATGGGGGCACAGTCTGCATTGTGGGCAGCCACAAAATTCAGTGTAGCGAGCAGGAGATCATCGCCTGCGCCTACGAAGACCCGTCGCTGATCCACCAGGTGATTGCCCCGGCTGGCTCGACGCTGCTCTTTGGCGAAGCGCTGATCCACGCCACCGGACGCATCCGCAGCGACCGCGAGCGGGTCATCCTCATCGGCGGCTACACGCCGCCGATGTTCCAAGCGTGGAACGGTCAGGAGCCGAGCGCCGATTTTGTGGCCCAGACGCCCGAAGCCTTGCGTCCGCTTGTCTCTGGCAGTGACAAATGGCAGTGGAAACGGCGCTTCCGCACGCTGGGGATGCGTGCGCAGGCCGATGCGTAGTCCACTATTTGCGTTGATACCCATTGGCACAAAACGACTGAAATATCCAGACAGGAGCAGACAGAATGAGTAACATTCCTACGCGCACCATTGGCAGAACAGGCGCATCGGTTACACAGATGGGGTTGGGGTGCGCCCCGTTGGGTGATCTGTTTGAGGCGCTGAGCGAAACAGAGGCGCAAGCCACCCTGCAAGCCGCCTGGGATGCGGGCGTGCGCTATTTTGACACCGCACCCTTCTACGGCTACGGCAAGAGCGAGCATCGGCTGGGCACTTTTCTGCGCCAGCAGCCGCGCAACGACTTTGTGGTTTCGACCAAAGTGGGGCGTGTCTTGCGGGCGGCGCGCAACTGGCAGCGCTTCGACAAGGGTGGCTGGGTGGGCGGTCTGCCCTTTGAGTTTGACGTTGACTTCAGCTACGACGGCATCATGCGCTCGGTGGAAGACAGCCTGCAACGGCTCAGCCTGCCCTCTGTGGATCTACTGGTGATCCACGATTTGGATTTCTATTTCCACAAGCAGGAAGCGCGTGTCAACGCCTACCTGAACCAGCTTTTTACCAGCGGTTGGCGCGCGCTGGATGAGCTGCGGCGCAACAAAGTGATCAAAGGCGTGGGCGCGGGGATCAACGAGCAGGGGATGATCCCGCGCTTTTTGGATCTGGTGGAGCTGGATTTCTTTCTGGTTGCCAATGGCTACAATCTGTTGACCCAGGCCATGCTGGACAGTGAGTTCCCGCGTTGTGCCGAGCAGGGCATCTCGGTGATCATCGGGGCGGTCTTTGCGTCGGGCATTTTGGCGACGGGTGCGATCCCTGGGGCGCGCTATTTCTATGCGCCCGCTTCGGAGGAAATGCTGGCAAAGACGCGCCAGATCGAAGCGCTCTGTCACCGGCATCAGGTGGCACTGCCCGCGGCCGCGCTCCAATTCCTGCTCGCCAATCCCCTGGTCTCGGCGATTATCCCTGGGGCGCAGACGCCGGAACACGTGCGTTCAAACATCAAACTGGTGCAGCAGCCGATCCCCGCGGCGTTTTGGGCGGAGATGAAGGCCACAGGTCTGCTGGCTGAGGATGCGCCGACGCCTTGAACTACTTGGGATGGACCGGTTTGTAGAAAGTAACGCAAAATGAGTGATGCCATGCGTGAAGAGGCGCAAACGCCTCTTGCGCCCCAGTCCGCCCCCCAACAGTTGCAGATGGTTTGGCCGCGCGAACGTCTGCACGCACCCCCGCCCGTGACGATCCATCCCGATTACGAGCTGCGCACCTACCGGCCTGGCGGTGAGGACGAAGCGGGTTGGTACCGGCTGATGGAGCTCGCCGGTTTTGGCGTTTGGGATTGGGAGCGGCTTGCCCCTATTTTCGCCCGCATTCTGCCCAACGGCTGGTTTTTCGCCGTCCAGCGGGAGACGGGTGCGCTGGTTGTTTCGGCAATGGCCTGCCACGAACCCCGCCCCCTGCACCCCTTCGGCGGCGCGCTCAATTGGGTCTGCGGCGACCCGGCCCACCGGGGGAAAGGGCTGGGGATCAGCGTTTGCGCGGCGGTGACGGCGCGGCTGCTGGCCGCTGGCTACGAAAACATCTATCTTCTTACCGACGATTGGCGTCTGCCCGCCCTGTCCATCTATCTCAAACTCGGCTACCGGCCTCTCCTCCACGCAACCGATATGGAAGCGCGCTGGCAGGCAGTTTACACACAGTTGGGCCGCGCTGCCAGCTAATTTTCAGCATCCCACTGCTCGCAACACAATCCAGGAGACCCACCCGTGCAACTGACCGAACGCCAGACCCGCTTGTTACGCAACACATTTATTGACTACCAGCAGACCGAAGAATTTCTCAAAAACCCGCTGATTGTCAAAAGCGCCAAAGGTCTCTACTACTGGGATGTGGACGGCAAAGAATACTTTGACGCCATCGGCGGTATCTTCGTGGCCTCGTTGGGTCACGGCCACCCCCGGCTGCTGGATGCCATGCGCGTGCAGATGGAGGTGATGAGCTTTGCCCCGCCCCTGCACGGCATCTCTGAAGTGACGCTGGAGTTCGGCGAGCGCCTGGCCGAGGTGACACCGGGCAACCTCAACTTCATCAAACCCTTCAGCGGTGGCTCGGAATCGGTGGAGGCCGCGTTGAAGTTCACCCGCCAATACTTCAAACAGACGGGTCATCCGGGCAAATACAAATTTGTCAGCCGCTACTTTGGCTATCACGGCGGCACACTGGGCGCGATGTCGGCCAGCGGCACCGGCCCGCGCAAGACCCCCTTTGAACCCCAGATGGCGGGTTTTCTCAAAGTCTTTCCCCCCACCTGGTATCGCGACCGCTTCGCCTCCTGGGAGGAGTGCAACCGCTTTGCGGCGCGCATGTTCGAGGATGTGATCCGCAACGAAGACCCGGAGACAGTGGCCGGGATGATCGTCGAACCCATCGGCAATACCGGCGGCATCATCACCCCCACCGCCGAGTATTTCCAGATTCTGCGCGAGATCGCGGACCGCTACAATGTGATTCTTATCTTTGACGAAATCATCACCGGCTTTGCCCGCACCGGACGGATGTTTGCGGCGCAGACCTTCGGCGTCACGCCCGATATCATCTGTGGCGGCAAGGGGCTGTCCAGCGGGATGATTCCCCTGGGCGCGCTGATGGCAAAGGAGGAGATGGGCGACGCTTTTCGCGGCCCGGCCGAGGCGAATGTCAATTTTGCCCACGGCCACACCTTCGCCGGCAATCCCCTGGCCTGCGCCGTCGGCATCGCTGTGCTGGATGAGATTGCCGAGAAGAAGCTGGACGAAAAGGCCCAGCAGATGGGCGACTATCTGGCCGGGCGGCTGGAAGAATTGCGCAAATACGGGGTGATCCGCGAGGTGCGCGGCAAAGGGATGCTGCGCGGGGTGGAACTGGTGCGCGACACGACGACGCTGGAACCCTTCCCCGCGCTGGGCACGGCGCTGAAGAAGACCGCCCTTTCCAACGGGCTGATTATGCGCATTGACCCCAACTGGTTTGCCGTGGCCCCCGCGCTGATCGCCGAGAAGTCGGACATTGATGAACTCTTCAACCGCATCGACCGCAGTCTGGCCGAGGCGTTGGAGATGGTAGGATAAATTGACAGAATCCCCCCGCCAATGGTACTTTACCAACCGGCAACCGCCACAAACAAACTTTTTAGCCAACTCTACCCGAAGGAGACTTTATAATGTCCATTCGCAATTCCTCTGCCACCTGGAAGGGCACCCTGAAAGAGGGCGCGGGCACGATGACCATCGGCGCGGGCCACTACGAAGGCCCCTTCACCTACGCTTCCCGCTTCGAGAGCGGCCAGGGCACGAACCCGGAAGAGCTGGTCGGCGCAGCCCACGCTGGCTGCTATTCGATGTTCCTCTCCGCTCTGCTGACAGGCAACGGCACGCCGCCCGTGCGTGTCACAACCACCGCCACCGTCCATCTGGAAGCGGGCCCCACCATCACCCGCATCGATCTGGTCTGCGAAGCAGATGTGCCCGGCGTCTCCGCCGAGAAATTCGCTGAAATTGCCGCCGACGCCAAAGCCAAGTGCCCCATCTCCAAAGCCCTGGCCGCGGTGGAGACGGTGACGCTGGACGCCAAGTTGGTTTAGTCGGCTTAATCTAATAGGAACATAGCAACAGAGGCGTAGAGACACGGCATGCCGTGTCTCT
>CAMDEX010000030.1 GCA_945897075.1 Litorilinea aerophila
GGTGCGCAGATAGACCAGAAGCACCACACCGGCCGCCAGATTGGGTGCATTGAGCAGGCGTCGCGTGCGTATGACCCCCCAGCGGGCAAGCGCATCCAAGCCATAGAATCTACTGTTCAAGCGAGTCTTCTTCCAGTATAGCACAGGATGTCAATCCTAGAATAGTCGCGGATAGCAGGCAACCTGTGTTCAACCCCCACGGATAGTAGTCGAACAGTGCGATGATGCAGAGCGCCAGCCAGGCACAGAGTCCGCTGAAGGCCCAGACGTTCAAGCGTCGCCCTTCCCTGATCAGCATAACCAGCGCGGCGAGGAAGATCCAGATCCAGAGCGCGCCGCCCAGAACGCCGACTTCGCTGGCCAGCAAGAGGGGCACATTGTGGACGGGCAGCGGCCTGCGCGCAGTCGCGGAGGGTTGGACGGCCAGCGGAAAATTTCCGGCCCCCACGCCGTTGAGCGGGCGGGCCGCCAGAATGCCAATCGCGGTTTGGATTTGCGCCCCTCTTTCCGTGATGGACAGCGCTTCTGTGGCGGTGGCTGTGCGCAGACGAACCAGCAATTGCTCGGCGAAGATGACTCCGCCGACCGCCCCGATCAGCGCGACACCAGCCAGAGCGGTCGCCAGGGATCTGCGTCCAGACGGCTGCTTCCAGAAGAGCCAGGCGGCGAGCACAGGCACAGTGAGGATGGCGGCCAACGCCGCCGACCGCGAAAAGGTGAGGAAAAGCCCTCCCCACAGCGTCCACCAGAGCAAAATCCAGCCGAATCTGCGCGACAGAAGCGGCATACCCAGCAGGAGAGCCACGACGAGGTATCCGCCCAGGACATTGGGATGAAAGGTCATCCCGTAGGCGCGCAACCAGTTGCGCCCCGCCAATGCCACAATCGCCACGCCGGGCTGGGTGAGGGGCAAGGCCATCTCGCCGGCCAGCCCAAGCGGTCCTTGCGCCAACACCTGGCCCACGCCGACCGCTACGTGGACGAGCAACCCGGCCACAAATACTTTCACAAAACTGGGCAGGTGGATGTCGCCCTGTAGAAAGCGTAGGGAGACGGCGGCGGCTATCAACCAACGCAACGCCGTGTAACCGGCCAGGGCGGGGTCGAGGGCAAAGGGCGCGGTGAGCAGGGCCAGACCGCCAAAAGACAAGAGGGGAGCGGCAAAGATGTACAGCCTGCGCTTGGGGATACCCTCCCGGAAAAGTTTAATAACGCCCGTGAGCAGAAAAGCGGCCAGCGCGAGATCGGATAGATAGAAGACGGGAACAACGTAGAGATCCAATAGCCCCGGAAAGGTCGAATTTCCCAGTCGCCAGTAGGACGAGAAAGGCAGGAGAAGCGCAAAAATAAAACTGGTCGTCTGTCCGTAGAGCGCTTTTCTCACCGATATCACCGCATCTTTGTAGGATGTATACTGTTCAGATAGTATTTTCGTAGGGGCGCTGCTGGCTGCGCCCGTCGCGCGCGTACCGTTCGCTGAGGGTATAATCAATTATACTTAATGTAAGCTATCTTCTCAACAAAGCAAAACTGATTTCCCGGAATGGCGAGAACCCTTTTCCTGTACTTTGGAGATTTGCAGCACTTTGCGCCCGTGTTATAATGGATTTATTCTACTGCTTGTACACACGCCCCCTCCTCTGGACGGGGTGACTGGCGCATACTATTAAGGAGTATCTTCAATGCCTTCTCTTGGACCTACAGAACTGATTCTGATTTTGGTGATTGTCGTGATCTTCTTCGGGGTTGGCCGTCTGCCCGAAGTCTTCGGTGGTTTGGGCAAGGGCATCCGGGAATTCCGCCGGGCTGCCAAAGACGCCGACTCGGTGGATGCAGACGACGAGTCTAAGGGTACTCCCAAAAAGAGCAAACCTGTGCAGGCCGAAGTGGAAGAGACCGAAGACGCTGCCTAAGCGTTCGGAATCAAAGCAGCCAATCGCACACTCTACCCGGTTGACCGTAGATTCGGTCAACCGGGTTTTGTCTTTCCAACCCCACTTTCTCCAGCAGCAAGGCTGAACGCGTGCGATTCCTGCGTTTTCTCGTTCTGGTTGCGGCCCTTCTCGCTGTCTACGCCGCCCAATACCTCTTTGACCAGAGTTCTCTGGACTTTCTGCGTACTCCGTGGGTCTCCACCAACCTGCCTTTTCTGTGGGACTTTTCGCAATGGGCAGCGGCTGATCGACAGAGCCTGGGCCTCTATTTGGCCGGCATCGGCGCGCTCCTCTTTGGTCTGGCAGTCTATGGCTGGCCGCGGGCTTCTGAACCCGACGACAGCCCGTCTTCCCCGCGCCGCTCCTCTGCCTTTGGCCTGATTCTTGCCGTTGCTGGCATTGTGGGCGGTGCGCTCCTCCTCGTCTATTTCCAGCAAAACGAGACTGAACCCGCCTGGAGCCGCTATCTGTGGATTTTTGCCATTGCCGTCTACATTCTGGGAAGCTGGCTGGCGGATGGCGTTGGCCT
The DNA here is from genome assembly GCA_945897075.1 of Litorilinea aerophila. Classification (GTDB taxonomy): domain Bacteria; phylum Chloroflexota; class Anaerolineae; order Caldilineales; family Caldilineaceae; genus JACQGT01. The sequence continues at coordinate 2,464 of CAMDEX010000030.1, forward strand.
GTCTACCGCGTCCGCAGCTACCCCAGAGCGCAGTTGGCCGACACTTCTGCTGATTCTGGCGGTTGTCGGCCTTCTGCTCGGCTGGCAATTGGCGACGGTGCCTGTGCGGGTCGACGGCGATGAGGGCAGTCACGGTCTACAGGCGTTGGAGATTGCTGCCGGTCTGGAAGAGCGCATCTTTGCGCCGGGCTGGGCCAACATTCCTCTCATTGCCTATTATCCGGCAGCATTGGGTATGACATTCAGCGGCGACTGGCTGCTGGGCAATCGGCTGGCTGGTCTTTACGCCGGGCTGCTGACGATTCTGGGCGTCTGGCTGCTGGGCTGCGAACTCTTTCGCCGCACGCCGACGGACGAAGACGGTGCGGATGACGGGCGGCTGCTGGCGCTGCTGGCTGCCGCCTTCACCGGCATCGGCTACACATTTGTCCACTTTGGCCGTATGCCCCAATATCTGGAGCCGGTGGCCTGGGGCGTCTTGGGGCTGTGGGCGCTACAGCGGGGCGTGCGTACTGGTTCGCGCCCCACATTGGCGCTGGCCGGGCTATTGCTCGGTTTGACCGCCACCCTTTATTACAGCGGGCGCGTCTTTGGCGTGATTGCTCTGCTCTGGTGGCTCTGGTTTGTGTTGGCGCGCCGGGGCTGGCTGCGGCGGGTGGGCTGGGATGGCTTTGCCCTGTGGGTGGGAGGCAACTTTGTCTTTCTGGCCCCTTTTGTGGGCGGTTGGCTGCGCAGCCCGTCTGCCTTTTACGATCGCTTTCAAGTGGTATCCGTTTTCAACCCCGATGGGTTGATCCACTTGCAGGGAGTCTACGGCGTGCAGGGCATCGGCCCGGTACTCCTCGAAAATACCCGGCGCGCCCTCCTCACCTTCTGGATTTTTGGGGATAAGAGTACCCATTTCGGCTTTTCCGGGCCGCTGTTGGACAGTCTGATTGGGCCGCTACTTTTGTTGGGCGTGGGCTATCTGCTCCTCAACCTGGACCGGCTGCAAAGCTGGCAGTTGGTCTCTTGGCTGGCCGCGGTGGTTGTGCTGGGCGGCGTGCTGACTGTCAACACCCCCTACTGGCCGCGGCTGCTGCCCGCGCTGCCTGTGGCTGGGCTGATTTGCGCCCTGGCTGTGGACCGCGCCCGCTCGACACTGATACAGGCCGGCGCGCCCTGGTTTGGACAGTTTAGCCTTTTTGTTGTGATCGGCCTGCTCGTATTGGCGGGATCGCACAATTGGGTGGATTGGTACGAAACCCAGACGGTATACGGTGACTCCGAGAGCTATGCCGGGCGGGCGATTCGCAGCCTGCCAGCCGAGCGCACGGCTGTTCTGATTGACACGGGCAGCGATCTGCGCGGCGAATGGGGTGAACGCACGCTGGAATTTCTGGCGGGCGGGCCCTATGCCCGGCGGCGCGCCACCATCCACACCGACAACTGGCCGGTCAATCTGCCGCCCCAATCCTCGGTGATTCTCCAACCCGACGATCAGGCCCTGGCCGCCGAATTGCAGAGCCGCTACCCCGGCGGTGTCTTCCTCCTCCAGCGCAACCGCGCCGGCGATCCTGTCCTCTTCGTCTATCAGTTGCCCTAATCCGCGTAACGCAATAGCGTACCTCCACAATTTTTACAGAATCTATTCATCCCGCATAACGGCGGGGTATTTATACCCATTTGGCTGTCAATTTTTTGCATCTGTTGTCATTTGACAGGCGTTGCGGCTATACTGCTATCACAATCCGATTCGGTTGCCGAATTGAGATGTAAATTGTTCAAGGAGAGAAGCCAATGACCACTCAGACAACCGACAAACCAGCAACGATGCTACTGCTCACCCCCCAATGCGCTGGCCTGGACGATACGATTGGGCAGACGGAAGGCCCCTTTTACACACCCAACACACCGGAGCGCACAAATCTGCGGGAAGATGGGATGGCAGGCACCCCTCTGCTCGTCACAGGCCGGGTACTGAACAACGATGGCAGCCCTGTGATCGGCGCAATCCTGGATTTCTGGCACGCGGACAACGACGGCGTATACGACAATGTGGGCTACCGTCTGCGCGGCCACCAGTTTACCGACGCCGAGGGCAACTACCGGCTGGAGACGATTGTGCCCGGTCTCTATCCAGACCGTACACGCCATATTCATGTGATTATGCAGGGACAGAATACCCGCTGCCTGACTACGCAAATGTATTGGCCCAGCGAACCGCGCAATTTGTGGGACGAAATTTTTCATCCGTCGTTGTTGATGCAAGTGACAGAGAACGGGGATGGGCAGGTCGCTGGCTTCGATTTTGTACTCTAACGCCGAGAATCAGTAGACCTCCACAATTTCTACAGAATCTCCTCATGCCGGCATAATAGCCGGGCGCTATCCTCGTTTCTATGCCCGTTCGATTCGCTGATGAGAATGGGCAGGTGTTGCATTTGTGCCGCCGCTACAGTTCGGCTTGCGTGCCGAATGGACTGTGAAATTCAAAAGGAAAGAACCGGATGACTATCCAAACAACGAACAAACTTCCCATCAGCCGCCGCGCTTTTCTGCGCGCGGGCGCTACAGCCAGCGCCGGTCTGCTTTTGACCGCCTGTGTGGGTGCAATGCCACCCAGCGAATCTGCGTCACCAGCAGCCGCACCCGCTGTGGCCGAGACGCTGCCCACTGTGGCCGCCGAACCCACTACCGTTGCCGAAGCCACGGCTGTTGTCGAAGCCGCCGCCACTCTGCCCCCCACCCCCCAATGCGCGGATTTGGACGATACAGTTGAGCAGACCGCAGGCCCCTATTACACGCCCAACACGCCGGAGCGCACGAATCTGCGCGAGGAGGGCATGGCAGGCACGCCTCTTCTGGTCACAGGCCGGGTGCTGAACAACGACTGCACGCCTGTGGCCGGGGCCGTTCTGGACTTCTGGCACGCGGACGACGGCGGGCAGTATGACAATGTGGGTTTCCGGCTGCGCGGCCACCAGTTCACCGACGCCGAGGGCAACTACCGGCTGGAGACGGTTGTGCCCGGCCTCTATCCTGGACGCACGCGGCACATCCACGTCATTGTGCAGGGGCAGAATACGCGGCGGTTGACTACCCAAATGTATTGGCCGAATGAGCCGGCCAACGCCCGGGACGGCATTTTTCATCCATCACTGCTGATGCAGGTGGCAGAGAGCGGGGATGGGCAGGGCGCTGGCTTCGATTTTGTGCTCTAACGCGGCAAAGTCCCCGGCACTTTCTGAAGTGCCGGGGACTTTGCTTTTGTGAGGGATGAAGGGGAAACGAAGCAGGACTCAGCCTACAGCGAATTCCGTGTAGGGTCGTTTGTAGGGGGCGTGGAAGCCCAAGACAATATCCTCTTTGGGGATGCTCATTGCCACAAAACGCCCGGCGATCCCCTCCTCCGTGCCGTCGTGCTGGATCCAAATGCGCTCCCCCTTCAGGTCAATGTGGATGACTGCACCGCGTACGCGCTTGTGGCCGTCCCAGCCTACGTGCATTAGCTGATAGTGGCCGCGTTCCCGGTCAAAATGGCACTGGACTTCAACATCGCCGTACTTGGGTTTGTACTGGGCGTATTCGGTCAGAACTTCCTCTATTGCCCTTTGATATTCATCCTGCTTTTCCATTATTCGATCCATTGGACAATCACCTCCGTATTTGCCTCATAAACGATCAACTTGAGTTGATAGTCTTTCACCGCAAGGCGTGTAAATTCCAACTGGAAGAATTCGTTGTACGTATCATCCGGGACAGCCAAATAGAGTTTCCGCTGGGGGTCGCGGGCTGTCAACGCCAGACGATAGCTCAGGAACTGGCCCAGCGCGGCGTGAAATTCGGTGATGACGGACATCCCCAGAAAACTTTTGATCTCGACGGCAATCTTCTCCTCTCCCCGTTGCGCGGCGATCAGCCGTTCCGCGCCCAAATCCACGTAGAGATCGACACCGCCAAAGGAGATAGAGAGGGGATCGTCGGTGATCTTCCACCCTTCCTTTTCCAATCCGTGGCGCACTGCGTTGTGAAACAGATCCCGTGCCGGCATTCGCTCACCACCCATTCTTGGCTATTCTGGCCCGCTCCTGGCGCGCCGTCTGCCACTGATTCTGCATACCCGTATTGTAACCGAAAATCGCCCGAAGCTCCACGTCGGGTATGGATGGCGTATTGCACAACCACAAAAAGTCTCCCGCAGAGGCGCAGAGACGCAGAGGGGGAAAAACGAGGAATGTGCGCTTTTCTCTGCGGCTCTGCGTCTTGGCGAGAGGAAAAGTCGTAGGTTGGGTTCTCCCGGCAAGAGATCACTGCTTACGCTCCATCTTGCGCCGGGAGAACCCAACAGCGCCCACCGCTCACCGTTGGGTTGTTTCGGCGCAACCTACGCACAAGTTCCCATCAACCCCTGCCGAAACAACCCAACCTACGCGCTGCCTACTAATCCCCAATCCCCAATCCCCAAAGTGCATTTGTTGCGTCCCCTACTTGATCCCAGCCGTCACTGTGCTATCATTCGATCCGATGGGTTGTGACAAAAAAGCTGGGCATGCAAATCCAGACAAATGCGCACCCGGAACCGCCACCGGTTGCAGGCGGCAGTCATCACAGACAGGAGGCAACCACACATTTATCCAAACAACCACACCGAGAGTAGGACGCACCCCCATTGAACAGCTTTCAAAGTGTTCGGCATTTGTTGAATGACTGGCAACCCGAAGTACCTGTCTATTGTGTTTATCCCCACGTCTATAACGACTCAACCCAGAGTTTTCTGCGCGGATTTCCCGGCCGCGTCCTCTACGCGGTCAAAGCCAACGACGAACCGGCTGTTGTGCGGCTGATGCACCAGGCCGGTGTCATCGATTTTGACTGCGCTTCCCTGCCCGAAATTGCCCTCGTTACCGAGAACTGTCCCGGCGCAAAATGTTACTTTATGGTTCCCGTGCGTATGCGCGGTGCGGCGCGCATTGCCCAGGAGCAGTACGGCGTGCGCCACTTTGTGGTGGACCACCTGAAGGGACTGGACTTGCTGGCGGGGGAGATCGACATGACCCGCTCGGTCGTCTTTGCCCGCATGGCCGTCCATCACCGCTCGGCCATCTACGATCTCTCGTCCAAATTCGGCGCGCCCCCCGAAGAAATCCCTACGCTGGTACAGGCGATTGCTGCGCTGGGCGCGGAGCCGGCCCTCGCCTTCAATGTCGGCTCGTCGGTGCGCAGCCCGGACGCCTACCGCCATGCGCTGGGTGTGGCCGCCGAAGTCCTGGCCGAGCTGCCCTTTCGCCTGCGGCTGGTTGACATCGGCGGTGGCTATCCCCGCTCCTATCCCGGCTACCCGATGCCCCCGTTGGAGGACTATTTCGACGCTATCCGCGAGGGCATTGCTGCCCTGCCCCTGGCCGAAGGGGGCGAGATTCTGGGCGAACCGGGCCGCGCCCTGGCCGCGCCGGGTCTGACTGCGCTGGTCGAGGTGCTGCTGCGCAAGGATGACCGGCTCTACATCAACGACGGGCTGTACGGCATCTTCTGGGAGCTGCGCTTCGAGGGGCACAACCGCTACCCCGTGCGCGCCTATCGCAACGGACAGCCTCTCAACGGCGGCGAAGAACGCTCCTTCCGTCTGCTCGGCCCCACCTGCGATTCCACAGACCAGCTACCCGGCGCGGTCGATCTGCCTGCGGATATCAACACCGGCGACTATCTGGAATTCGGCCACATCGGGGCCTACAGTATGGGCGGGCGCACCCGCTTCAACGGCCACTTTAGCGACAAAATCGTCTCGATTGAAGATTGGCGCGAGTTGCCGCCGATGTAAAGGTGAAAGGTGATGCGTGAAACGTGCTGCATGCTGCTTACTCCGTACCAGCGAGGAACTAACGCACAAGCGTTAGTCGGTCGGCCAAGCATCTGAAACGTGAAACGTGAGTTTACGTGACGTACTCTCACGTTTCACGTCTTCACGTTTTCGCACGCAAATCGTGGCTCTGCCACCTTATGCAGTACGCAGCACGCAGCACTTTTCTTTTTTTGTATTCAACAGGGAGAGTTCAACCGTGTCCAACCCAATGCCTTCACCCAAACCGCTGGACCCGGCGGTCATAGACGCCATCCGCAAGGCTATCGATCCCCAACGGCTGGCGGAGACGGCCCTGGCGCTGATCGCCGTGCCCAGCCCCACGCGCAGCGCGGGCGCGGTGGCAGACCGGCTGGCTGAGATTCTGGCCGCCGATGGCTTTGCAGTGGAGCGCCCTATCGCCGACTGGCCCGAAGCGCCCGCGGTCGTCGTGCGTCTGGAAAGTGGCAATCCGGGGCGCACACTCCAGTTCGACGGCCACCTGGACACCGTACACCTGCCCTTTGTGACGGCGCGCCAGGAGAACGGCTATCTCTACGGCTCCGGCGCGTCGGATATGAAAGGGGGCATCGCCGCTTTTGTGGAGGCGGTGCGCGCCCTGCGCGAGACGGGCAGCCTGCAAAACGGCGCTGTGCTGCTCACCGCGCACGATCATCACGAGGGGCCGTGGGGAGATCGCCGCCAGGTGCAGGCGCTGATCCGGGAAGGCTATGTGGGGGATGGGGTGCTGCTGCCCGAATATCTGGCCGATCCCCTGCCGGTGGCGGCGCGGGGGATGGCGATCTTCGAGGTGCGCATCCGGCGCGAAGGCGAGCCGGTGCATGAAGTGCTGCGCGCCGAGGGTCTGCCCGATGTGCTGGGCGCGGGTGTGCTGCTGGCACGCCGTTTGCAGGAGTTGCACGCGGCCCTCGGCCAGAAAACCCATCCCATCGCCGGGCAGGATTCGGTCTTCGTCGGTCAGTTCCAGTGCGGGGAAATTTTCAACCAGGCCGCGGTTCTCTGCACGATTAAGGGAACGCGGCGTTGGGTGACACCCAACGCTGCGGCAGAAGTCCAGGCAGAGTTCGCCGCGCTGTTGGCACAGGTGGCTGCCGAAACCGGCACATCCATCGAATTCGATTTTGAGGTACAGGGGGAAGCCTACGCGGTGGACGCCGCGGATCCGCTGCTGGCCGCCTTCCAGAGCGCGCACGCCGCAGTGACCGGCGCGCCGCTGCCCCTGGGCCGCAAGCCTTTTGTGGACGACGGCAACACCTTCGCCGCGCTGGCCGGCATCACCCCCCTCAGCCACGGCCCCGCGGCCACCGGCGCGCATACCCTCTACGAGCAGGTCGCCCTGGCCGATCTGGTGCGGGTGGCGGAGGTCTACGCGCTGACCGCGTTGGCGTATTGCGGGGGTGCGTAAGGTGTTGTGTGTAGGGGTTGGGTTTCGAGTCTGAAAAGTCGTATTCTTCTCTCATTTACGGAGTCCTTCAGAAGATCTGCCAGGTTTTCTAAAACCTGGCAGATCTTCGCATTGAAGCGTTACTGCGGCCACGCCGCCTGATATGCCGCGATCATACGATCCATCAGCGCATCCAGCGCGCTGTCCACCACCTGGCGGGCCGGGTCCGCGTCGAACCAGGCCAGCACTTCCCGCGCGCCGTGGGAGAAGGGGATGGTGCAGGCGAAATCGGGCACCAGCCGCTTGATTTTCGTGTTGTCAAAAACCATACTGGCCGCCTTGTCCCCCAACAGCCCCGCACCCCAGCGCGCATCCCAGGCGTTGATCAGGTCGGACGGCAGATGCACAATTTTTGCCTTCACCCCGGCCGCATCGGCCAGAATCTCCGCAATCTGATTCCAGTTCAGCGCCTCGTCCGACGTGATGTGAAAGATGTCGCCGATGGCGTGGCTGTTGCCCAGCAGCGGCACAAAGCCTTTGGCAAAATCCCGGTGATGGGTCAGCGTCCACAGAGAAGTGCCGTCGCCATGCACAATCACCGGCTTGCCCTGGCGCATGCGGTGGATGTGGGTGTAACCGCCCTGGAAAGGCAGCATCGTGCGGTCGTAGGTGTGGCTGGGGCGCACGATTGTGATGGGGAACTTCTCCTCCCGGTAGGCGCGCGTCAAGCGATCTTCGCAGGCGATTTTGGCCTGGGAATAGCCCCAATAGGGGTTGTCCAGCGGCGTGGATTCGGTGACGGGCAGATGCGCGGGCGGTGTCTGGTAGGCCGAGGCCGAGCTGATGAAGACGTATTGGCCGGTGCGCCCGCGCAGGAGGGCCAGGTCGCTTTCGATCTGATCCGGTGTGAAGACGATCCAATTGACCACTGCATCGAAGGAGTGGTCGCCCAGCGCGGCGCGGGCCGATTCCGGGTTGCGGATGTCGCCGGTGAGGACTGTCACGCCGGGGGGAACGGGGCGGTCGGTCTGGCCGCGGTTGAGAAAGTAGAGATCGATGCCCCGCTCCACAGCCAGCGCCGAGCAGGCCGAACTGATTTTGCCTGTGCCGCCGATAAAGAGGACTTTCATTGGGGTTTCCTTTCTGATTGTGAAAAGAGATAGAACGCGGACGACGCGGATTGGACGGATTGACGCGGATAGAATCTGCGTAAAACCGTGTTTGCTGCCGGGTGCCCGTTGGGCGCTGCGTTCAAAACTTTTTGCTTACTGCGTTCCTTCCCGCCCCCAGACTGTGAGCAGGAGCAGCGCGGCGGCTGTGCAGAGCGCCGCCACCGAACCCAGCCCCCAGACACCGAATTGGGTGTAGGCCCACGGCCCAGAGAAACCGGTGATGGTGCCCCCCAGCAGATTGAGAGACGCGGCCAGCGTCATCACCTTGCCCCGCCGGTCTGGGGCCTGTTCGCTGGCCAGGGAGATGTTGGCGACGATGCCAAACTCGAAGGTAAAGCGCATCAACACCAACGCAGCGATAACCGGCCACAGCCCCACATTGACAAAGGGCAGCGCCACAAAGACGAGCAGAGCGCCCGCCATCCCCGCCTGCACCGAACGCTTCTTGCCCACCCGGTCTGTGATCAGCGAGACCAGCACGCTGCCGCATAGATCAGCCAGCCCCTGGACCAGAGCCACTGTACCCAACAGCGCCGGTCCCAGGCCGTATTCCGCTTGCAGCCAGGCACCGTGCGCGATGAGTACATGAAATTGGGCGAAAAAGAAGAGAGCAGCGGCGAAGATGACCGCGTATGCCGAGCGGCGGTTGGGGCCGAGATCGAAAAAAGCGCCTATGCGGGCCAGCGAGAAGCCGGTCATCCCCGAAGGCTGAACTGGTCTCTCTGTGCGCGCCGACGGGAAAAAGGCAAAGAGAACCCAACCCACCAACAACCCCGCGCCCAGCACAAAGAAGGGTGCCTGCCACCCCACCCGCTCAAAGAGCAGACCCATCGCAAAGAGGCCGACAATCCCGGCCAATGCCCAAGAGTATTCGAGAATGCCGATGCCCCGCGCCAACTGGTGATAGGGCAGACGCGCGCTCATATAGGCTTGCAGCGTGGGCACAAATGCGCTGAGACCGATGCCAGAGAGAATCATCCCGGCCACGACGGTTGCCAGCCCGCCGCCGCTGCCGATGGCGAACATCCCCGCCGCGGCCAGGAGCAGGCCGATGCGCATTATCCGCCGGTAGCCGAAGCGGTCGGCCGCGCTGCCAAAGAGAGGCGCGCCCATCCCCAACAGGCTGCGCAGGCTGACCAGACGGCCCAGCGTCAGCACATCCAATCCCAGACCGGCGGCGATTGTGACCAGAAAGGGGTTGAAGAGTTGGGTGGTGGTGTCCGTCGCCAGCCGGGTGGCAATGGATGCCGCCAGCAGTTGGGGGACGGTGGAGATCTGAAAACGTCGGGCGGGCTGAGCCATGCAAAGTCCTGGGCGTGTGGGTGGCGGTGTTGGGCTGTTCGGGATAGGCGGAGTGCGGGGGAGGTTATGGGTGGAGCGTTTTTGGTTTTACTTCAAACGCCGCCTGTGCGCGAAAGAAACAGACTTCAAATTCCATAAAGAAATTGACCTGTCCCAAAATGAGCGGCACATTGGCGGCTTGTGTCCAAGCAAAAGCCAATTCTACGGGCGCAAATGATGCGACACGGGCAGTCACTATCACGCCATACGCTGGCGTTCTAGCCAAACTGCCTGTCAATGTGATTGGAATCGTCTGATCTTCCCAGGAAAACCCCAATGCCAACCCAACGGGATAGGGCAAAACATTGACTGTTGAACCTGTATCCAGCAAGCCTTGCATTTCCACTGACCCAGCGACTGTGGTCAATACAAGCGGCAAATAGGCCAACTCACTTGCCATAGCCTGCCCGGATTCCAGTCGGTTATAGGCAAGACGAACAGAGTTCATGCGACAGCGGCCTTGTGATTATCCAACATTTGCAGCAGTGTTTCTGCTGCGCCAAAAGCATTGAGAGGTGTCCAGACAGGATATTCGGCGCCTGCCGTGAGCAGGGGAACGCCTTCTTCCTGGGCCAATTCGACGACCAACCATTGGAGCAGGCGGAGTTTGTCGGCGCGCGGGAGCAGTTTGACATTGGGAGTTAATTCGATGAAGGACATTGTTTTTCTCCTCGGCTCTTGCCTTCCACTGACCGCAGTATAGCGGTACTTCGCTGGCTTGGCAATCATTTCGACGAATTTAACCCGAATCCAATGAAAAAAATAGATGGATATCACTCACCCCCCACCCGGCGCACAGTGGCCCCCGGCGGCGGCACAAAGACAAAAGTGGCCGGGTCAATCTCTTGATTAAAACGGGCAAACTGAAAGCGCAGGCTGAAGCCATTGTCCCCTTCCACGGCCAGGGGATAGTAGAAGCGTTTGTCCAGCCAGACGGTCAACTGGCCCGCGCCAAAGGGGGTGTCGCCGGGATTGACGAAGATCTGCACGCGCAGGGCAGGACGGCCCGCGGCCTGCTCCTCCCCGATAATCTGGACATCTGTGCTGCGGCGCAGCGCGGCCAGCACGTCGTCGGCCAGGGTGGCCAGATAAGAAGTGCCTACCTGTCCGCTCTCCGTTTTCGGCTCGTTGCCCCGCGCGGCCACCGTCACCAGACCCAGCGCGGGCACATAGACCCACGTATCGCTCTCGTTGAGTACAACAATCGTGCCCTGAAAACCCTGCGGCCCTTTGTCCACCTCGGCGCGCATAAACGTCGGCGGCTGCGACCAGAACTCCTGCTCCAGCGTCACTGTGCCCTGGGTCACATGCACCCGCCCTTGCACCGTGCGTATCCCCGCCAACTCCGTCGCCATGCGATCCGGCAGTTGAGCAGCCGAGGGCAGGCGGTTGTTGAAGAAATAAAAGCCCGCAAGAACGGCGACGATGCCAACCGCCGCCGCCATGGAAATCAGTTGAGAACGCTGCATCGGTCTGCCCCCACCACAATCGTTTATCCGGTGACTTCCCTTTTGTCCATCCGTTTGCTGCGCTTGACAATCTCCATCACCAGCAATACCGAACCGGCGACGACAGCCGCCACCAGCCAGTCCAGAGCCGAGAGGGGAGTGACGGCAAACGCGCGCTGCAACGACGGCACATAGAGTATCACAGATTGGAGGAGAACGCTACCGATGACGGCCAGCCAGAGCCAACGATTTTGGAACAATTGACCGTTCAGCGCACTCTGCTGTTGGCTGCGGCAGTTGAAAACATTGACCAATTGAAAGAGTACCAGAGTGGTGAAGGCAACCGTGCGCGCATGGCTGACCGGATCGCCACTGCTCGCGTTGAGCCAGCCAATCGTGAACAGACCGCCGGGCAGATAGGCGTCGAAGACCAGCAGCGTGCCCGTCATCATCACCAGCCCCACCAGCCCCACCAGCAGCCACATGGAACGGGTGATGATGCCCTCGTCTGCCCGGCGGGGTGGACGGGCCATCAGCCCGGACTCCGGCGTGTCCAGCCCCAGAGCCAGGGCAGGCCCCCCATCGGTGACCAGATTGATCCAGAGAATCTGTACCGCCAGCAGGGGCAGCAAAAGCGTGCCCTCGTCGCTGTACAGCCCCAGCAGACCCGCGGCCAGCATCCCGCCAAAGACAGTCAACACTTCGCCCGCGTTGCTACTGAGGAGGTAACGGATAAACTTACGCACATTGTCCAGAATGGCCCGCCCCTCGGCAATTGCGGCCACAATTGTGGCAAAATTGTCGTCGGCCAAAATCATATCGCTGGCCTCTTTGCTCACATCCGTGCCTGTGATGCCCATAGCAATGCCAATGTCGGCCTGGCGCAGGGCGGGCGCATCGTTCACCCCGTCGCCCGTCATCGCCACCACTTCGCCCTGGGTTTTCAACGCCCGCACGATGCGCAGTTTGTGGGCCGGATTCACCCGGGCATAGACATTCACCGCCTGCACAGTGGCCGCCAGTGTGGCCTCGTCCATCTCCGCCAGCTCCTGCCCGGTGACAGCCTGGGCCTGGCCGTTGGCAATCCCCAACTCGACGGCAATCGCCAGGGCCGTCAGCCGGTGATCGCCTGTAATCATTATTGTGCGGATGCCCGCGCTCCGGGCCTGGGCCACGGCCTCTCTGGCCTCGGCCCGGGGTGGATCGATCATCCCGGCCAGCCCCTCCCAGACCAGTTCCCGCTCCACATCCTCGGCGCAGGGATCGGCGAACGCGTCGTCGCTGGGCAGGCGGCGGGAGGCAAAGCCCAGTGTACGCAGCGCGCTCGACGCAAAGGCTTCGTTGTGGGCCAGAATCGACCGGCGCTCCTCGTCGGTCAGGGGGAGAAAGCCGCCATCCCGACGAAAAGAAGTGCAGAGATCGATCACCACATCCGGCGCGCCTTTGACGAAAGCCACATTCTGCCCGCTAACTGTGTGGAGGGTGGTCATCCGTTTGCGCTCGGAGCTAAAGGGAATCTCCCCCTGGCGGGAATACTCCCGGCGCAGCCGCCCCCCGTCCAACCCAATTTTGGCAGCGGCAGTGAGCAGCGCGCCTTCTGTCGGGTCGCCCACAATCTGCCACTGGCCGTCCTCCATATGTAGCAGTGTGGCGTCGTTGTTCAAGACCGCACAACGGAGCAGTGCGCGCAGGGCCTCATCCTCGCTGGGGACGGTGTGGCCGGCCGTGTCTGCAAACCGACCGAGGGGCGCATAGCCCTCCCCTTCCACCGCCAACACCCGATCCGCCCCCAACAGCAGCCGGCGCACGCACATCTCGTTGCGGGTCAGGGTTCCGGTCTTATCGCTACAGATGACCGTAACGCTGCCCATCGTCTCGACCGCGGGCAGACGGCGCACAATTGCGTTGCGGCTGGCCATGCGCCGCACACCCAACGCCAGCACCGCCGTAACAATGGCGGGCAGCCCTTCTGGGATAGCCGCCACGGCCAGGGCCACCCCAAAGAGGAAGAGTTCCAGCAGCCGCCTGCCGGTCAGTTCTTCCGCTGTGAGTACACCGGTGACAATCACCACCAGCGCCACTCCCAGTACCAGCAGCCCCAACTGCTTGCCCACCCGTGTCAATTCCCGTTGCAGGGGCGTATCTTCCTCCTGCACCGCCTGGATAAGAGTGGCAATCGCGCCCATTTGCGTCTCCATCCCCGTGGCCGTCACCACTGCCTCACCCCGGCCATAGGTCACCGCGCCGCCCAGGAAAAGCATATTCGTGCGGTCGCCCAAAGTAAGCGCGGGGTCGGACAGAGGCGCGGTCTGTTTGCGCACGGGCAGGGATTCACCGGTGAGGGCCGCTTCTTCCACCTCCAAATTGGCTGTGTAAATGAGGCGGGCATCGGCGGGGATGCGGCTGCCCGCGTCGAGAAGCAGTAGATCGCCGGGGACAAGCTCTTTGGCGGGAATCTGGGAGACCCGACCGCTCCGGCGCACAGTGGAAAGGGGCGCGGCCATGCGTTTCAGCGCGGCCACGGCCTGCTCCGCCTGATATTCCTGAAAGAAGCCCAGACCCGCATTGAGCAGGACAATCGAGAGAATCACAATCGTTTCGTAGGGCAGGGGTTCGTGGCCGTCAAAGCTCCAGACCAGCCCGGAAAGGAGGGCAGCAGCAATCAACACCAGCACCAGCGGTTCGGTGAACTGGTGGAGGAGCAGCCGCCAGGGGCGCACCCCGTCAGTTTCCTGCAACTCATTTGGCCCAAAACGGCTCAAGCGCTGAGTGACTTCCTGGCTGTCCAGACCCTCGGCTGGTTCCACATCCAGGCGCTGCAAAGATTCGGCCACAGAAAGGGTGTGCCAAGCGACCGCGTCGGCTGGAGAGTGGGGCGTAGCGAGGCTGGCGCTGGTGCGTGGCCCAGCGGGGCGAAGGGGGGCGGTCGGTGTCATTTGGGGTCATCCTTTCGGGCTAAGGCCCCTGGGATGGTGAGTACCGGGGATGTTCACAGAGGTCAACGGTCAACGGTCAGCCGTTTGTCGTTTATAACATTACTGCCTACATCCAAACCCGTGTCGGCAGGTCGTTGTCCTCGCCGATGATGCGCGGTTCGAGCAGGCCGTCGTCTTTGGCTCTGGGCGGTTGACCGGTGGGCCGCTGACCCGCCGGTGTGCCTTGCGTGGGCGGTGTGGCTGGCTGGGGCGCGGGCTTTCCGCCCTGCAACACAACCCGGCCCGCATTGCCGCCCAGATCCGGGCCGAGGATGCCCGCCTGCTCCAACTGTTCCACCAGACGGCTGGCGCGGCCATAACCGATGCGCAGCTTGCGTTGCAGCAGCGTCGTCGATCCCTTGCCGGCTTCCTGTACGATGGCGAGGGCCTCGGCAAAGAGATCGTCGCGGGCGTCCACGGCTTTCATCGTCTCAATCTGGTCAAAGAGGGGCTGCACCAGCGGACCCACTTTCTGCGGCCCACCTGTCAGGTATGGATCGGCCCACTCGTTGGTTTTGGCGGGGGAGGGCATCCCTCCAACCGGGTTGGACATCCCGCTCGTCGGGTCGGACGCAGCGGGCAAGGGGCTGACTACCGGCGCAGTCACATCGGGCAGGGAGGGCGGCGTATAGTTTTCCAGACTGCGGATGCCCTTCCAGTAGCGCACAATGCGGTTGGTCTCGTCGTCGTGCAGCCAAGTGCCCTGCAGCCGCTCCAATTTGCTCGAATCGGGGGCCATAAAGAGCATATCGCCACGGCCTAACAGTCGATCCGCGCCGGGCACATCCAAAATCACCCGGCTATCAATCTGGCTGGTGACGGCAAAGGCAATGCGCGAGGGGAAGTTGGCTTTGATCAGACCGGTGATCACATCCACCGACGGGCGCTGGGTGGCGATGATCAGATGGATGCCCACGGCGCGGGCCATCTGGGCCAGACGGCAGATGTGCTTCTCCACCTCTTCGGGTGCGGCCATCATCAGGTCGGCCATCTCGTCCACCACAATCACCACAAAGGGCAGCACCTCCTGGCCTTCCTTGCGCAGGATGGCGTTGTAACGTTCCAGGTCACGGGCGTTGGCTTTGCTGAGAAGCTGGTAGCGCCGCTCCATCTCCTTGACCGCCCAGAAAAGCACGCCCGCGGCCCGGTCCAGTTCGGTGACAACCGGGCTGAGCAGATGGGGCACGCCGTTGTAGTTGCTCAACTCCACCATTTTGGGGTCAATCATCAGAAAACGCAGGGTTTCCGGCGTGTGGGTCAGGAGCAGACAGCCGATGATGGCATTGATGCAGACCGACTTGCCCGTGCCTGTGGCCCCGGCGATGAGCAGGTGGGGCATACGCGCCAGATCGGTCACCAGCGGCTTGCCCTTTACATCCTCGCCCAGTGCGATGGGCAGTTTGGCCTTCTGCTGTGCGGCCTGGAAGAGTTCGCTCTCCATCAGCTCCTTCAAACCCACCACATTGCTGGCGCTGTTGGGGACTTCGATGCCCACGTAATTGGTGCCGGGGATAGGCGCTTCGATACGCACATTGGAGGCAGCCAGGGCCAGGGCGAGGTCGTTGGCGAGCGAAGCGATTTTGCTGACTTTGACTTTCGTCTTTTTCGTTTCGCCTTTGATGGTGCGCTCGACATAGCCGGGGCGGATGAGAAATTGGGTGACAGTCGGCCCGGCGTTGACTCCTTCAAAATCCGCGGGCACGCCAAAGAGACCCAGCGTATCTTCGATCAGCCGCCCGCGGCGGCGGATGTCCTCGTCGCTGTCCACATAGCGATCCCAGGAATCGAGCATATCGGCCAGACGGGGCAACTGCCACTGCTGCACGCCGCCCACAATGCGCGGGCTGAGGCTGGCTTCGCCGCTGGCCGGGGTCAGGGGTTGGCGGGCTGCGCTGGATGCGGGCGCAGGCGCGGTCTGGGGCGCAGCGTTTTGCGCCGGGGGTGTGGCCGCGTTTTTGCCCCCCAGTCCAGGCGGCAGGCCGACCCAATGGCCTGTGTCATCACCTTCTTTACGGCGGAAGCGGTCCAGCAGCCGCTTCCAGGCGGGAATCTCGCCGCTGGGCATAGGCAGGCTGGGCTGGATGTCGGGCATACGCTCGCCGCGCACTGTATTCCGTTCCTTCAGTATATCCGCCAGCGCATCCCAACTGTCGAGGAAAAGGTCAAGCAGCAGCCTGTCGGTGAGCAGGACGATTCCCAGCACAGCCAGCGCGGTCACTGCGGCCCACGCCCCCCACAGACTGAGCGCGGCCTCCAGAATATCGGCCAGATAGAAACCGATCCAGCCGCCCGCTTCGCCCTGCTCGGCCTGGGCCATACGCACAAAGCCGGGCGAGAGGAGGGTGACGCCGGTGATATAGGCCAGAAAAATCAGCAGGACGCCGGTGGGTTTCTGCCAGGGCAGATCGGGCATTTTGTCCACGGCGCGGATGACCATCCACAGCCCCAGCGCGCCGGTGAGCAGCGGCACGCCCCACACGCCGTCGCCGGTCAGCGAACGCACCAGATCGATCCACGCACCGGTGATGCTGCCCCGGCTGTTGGTGAAGAGGCTGAGCAGCGTGAAAACCGAGAGCAGCACCAGTACAATCCCCTGCACTTCGGTGCGCAGGAGGAAGCCGAGCATCTGGAGGATTTCGTCGAGTTCGCTCGACTTCTTTTTGCGTCTGGTTGCCATAGGGTAGGGTAGTGCATAAGGTGGCAGAGCCACGATTTGCGTGCGAAAACGTGAAGACGTGAAACGTGAGAGTACGTCACATAAACTCACGTTTCACGTTTCAGATGCTTGGCCGACCGACTAACGCTTGTGCGTTAGTTCCTCGCTGGTACGGAGTAGTGCGTAAAAAAGTAGTGATGATTGGTCCACACAACACAGGTTTTGGTAAGCAGCGAAGGCTTGCGTTTGCGTTTTTCCTCTGCGTCTCTGCGTTACGTTTTACGTTTTACGTGTCTGGGCGAACGGAACTGTGGAACAAACGTTCCTGTGCAGTATAGCACAGGGCTGGGCGGGCTATCAAGCGGAAATCGGCGCGGCATTTCATCTGGCCGGACAGCCGTGCTATACTGGGCGTTACGGGGGCGTAAAGCGTATGACAGCGAATGATAGGATTACGCGAATGGTTGGCGGGAACGACGGCGTAGGTGGGGCAATCGTCGCCGGTCACGGACCGGCAGGAAGCAGAGAAGAATGGAACGCGGATGACGCGGATCAGGCGGATGGGCGTGGATTTTTTTCAATCCGCTGTAATCCGCCCAATCCGCGTCATCCGCGTTCCCTTCCCCTTTTGTTCTTCTTCCTCTGGGCGCTGCTGTTGATCGCTCTTTTGGCCGCGTGTATGGGCGGCGACGCAACACCCGCGGATGCCTACGCCCGCTACCGCCCAGCCATGCAGAGCAGCGCCTGGCCCGCGGACGAGATGCTGGACGCAATGCCCCGCTACGACCTGACCGTTACGCTGGACAGCAGTCTGGAAGTTCTCACCGGCACGGCTTACATCGTCCTCACCAACACCAGCCCGGACCCCTGGACGTATGTCATCTTTCGCCTCTACCCGGCGCTGGAACAGTACGGCGGGCTGCTCAGTTTGCAGAGCGCGGCCATCGGTGGGCGAGCCGTGCCTTTCTCCTATCAGGACCAGAATACGGCGCTGCGCGTGGAGTTGCCCGTGGCCCTGCTCTCCGGCAAACAGACGAAAATCTATCTGAGTTGGATTCTGGAGATTCCCCAGTGGGAGGATACGCCGCTGGCCTACCGGCTCTTTGGCAAAAGCCAGGAGATACTCAGCCTGCCGCTGTTCTATCCCTCCCTGGCCGTCTACCAGCCGGGGCTGACCACCGGCACAGGCCAGTGGTGGCTGGAGCGGGGCAGCGTGCGCGGGGATGCCGCCTTCAACCTGGCCGCGCTCTTTGTGGTGACGGCCACCCTGCCCAGCGACCAGACCCCCGTGACCAGCGGCACGCTCGTCAGCAGCACGCTGGCCGCGCCGGGACAGAGCCGCCACGTCTGGGTCACTGGCCCCGTGCGCGAGTTCTTCCTGCATACATCCAACCGCTTCCAGAGCGCAACGACGACCGCCTACGAAACCCGCATCACCAGCTATTGGCTACCGGGCCACGAGGCCAGCGGACGGGCCGCGCTGCAACAGACGGCCGCGGCCCTGCGCATCTACAGCGATCTCTTCGGGGCCTACGGTTATGCGGATTTGCGCGTGGCTGCCGGCGCGTTGGGCGTGCGCGGCATGGAATATCCCCAGGCATTTCTGCTGGGCGTGCAGCTCTACGACGCCTATCGCTCCGATCTGGAAATCCGCGCCGTCCACGAGGCCGCGCACCAGTGGTGGTATCAAACGGTACACAATGACCCGGTCAATTTTCCCTGGATGGACGAGGGGATTTCTGAATATGCCAGCAAACTCTACTACGAGGCGATCCGGGGGCGCACCTTTGCCGAAAGCCTGCAAGCCCGACGCTGGCAGGCAGTCATCGATCTGCTGGCGGCGCGCGGCGCAGACGCCCCGCTCAACCAGCCCGTGGCCGTCTACGCCGACGGCGGCCAGTATGAATCGGTGGTCTACGGCAAGGGCGCACTCTTCTACGACGCCATCCGCCAGGCATTGGGCGAGCGCCAGTTTGGGGCATTTCTCAAGAGCTACCAGAAGAACTACCGCTTCCAGATCGTCACGCCAGAAGATTTGTTGACTGAACTGCGCGTCTACGATCCCCAGGTGGCGGATTCGTTGTACCAGAAGTGGATTGGGCCGATTCCGTAGTGCAAGATACGTGACTGGACAGCCAATGTCATTAAGTTAAGGATTTGGTTCTCGCAACCCAGGCCATTCTACTCGCAAACCAGGCCATTCTATCGGATAAATTGACCCAAAACTGGTTCAAAATAGCCATCTTCGGTTATTTTCGAGGCTTTCACAACCTCGTCAAAACCTTAACTTAATGACATTGACTGGACAGCAACGGTGAAGTTGTTCCTACCGTAGGGTTTTGCAGCAGAACAGGGCGCATTCATTGTGGATGCGCCCTGTTCTGTTATGCTTACAAGGTTCTACAATGCATCTGAGCTAAGGCAACACAGCAGCGTTTTTCAACCTGATCTGCAGCGAGCCCAAAACATTACTTACAGATTCAATCTCGCCTGAGAAGTTGATTGGATTGTCCTTTGACAGGCTCAGTGCCAGTTGTTCAGGCACATCAAATGTCACATCTTGTACGCTTAGGAGAGAATCGGGAGAATCCATATCGATCCAGACTTCATACCCACCGAAAGTCTTGACATTTACGTTTTCAACCCATCCTGACCAACTCACTATGTTCTTGCCTTCGAGTTGGCTCGCCATTTGCTTAAACTGGGCCTCAGTCATACCGACAATTGCTTCTCTCGCTGCTTCAAACGCTGCGATATCGAGGCTATCCTCCGTGAATGGATTCTCAAATTCTGCTTGCAGTGACTGGATAGTTTCCGGTGAAATGGAGGCATTATCGAGACGGATTTGGCATGAACCTATGATATTTGATACCGAGTCAATAACCCCAGTGAAGATCACAGGTAGGTCTTTGGAGAAGCGCAATGCGACATCATCAGGAATGTCAAACGTAACATCTTGAACACTGAAGGCAACATCAGGCGAATCCATATCAACCAACAGTTCAAAACCGCCAAATGCCTTTGCGTTCACATCGGCTACCCATCCACTCCAATCAGTTGCTATCGAATTCTTGAGACTTCCTGTGTGTTGTTTCCATTGAGCTTCAGTCATATCCGTCATCGGAGCACATATTTCCTGATATGATGGTGCTACCGGTGCCGGCGTTGGTGTAGGTCTATCAGAAGATAAAGATTGCTGATTTCCAGATGACTGAGACGCATTCCCGGTTGATTGAGTCACACTTGGCCCAGAGCTATCACTCGGATTCATAATTGCAAAAATAACCACTAGAACAATTACCCCAAGTATGAGAAAGCCGATAGTCTTAAGGCATCCACCTCGTTTCTTTGGTTTCGTTTTGGTTTTTCCGGATGCAACGAGGTCTTTTCCGCAATGCTTACAGACAATTGCATCTACAAGCACTTCTTCGGCACAATAAGGACATGTTTTTGTCTGCTTTGTCTCTGACATTTGTGTATCCAATCTCCAATAATCATCAGGGGAAAGAGTTTGCGACATCCAAAACTAATTGGGATTATATTCGTAATCTTTAGATATTGTCAATATGCGGAAAGAGGGTTCTCACCTAACCGACTATTTAAGCCTCGGATTGAGTCCTTGCAGTTTGCGCCGGAAGAACCCAACTACAGCGGATGGAGATGGAAGCACATGGCTCATCTCCACAAACAAATTACACAAAAACTTCTTGGCTCTGATCCCCGCTTCGACTATACTTTGTAGAGTGTAGCGTGTTGGGTTCTCCCGGCACAGGCTGGTCTGGTAGATGGCGCTCCGTTGCCGGGAGAACCCAACCTACGCAAGCAAAGCCAGCGAACGGCACTTTCCCAGAAATCTCCTAATCGCCAATCTTTAATCGCCAATCCCCAATGTCCCCTCTTACCCCCCAACAACAACTCGTCGTGGCGCATGACCGGGGAGCGGCCCTCGTCTTTGCCACCGCGGGCGCGGGCAAGACGACGACGATGACGGCGCGCATCGAGCGGCTGGTGCGTCAGCGCGTCTTTCGTGCGGAGGAGATTCTGGCGACCTCCTTCAACAAAGACGCGGCCGAGTCTATCCGGCGCAACCTGAAACGGCGCGGGGTGGAGGGGGTGCAGGTGCAGACGCTGCACGGTCTGGGCTTCGGGATTGTGCGCCAGGCCGAAAAGCTGGGGCTGTTGCCCGCCGCGGCGGAGAGCAAAAACGGCTTTGACGGGGTGGAGCGGCGCATCCTGTGGGCAGCGCTGGACGAGGCGCGGCGGCGCAAAGTGGAGTACGTCGCCGAGCTGAACCGGCTGGATCAGGACGATTTCCTCAGCTTTGTGGCCCGTTGCAAAGGCAACTTGGCCTACGCCGATTTGAGCGGGGCCGGGCTTTCCCCCGCGGCCCGGCGCGTGGCTTCCCAGGCCAGCGCGCCGGACGACCGGGCCTGCTATCTGCCCCTCTTCCGCCTCTACGAGGAGACGCGGCGCGGCCGTGGCTGGCTCAGCTACGACGATATGGTGACTTCGGCCTGGGAGCTGCTGATGGCCCACCCCGGCCTGCTCAAAGCTGTCCAGTCTGCCTACGCCTGTCTGCTGGTGGACGAATACCAGGACGTCAATCTGGCCCAGGCCGAACTGGTGGAAACGATCGCCCGTCCGCACGGCAATCTGATGGTCATCGGCGACGACGACCAGACGATCTACGAGTGGCGCGGCGCACAGCCCCGTTTCATCCTGGAATTTGAGAAACGCCACAAAGCCAAAGTCTACTTTCTGGAAGACAACTTTCGCTGTCGCGCCTCGCAGGTGGCGCTCGCCAACGCCGTCATCCGCCATAGCCCACAGCGCAGTCCCAAAAGTCTCAAACTGACGCAGGGCTTTGACGGGGAGACGGTGTTGCATCGCCCCGCCGACGAGAGCGCCGAGGGGCAGGCCGTCGTCGAACAGGTGCAACGCGCCCTGCGCGACGGTCGCCGCGCCGAGGGCATCGCTGTGCTGGTGCGTCTCTTCGCCCAGACCGCGGCCATCGAAGCCGGCCTGCTCGAAGCAGGCGTTCCGTATCGGGTGGAGGGCGAGCAGCCCTTCTACCGGCGCGAGGAGGCGACGGTTCTGCTCGATTACATTCGTCTGGGCCAAATGGAGGCGGATCTGCTGGCTGGCCGCCCGCTCTCCGACGACGCGCTGGACGAGTTTCGGGGTCTCTGGCCGCGGCTGCGCAACCGGCCCAACCGCTACCTGCCCCGCGCCACGGGCGAGGATATCGGGGCGTGGGTGGCAGAGAAGCAGCAGCCCCTTTCCACTGCTCTGCGCGCCTTTGCCAGCCGCAGCAGTGGGCGCAGTGCCGAACAGATGGCGAAGTTTGCCGCGGATCTGCGTTGGCTGGCCGGTCAGGTGCAGCCGGAGAGCATCGGCAACCGACCCGCCCACGCTTTGTTGACCGAATTGGACAATCGGTTGGGCTATCGGGAGGAGCTGCTGCGGGCCAGCGGTGACGAATCTTTGGGGCGGGCCAAAGCCGGCGCGGTGGACGCCCTGCTGCGTCTGGCCCTGGGCCAGGGCAGTGTGGAGCGTTTTACGCGTTTTATCGAGCAGTTGGAGAGCAGCCACCAGCAGCGCAAAGGGGGCGCAGAATTGGTGACGTTGACGACGATCTACCGGGCCAAAGGGCTGGAATGGCCGGTGGTTCTGCTGCCCGGCGTCAGCGAAGGGTATCTGCCCTACGAACGTAAGGCGGATTGGCAGTCCGCCCTACAAAACCGACCGGCGGACTACCAGTCCGCCCTACAAGAAAGTCTGGCCGAGGAGCGCCGTCTGCTCTACGTCGCCATCACCCGCGCCCAGGAGCGGCTGCACCTCTTCGCCCCAGCCGACCGCCCCCTCTCGCGTTTCTTGCAGGAGGCCGACGCCGAAAACGTTCTGGCCCAAGTGGGCAGCATCCGCCACGCCCTCGCCCTGCCCCCGCCGCGCTGGGGTGCGGACGAGTTGCAAGCGGTGGCGGTCACAGCCAAAGAACTGGGCTTCTACTCCTTCTTCGCCTTCTGGTGGAGCGGCGACGAACTCTACCGGCAGCAGATGGCCCAAACGATTTTGGCCCGTCTACCCCTGGCGGCCGAAGACCGCCGCTTCTGGCAAGCACTGGCCGAGGGGCGCACGCCCGCGTCCGCGCCGGGACAGGCCGCGCCGGTCAAAAGCCGCCGTCGTAGCGGCAAAGCGAAAAGCAGCGCGCCCAGCCGGGGTCGTCCGCGTTTCCAGCGCACCCGTCAGCGCGGCAGCGCGTGGCTGCGGGGGATCGGCGCGTTTTTCACGGCGTTGCGCGGGCTGTTCCCAGCGCGCAAGTGAAGATTGCTCGTTCCCATCGCTCCCGCGTGGGAACGGCGGGGGGACGCTCCGCGTCCAGATGGGCCGAATGTGTTGACATTGCCCTTTCTTTCTGCCAGAATGGGTCAGATCGAACCGCCCGCGGATGGGCGTTGCTGTAAAGGAGTGCCAATATGAACCAACCGCCTTTGCAATGAAGACGCAACTTTACAGAGTTCCAGGCCCGTGGATAGGACAACTCGCGATTGTCCCACGTCCGCGCGGCGGCGATTGGCTGGAGACAGAGATACGCGCCTGGAACGACGCCGGAATTGACGCAGTTGTGTCCCTGCTCACGACTGCGGAAGAGTGGGAGTTGGGGTTGCAGCAGGAACGGGAGATCAGCAAGCGCAAGGGGATGCCTTTTTACGCGTTCCCGATTTCAGATCGCCAGACGCCCGATTCTGTTGTCATTTTCCGTCGTCTGACGCAGCAGATTTCCCAGCTATTGAAGAATGGGCGCACCGTCGCCATCCATTGCCGTCAGGGCGTGGGGCGCTCGGCTCTGTTGGCAGCGGCGCTGCTCATCGAAGCGGGTGTCAGCCCGGACGAAGCATTGCGCCGGATCGAACGGGCCAGAGGGTGTCCCGTGCCGGACACGCCAGAGCAACGAATGTGGGTGCAGGGCTTGGCCCAGAGTATGCGGGTAGAGGAAGCGGTCTGAATCTGGCCCTTTCCCGGAATCAGTACCCCGCGTTTGCGGATCGCCAAAGCCGCGCCTGCTGTGTTGACTTAGCCTTGCTTTCTGCCAGAACGGAGCAGACCGCATAGACCTTCCCTCAACCATTCGCCTTCTCCCCAACTTCGCGGTATACTACCCGCATGAAATTCTTCAACACTGGCGGACCCTGCAACCCCCAATACCACTATATGCTCCCGGCCACGCAACGGCTGGAAGCCTACGACGTGGACCGATTAATCCGGCAACAGAGCTATTTTGTCGTCCATGCCCCGCGCCAGGTGGGCAAGACGACGGCGATGGAGTCGCTGGCCAACGAACTGACGGCCAGCAGTGCGTATGTGGGCATCCTGCTTTCGTTGGAGACCGGCGCAGCCTACCCGAATGATCCGCTGAAGGCAGAACAGGCCATCCTGACCAACTGGAAAATCACCATTGAAACGCGGTTGCCATCTGAATTGCACCCTCCGACCTGGTTTCCAGAAGGGTATGGCGGGGGATTGATTGGCTCATTTCTAAGCCGATGGTCTCTGACCGCGCCCCGCCCATTGGTCGTCTTTCTGGATGAGATTGACGCCCTGGAAAATGAAGTTCTCATCTCTGTCCTGCGCCAGTTGCGTGCGGGCTACTTCAACCGCCCCAGAGGATTCCCCGCCTCGCTCGCCCTCATCGGTCTGCGCGATGTGCGCGATTACAAAGTCGCTTCTGGCGGTTCCGAACGTCTGAGTTCGCCCAGCCCTTTCAACATTGCCGTCCGCTCTATTACCCTGCGCAACTTCACAGCAGAAGAGGTGAATACGCTTCTCTCCCAACACAGCGAAGAGACCGGCCAGGTGATTGCAGAGGAAGCGATGGCACGCGTCTTCTACCTCTCTCAGGGGCAGCCCTGGCTGGTCAACTCCCTGGCCAAAGTCTGTGTGGAAGAATTGGTGCGCAATCTGGCCGACCCCGTCCTGACCAGCCACGTTGACGAGGCCAAAGAGATTCTGATCCAACGGCGTCAAGTCCATCTGGACCAGCTCACCGACAAATTGCAGACCCAACGTGTGCGCAGTGTGATCGAACCAATCCTGGCCGGCGGCTCTCTGGACAATATCCCGATGGACGATCGGGAGTATGTGGTTGATCTGGGATTGGTGGTGCGCGAACAGGGCGGCGGTTTAGCGATTGCGAACCCAATTTATAAGGAGATCATTCCGCGCGTCTTGGCTGGTGCAGCGCAGGATTCATTGCCCCAAATCTCCCCCACCTGGCTCAACCCAGACGGCAGCCTGAATCCTGACAAACTGGTAGATGCATTCCTCGTCTTCTGGCGACAGCACGGACAGCCGCTGCTCAAAAGCGCACCCTATCACGAGATTGCGCCTCATCTGGTCCTGATGGCCTATCTGCACCGGGTCGTCAACGGCAATGGCATCATTGACCGCGAGTATGCGATTGGCTCCGGCAAGATGGACCTCTACGTTCGCTATGGCGCGGGCCGCGCTGCCGTGCAGATGGCTCTGGAACTCAAAGTCTGGCGCGACGGTCGCCCCGATCCGCTGGCGGTGGGGTTAGAGCAGCTTGACGATTATATGGCTGGGCTTAGTTATGATGGCGCGGCTGTGGAGAGCGGCTGGCTTGTCATTTTTGACCAGCGCAGCAACCAGCCAGAAATCAGCGAACGCACCAGTGCCGAACGGGTGATTACGCCCGCAGGTCGTTCGGTGATGCTGATTCGCGCCTGACTGAACTGAAAAAAGGACACGGATTTACACGGATAAAATCTGCGTAGATCGGTTGTTTCTGCGCAAATCTGCGTCCCTCTTTTCATCCGCCTGTATCCGCCCAACTCAATCTATCCGCGTTTTATTTCCGCGCCGCCAGCCATTCCCGCAGTTCGTTGACCTGTGCGCGAACTGCACGCTGGCTGCTGCCGCCGGCTGCGTCGCGCTGCTCCACGCTGCGCTCGAAGCTCCACACCGCGACCACATCAGCACCAAAGGCCGGGTGCAGGGTCTGTAAGTCCGCTGCGCGCAAGCCGGACAGCGGCACGCCCATTGCCTCGGCCAGGCGCACAGCCGCACCAGCTACGTGATGTGTCTCGCGGAAGGGGATACCCTTGCGCACCAGATACTCGGCCAGATCGGTCGCCAACATTTCCGGCACCAACGCCGCCACCATCCGTTCAGCGTTGACGGTTAGCGTTGCCAGCACACCGCCCGCAATCTGCAACGAATCCCGCAGCGTATCCACCGCATCGTAAAGCGGCTCTTTGTCCTCTTGCAAATCTTTGTTGAAGGTGCTGGGCAGCCCTTTCATCGTCATCAAAAAGCCGCTCAACTCCCCAAAGACCCGCCCGGATTTACCGCGCAGCAGTTCCAGAGAATCGGGATTCTTCTTCTGGGGCATCAGACTGCTGCCTGTGCTGTAGGCGTCGGCCACCACCACAAAGCCAAACTCCCGGCTGCTATAAATAATCAGGTCTTCCGCCCAGCGGCTCAGGTGCAGCATTGTCAGGCTGGCCCAGAAGAGAAACTCGGCCACAAAGTCGCGATCGCTCACCGCGTCCAGGCTGTTGGGCGCGACGGAGGCAAAGCCCAACTCTGCGGCCAGAAAATCCCGGTCCACGCCAAAGGGATTGCCCGCCAGTGCGCCGCTGCCGAGCGGCAGGGAGCTGACGCGGCGGGTCAACTCGTCCAGTCGCTCGGCATCGCGCTGCCAGGCCCAGGCGTGGCTGAGCAGCCAGTGGCTCCAGCGGGTGGGCTGCGCTGGTTGCAGATGGGTGTAACCGGGCATCAACAGGTCGCTCTCGGCTGCGGCCCGCTCCACAGCCGTGCGCAGCAGTTCAGCCAGATGGCGGCGCAACTCGACAATCTCGCCCAGCAGCCAGAGACGGGTATCGGTTGCCACCTGATCGTTGCGGCTGCGCCCCGTATGCAATTTGCCCGCGACATCGCCCAGCAGTTCGGTCAAGCGCCGCTCGTTGGCCGTGTGGATGTCCTCGTCGCCCGCGGCCAGCGCAAACACCCCCGCTGCCCACTCGTCGGCCACCCGTTCCAGCCCAGCCACCAGCCTCTCGGCCTCGTCGCCGCGGATGATGCCAGAACGCGCCAACGCCCGCGCATAGGCCTGGCTGCCGCGGATGTCGGCGCGCCACATACGCTTGTCAAAGGAAATCGAGGCGTTGAAGGCTTCCATCAGCGGGTCATTGCCCCCAGTAAATCGCCCACCCCACAACTTTGTAGACATAGAAAATGCGAAGCCTCACTGATGGAAAAAACGGACACGGATTTTCAGGATTTTCACGGCAAAAAATCTGCGTTCCCCTTTATTTGTCTGTCGTTCGTCTATACTCTGCAAAGGCGGCGTGCAGGGCGATCCGCCCGTTACGCCAGCGCAACCAGAGCAGTGTCAACCCACAGCCCACGGCAATTGCCATCAGGCCGATGATCCCCGCCTCCGGCCCGAACGCGCCGCCCGTCCATAGCGCCGGCCCCGTCTGGTGGATGGCGAAAACCGTCGCCTCGCTCGCCCGTATCCCGCTGACCGGGAAGCCAAAAACGTTGCCCTGAAAAAAATTCCAGGCGATGTGCAGCCCGATCGGGATCGCCAGTTCGCCGGTGAGCAGAATGCCCAGCCCCAGAAAGAGGCCAGCCAGCCCGATATTGAAGGAGCTGACAACGTTGGCGTTTGGGTTGCCAGCGTGGAGAAAGCCAAAAAGCGCAGAGGTAAGCAGCCAGGCCAACAGCAGCGCCCGTCTCGATCCTATCCGTCCGAAGCCCAGCCCTTCGGCCAGGTTGCGCAGCAGATAGCCGCGCACCAGCACTTCTTCGTAGTAGCCCACCAGCAGGAAAGCGATCAGCGGCACGAAAATGGCGACCACAAAAGGGAGACCGCCCGATGTGCGCCAGACCTCCGTCACCCTCACCCAGCCCAACGACCACTCGACGGCGAAAATAGCCCCCATCAGCAGAGCGCCCAGCCCCAGTCCAAAGCAAAAATCGAGCCACCAGCCCCGGCATAGATGAAAGCCAAAGTCCGCAAAACGCCGCCTGTCCAGCAACCAGCCCGCCACCGCTACGGCGGCAGTGATGGCGAGGGCAACGCTCATCCCGTCAAGCCCCCGGCTGACTTCTACGCCCAGCATCCGCGCAAGACGCTCCAGCAGCGGGCCGGTTGCCAGGACGAGTGTAAGCTGTACCAGAGAGCCAAGCACAACCAGCAGCACAACAAAGAGCAGCAGCCGCCAGCCAGCGCGCAGCCGTCGTTCTCTATCATTCCAGAAAAATCCTGCCAGTCGTTGTCCCATAAGAGTAGTCTATCACGGGTCGGGCAATTTTCCAGATCGCCCGCGCCGATGATAAATTTCTCTGTAGGACGGGAATGCGTAGGTGCGGTTTGCAACCGCACTTGCGCCGCTAGACGTGCGGTTGCAAACCGCACCTACAAAAACCTGTATCAATCCGGTTCCGTTTTTTCGAAGTAGGAGGCCGCGTCATGACCGAAAAGCCAAAACCACCCAGCCCCAGCCAGGTGCGGGCCGAACGGCAAAGAGCCGCGGAAGTGCCGCCGTCAGGCGTGCGCCGCCCCCGCGACCTGGACGAGTGGCAGGATTTCATCTCCCAGGCCATCGAAGACGCGATGCGCGACGGCGCATTCGACAACCTGCCCGGCAAGGGGAAACCCCTGAATTTGAACGAAAACCCCAACGAACCGCCTGACATGGCGATGGCCAACAAAATCCTCAAGAACAACGACGTCACCCCACCCTGGATTGGGGATCGCAAGAAGCTGCTGGAAGATGTGGAAAGCCTGCGTGCTGATATCTCCCAACGCTGGGAGTGGATGCGTACAGATTGGGCCGCGCCGACCGCTGATCGCGCACGGCTGGCCGCGCGCTGGACAGGACAAATCGCCGTATGGACAGGCCAGATTGACAAACTCAACAGCCGCATCCTGGACCTGAACCTGACCTTGCCCATCTGGCGTATGGAGTTGCTGCGCGTACACCTGGCCGACGAACTGGCCCGCATCGGCGCAGCGCAGAAACTGGGCGGGGAGGAGTAGGCGAACGCAATAAACGTTGAATCCACCCACAGAAACGAGAAACGTGAGAGCGATAGTCGCCCTCACGTTTCTCGTTTCTAAGAGGCTGTTGAATAATTCAGACACGAGCGACGCAAACCAACAACCACGGAATACACGAAACACACGGAAAATTTTCTTGTGTCTTCCCTTCCGTGTGTTTCGTGTATTCTGTGGTTAGCCAAGAGCCTGTTGAATAATTCAGGCTCTAACCTGTTTCGACGATCGTCTGGCCGGATTCGCTGCCGCCGACCCAAAAAATTGTGACAGGCGCGCCTTTTTTATTTTACTCTTTCCCGTCAGGCCGGCGTCTTTCCAAAATCCCGGGGTCGAAACTTTGCGTCGTTTTTGATGCTGACCATCTCATCCCCCGTCAAGCCCAGCACAAACAGCCCCTGCCGATAGGCATAGCGATCGGCACCCTCGGCAAACTCCAGCCCGGCGATGCCGCCGTAGACCCGCCGTCCCTCGTAGCGTGTGAAAAAAAACAAGACATCCGCCAAGTCTTGCAGCAGATCGTCCACATCCTCTGCTTTCACCAGGCTTTTCATTTCGATAACAACCGTAGCCTGCCCGCTCTCCAGAACGATATCCAACTTGACTGTATGGCCGTTAATCTGGCTCTCCAGGCGCTGGTATGTGTGGTGAACCTCGATGCCGCGCTCTCGGAAGAGACCCAGCGCAGGCGGCTTCACCAACGCTTCCAACATACGCTCCCACTGGATACCGAACAGGTCTTCCAAACGGCGCAACAGATCGTTGCTGTCGTGAGTAGTCTGCGCTATCAGGGCTTCTGTTTCCTTAAACAGCGTCCTTACATCGGCAAACGTTTCTTGGGCTGTTTGTTCATTCAAGGGTACCTCACTCCCCGCTCAAAAATATCTCTGTGACCGGAGTACAGCACATTTTGAGATTACGGAGCAACCGTGCGCTGAAAGATCAGCTTTGTGTTTGTGTGAATGGTGTGAAAGGGCTGATCCGGAGTGCCCAAACCCATCCCCTGCATCACATCGCTGGGCAACCCCCCTTCCACCTTTGCGTTGTAGGAATTGCCCGCCATATACATCGGGTAATTGTAGGCGTAATCCGGCGGGTTCTTGTCCTCCGTCTGGCCGGATTCGCTGCCGCCGACCCAAAAAATTGTGACAGGCGCGCCTACAATCCGGTTGCCGCCTTCATCCACCACCTCAATATAGATGTGGTGTTTGCCGCCACCTTCATCCTCGTTCTCCCATTTGGCCTCGATCAGCCGCCAATAGGGCTGGCCAGAGACCACACTGGCGTCGGCCACGTTCGCCCCCAATTGGCTCAAGCGGCCATCCCAGGCCCTGGACGGCGCGGCCGGCGCGGCTGGCGCAGAAGCGGCCTGGGCCACCGGCTCCGTTTTGGCTTCCGGTTGCGCTTGTGGCTGCGCAAAGACGACAGGCACAGGCGTAGGCGGTAGAGGTGTAGCAGTGGGCAGCGGCGTAGCAGTCGGCAGCGGCGTAATCGTCGGTGTCGCGCTCGGGATCGGTGTATTGGTCGGGAAAGGCGTATAGGTGGCGGTCGGCTGCACGCCTTCGGCGGCCACAGCCAGCAGTTGCCCGTTGCCCTCGGTGCTTTGCAGCGAAACCAGCGCACCCTCGCCATCGCGCATCGCCACAGCCCCGGCCACGCTGGACGAGACGGCGGTCGCCTCGCCGTCGGATATCTCGGCTCCGCTCAACAACCGCCCCAGCGCAGAGGGCGCAGCCACCCCAAAGAGATAGATCAGAATCAACACCAGCAGGGCCAGACGCAATTTGGCCCCCAGACTGAGGCTGGCAAACCAGACGCCAATCCCACCGGGACGTTGGCCGCCGTCTGCGGTCTGCGGTCGAGAGGATGCGGCCCGCCGTCGCTGCGACGAGAGGGTGGGGGTTTGAATATAACCGGTCTGGGGCTGCGCCTCGCCAGGCTGTGTAGCGGACGTCATACCCGGATCATCCATGCGCTGGCTAAGCAGGCGGCTCAGACTCATCGAAAGCGTGGGCATGCGCATCATCAGCGCTTCCAACTCTTCGCGGCCAATCGTCAAGAGATCGACTTCGGTTTCGGCGTAGGCGCTCTGTCCCTGCAGCTGAGCGGTCAACACAGACCGCTCACCAAAAATATCCCCCTCGCCCAGCACCCAACTGTTGCTGCCAGCCAGGGGCTGCATACGCACGTGCCCCCGCTCCACCAGATAGAGCATCTCGCCCGGTGTGCCCGCGCGCAGAATCTGCTCCCCCGCGCGGAAGCGGGTAGGGCGCAGGCTATGCACAACCGTCTTCAGGTCATGGCTGCTCAGATTGGCCAGGAGGGGAAAGCGGCGGTAGTGTCCCTCGTCCACGGCGTCTTGGTGGGACAACAGCCTCGAAGCCACCACCTGATTGAGTGTGGAGCCGATGCTGGGATAGAGACCCACCAGTTCGTCCAGATCGGTCTTGTAAAGCGCCCACAAATTGGTGTTGCGCGTGGCCGATGCGTCGTCCACCCGGTTCTTGCCTGTAAGCAGACTCACCTCGCCAAAGAAGCCGCCTACACCGATCCGATCCAACTCCTCCACAATACCCTGGGCATTCTGGGCGGTGATCTCCGTCTCACCTGCATCCACCAGATAGAGCGCGTCACCCGGCTCACCCGCCCGGTAGATCGGCTCACCCGCGGGGACGTGTTGCAGCACCAGACGCTGGGCGATGGCCTGCAGATTTTCCGGCGACATCTGGGCAAAGATCGGTGTCTGGGCCAGACGAATCACGGCCTGGGTCTGGTCGCTCTGGCTTAAGCGGCTGCGTACACGACGACCCAGCGCGCGGCGCAACACAGGAAATTGGCTGCCCATGCGGTGAAATTCCGCCGTAGGCAACACCCAGACCAGACTCTTACGCGCGGCGTAGGCGCTTTCCGTATAGTTTTTGTTGGTCAAGAGGGGCAGGACGCCGAAAACTTCCCCGCTCTGCACCGTCTGCGGCTGTGCGCCGGGCTGATCCGGGCGGATTTCCAGGCTGCCCTCTTCCATCAGCAGCAGACCCACGGGTTGTTCGCCCGAGCGGAAGAGCAGCGAACCGGCCGCCACAGGCCGCGGTTGCAGGCTGCGCGCCAGGCCGCGCAGCACATTGCGCGGCAGATCGCCCAGGATATTTGTATCGGCCAGGCGAGCCACCAGATAGTCCTCCATCTGCGCCAGATGTTCGCCAAAATTGCGGCTGAGCGCAATGCCGATTTGGGGTTTCTGTTTGAGCAGACCGCGCAGCGCGTCGTCACGCAGACTCCACACTTCCAGATCGCTGGCGGCCGCGGCCCCCATCGCGTGGTCCAGCCCGCGCAAAAACTCGGCCTCCCCCAACAGGCTGCCCGGCCCCAGCGTGGCCAGGGCCATGCCGTTCTCGCCCAGCAGACGCACAAAACCGCTCTGCACCAGCAACAGGGCATCGCAAGGCTCGCCTGCACCATAAACAGCAGCGCCTCTGGCCCGGTTTTCCTGGCGCATGACGCCGGCAATTTGGGTCAGTTCATCCTCGCTCAGGTCGGCAAATAGAGGCACATTGCGCATTAAATCAATTTTCACACGATCTCCTTTTGGTCGAGCAGTGGTCACTACTCAGCCACCCCACCCTAACCCTCCCCAGATTGGGGAGGGGACTGTGGCGACTCCTCCCCCAATCTGGGGGAGGCTGGGTGGGGGTGAGCAGTTACGGCGCAAGGGGGAAACGCCGGCCGAATATCCCGTCCATTGTACCCCAACTTTTTCCGCTGATTTCTACGACTTCCCGACAAAAGACAGACGATTGCCTGCCTGCAAAGTCAGAAGTTCGACTTCTGATACCGTAGGGGCGCTGCTTGCTGCGCCCACTGTGCGTCGGGCGCAGC
>CAMDEX010000031.1 GCA_945897075.1 Litorilinea aerophila
TGTGCCGGGCGCAGCAAGCAGCGCCCCTACAAAGAATTACCTGTAAAGCTATTCACCCAATCTACCAATCACCCAATCTCCCAATCTCCCAATCACCCTATGCAACAACCATTCCCGCCCTATCAAAATCGCAACGACGCCGGTGAGCAGTTGGCGCGCCATCTGGCCCACTACGCGAACAGAGCCGATGTAGTCGTGCTTGGCCTGGTGCGGGGCGGGCTGCCCGTGGCACAGGCGATTGCCCGCGCGCTCCATCTGCCCGTGGATGTGCTGCTGGTGCGCAAGTTGGGTGTGCCCGGCCGCGAGGAGCTGGCCTTCGGTGCGATTGCCGCGGGGGTGCGCGTCTTCAACGAGGATGTGGTGGCCCATCTCAACCTGCCGGAGGAGGTGATCGAGGAGACAATCCAGCGCGAGTTGGCCGAACTGGCGCGGCGCGAGGCGCTCTACCGGGGCGGGCGCGGGCCGCTGGCGGTGGAGGGACGCACGGTGATTGTGGTGGACGACGGGCTGGCGACGGGGGCTTCGCTGCGTGCGGCACTGATCGCACTGCGCCAGCATAGGCCGGCGCGTATCGTCGCGGCTGTGCCGGTGGCCGCGCAGGGCAGTCTGGACGACATCGCGGCCCTGGCCGATGAGTTTGTCTGTCCGCTGATCGTACCCCTGCTCTATGGCATCAGCGTCTTCTACGACGACTTTTCCCAAGTCAGCGACGAGGAGGTGCAGGCGATCCTGGCCGAGACCCACCGGCCCTGACCTGAACAAAACCAGCCAACCACAAAGACACCAAGACACGAAGAAGAGAAGATGAAATTCAGTTTCTTCCTTTGTGTCTTCGTGGCTTTGTGGTAAAAATGCACCCACAAATTACAAGGATTGTACTCGTAGGGTACGGAAGCTTTGCACCCGCATCCGGCTCTCCTTTGCCCAGACCAGCACCAGACCGAAGGTGACGAGCGTATTGGTCAGCCCGAAAAAGAGGAATTCCTCAATAGGCAAAATACCGCCCAGCAACAGGCCGGTAGACTGGGCCGGGTCAATTGTCCAGGTGCCCGCGCCGATGGCGATGGCATCCGCGCCGCTCAGGTAAAGGGTCAACGGCACAAGCGCCAGCAGCACCAGCCGCCGGTTGCGCCACAGAATGTCCCCGCCAAAGGCCCACTGCAACGCGATGGGCGGCAGCGCCCACCCCAATTCCAGAAAGAGATATGTGCCCGCTTGCCAGCCAAATAGGGAAATCGCGACCGCGCCCAGCCAGACCAGCCCCAGACAGGCCAGGCCAATCCAACGCACCCGTCGGTCAAAGGCTGCGGGCGCAGAGGCTGCGGGCGCAGACACAGCGGGCAGACGGCGGGCCAGCGCGGTCAGCCACAGTCCAGCCAGAATCGGCTGGACGATGAAAAATGTGTATTCCTCGATAGGCACCCAGCCCAGGAGAACGCCCGTCACCAGCGCGGGGTTGTACCACCAGACGCCCGTCGCCACCAGATAGTTGTCCCAGGGCGTCGTGTAGACCAGCGCCACCAGCACATGCAGCGCAATCCCGCCCGCCACCGGCCAGTTCGCCAGGGCCGCCGGCCGCCGCCGCCCCGCCCGCTCATCCAGCCAGGCCACGCCGAGCAGCAGGACAATCGGTATCCCCACAAAAAGCGCCAAAAAAGCGAAGTACGTCATAGATTCCTTTCAATTCGGTACAACCACAAAGTCACAAAGGAAGAAAAAATAGCTCTTCTTTGTGTCTTTGTGCCTTTGTGGGTAACTGCTCACCCCCTCCCAACCTCCCCCAGATTGGGGGAGGAGTCGTGACAGTTCCCTCCCCAATCTGGGGAGGGTTAGGGTGGGGTGGCTGAGTCGTTACCTTTGGGGTTAAGTTGTCGCGCCGCCGCACCCGCATCGTTACGCCGGGGCGCGGTTACAGCGTTGCGCCCATATGTTCGTGTACGCGGCCCGGCAGCAGTTTCAGGTCAAAGTCACGCAGAATTTTGCCCAATACGGCCTTTGCCTCCACCTGGGCAAAGGCCGCGCCGATACAGTTGCGCGGGCCGCCGCCAAAGGGCAGATAGGCGAAAGCAGGCGGGCTGTTCTTCGTTTGGGAACGGTCGAAGCGGGCCGGGCAGAAATCGTCGGGGGCGTCCCAATGGGCCGGGTCGCGGTGGGAGAGATAGATCGAATACATCACCCGGTTGTCTTTGTGTACGGGATAGCCCTTCACTTCGATCTCATCAGCGGCGCGGCGGTTGCCCACGTGGATGGGTGGGTAGAGGCGCAGCGTCTCTTTGATGACCGTATCCAAAAAGGTCAACTCTTTGAGCGCTTCCGGCGTGGGAAGCTGGTCGGACAGCGTAGCCCGCGCCTCGGCCTGCGCCTGTGCCAGCGCGTCCGGGTGTTCGCCCAGCAGATAGAGCGCCCAGGCCAGCAGCGCGGTGCTGGTGTCGTGGCCGGCGATGAGCATTGTAAGCAGTTGGTCGCGGATCAGGTCGTCGTCCATCTCGGCGTGGCCAACCAGCACAGAGAGCAGATCATCGCCCAACTGCCCGCTCTCGGCATAGGCCGCCCGGCGATCCCGAATAATCCCATAGAGGTAAGCGTCCAGCTCATCCAATTCCTTTTTGTGGCTGGCACGGGGCGCGCCGGGCCAGACCAGCCAGACACCGGGCGAGATAAACTCGATGGAACGCAAGATGGGCTGCCAGAGCCGCTCCAAATCCGGGCGAAAGTCCACAGCAAAGAGCGTCTCCATCAGAATCAACAGCGCGACTTTGCGCATCTCCACCAGCATATCCTGCGTAGAACCGTCGGCCCAACCGTCGGTAATCGCAGCCGTGCAGTTCCAGAAGGCGGCGATGTGGCCGTTGACCGGGCCTCGTTGCAACGGCGGCTCCATCAGGCCGCGCAGACAGTCGTGGCTGGCGCCGTCCTCCACCAACAGGCCGTGGCGCAGCAGAGCGGTCACCGGGTCGCTCTCGGTGCGCCAGAGAAAATCCTCGCGCCCGCTGACCAGAATGTGCCTGTTGCTCTCCGGCCCCACAAAGACGACCGGATTGAAGCCGGGCAGAGTGATCTGGAAGGCGTTGCCCAGATGTTGGCGCATAGCAGCCAGCCCGGCCAGCAGTGAACGCTCGCGCCCCATTGCGCGCAGCACAGCCAGACCCGGCAGACCGGAGAGGGTGGGAAGAGAGGGCATAGGATTCTCCGAGACTGGGGACTGGGGAACAGGGACTGGGGATCGGGTACGCCGATCCCCAATCCCCGATCCCCAGTCGCTAATTCTTGCTGATCAGATCGTCCGCGATCTTCGCCGACGAAAGCACACCGGGCAGACCCGCGCCGGGGTGGGTGCCTGCGCCCACAAAGTAGAGGTTGGCGATATCCTCCGAGCGGTTGTGGGGACGAAACCAGGCCGATTGGGTCAGGATCGGCTCCACGGAAAAGGCCGAACCTTTGTAGCTGTTGAGCGTATTCTGGAAGTGCAGCGGGTCTATGTGATGTTCGGCCACCAGATTCGCCTGCAAATCGGGCAGGTAATTCTCTTCCAAAAAGTTCATAATCGTGTCGCGGTAGGGTTTGGCCTGCTTCGTCCAATCAATGCCAGCGTCCAGATGGGGCACGGGCGAGAGGACGTAGAAACCCTCGTGACCCTCCGGGGCCAGGCTGGGATCGGTCAGCGTCGGCATGTGCAGATAGAGCGAGAAGTCTGCGGAGAGCTTTTTCTTGTGAAAAATGTCCGCCAACAACCCCTCGTAACGCTCGCCCAGAATGATGTTGTGATGGGCCAATTTGCTGTCGGTGTAGCGCCGCTTTGTGCCAAAATAGATGACAAAGAGACCCATACTGTAGCGGGTCAGCTTCCTGTAGCGCAAATCCGAGTTGCGCAGACCGCGCGCGGCCGCGGGGATAAGGTTCAGGTAAGTCCAGGCCACATCCGCATTGGAGATGACGTGATCCGCCTTCACCTCCCGCCCGTCGGCCAGCCGGATGCCCGAAGTCCGCCGTCCGTTGACGAGAATCTCCGCCACCGAACTATTCAGGTGAATTTTGCCGCCCAACTCCTCGAAGAGTCTGACCAGCGCATCCACCAGCGCACCCGTGCCGCCCAGCGCATAGTGCACGCCCCACTCCCGCTCCAAATAGTGGATCATCGCATAGATCGAGGTGGTGTCGAAAGGGTTGCCGCCCACCAGCAGCGGGTGAAAGGAGAAGACCCGGCGCAGAAAGTCGTCCTGGATAAAACCGGAGGCGTAGTCGTAGACAGTCTTGTGCGATTGCAGGCGGATCAAATCTGGCACGACACGCAGCATATCCGCCACAGTCAGAAAGGGCTTGTCGGCCAGTTCTACAAAGCCCTTCTCGAAGATGGCTTTGGTGGTGCCGATAAAACGCTTGTAGCCCTCCACATCGCCAGGACTCACCTGGGCAATCTGCGCGTGGATAAAGTCGGCGTTCCCATTGTAGTCGAAGGCGCGCCCCTCGCTGTTGAAGATGCGGTAGAAGGGGTCCAGCGGTACAAATTTGACATACTCTTCCCGCTTGCGCCCAGCCAGCGCAAAGAGTTCATCAAACATAAACGGTGCGGTGATGACCGTCGGCCCGCCGTCAAACTTGAAACCGTTCTGCTCGTAGACGTAGGCCCGGCCGCCCGGCTTGTCCCGTTTTTCAAAAATCTCCACGTCGTAGCCCTTGGCCGCCAGACGCACAGCCGCGCCCAGCCCACCAAAACCGCTGCCGATGACAATCACCTTCTCGTTCATTTCCATTCTCCTATGCCAGCCACAACAAAAATTGGGACGCAGATTACGCAGAAAAAGACAGATTTGCGCCGATTCTCTCTGCGTCTTTGCGCCTCTGCGGGAGATTTCTTACGCCTCTCTGCCGCCTTCTGCCCTACCCCACCCATTCGTCACAGTGCGCCACCAGATACCCCACAGACGGCCCAACTTTTCCAGCCCGCTGGTGCGCACGCGCCGGGTGAAAACGTCGTAGTCGTTTTCCTCAATTTTGGTCAGAATGTCCTGATACAGGACAGCAGAGGCGGCGATGGCGAACTGGCCGTCTCGCCCCAGCAGGGGAATGCCGGGCATAGCCTCGGCGTAAAGCCGGCGCGCCCGCTCGATCTGAAAACGCATAAAGGCTTGCCAACGGGGGGTGACCATCCCAGCGGCAATCTCGTCTTCGCGCACGCCGTAGGCGTCCAACTCATCCTGGGGCAGATAGAGGCGGCCTTTGGCCCAATCCTCGCCCACATCGCGCAAAATGTTGGTCAGTTGCAGCGCCACCCCCAATTTGATGGCATACGGGATGGCCTGTGGCCCCGCATAGCCGACAATGTGCATCGTCATCAGCCCGACGGTGGAGGCGACCAGATAGCAATAGTGGGCCAAATCGTCAAAACTGGCATAGCGGCTGTGGGTCAAATCCTGGCCCACCCCTTCGATGAGCTGCTCGGCATAGGCTTTGGGGATACCAAAACGGGCGCGGGTATCGGTCCAGGCCAGGGTCGCCAGATCGCTGGCAGCCAGATCCGCGCTGGTATAGCTGCTCTCCAGGCTGCGCCGCCGCCAGCTTTGCAGATCGGCCAGCCGCGCTTCGGTGCTGGAGTCTGTGGCGGGCTGATCCACAATGTCATCGGTGATGCGACAGAAGGCATAGAGCGCCCGCGCCGCGGCCCGCATCTCTCCCGGCAGCAGCCCCGAACTCATGTGAAAGGTGCGGCTGTGGGTGTGGGTCAGTGCGGCGCAGTGCTGGTAGGCGGCATCCAGCGCGCGCCGGTCCACATCGTGGCCGAAGATCAGCGCAGGCGCAGAGGTCACAGTGGCGCGTTTGAAGAGCTTTTCTTCCCAGGAGATGGAGACTGTGGCCATGCAGGTCGTTCCTTTCGCCGTAAGAGTTGCGGGTTGCGGGTTACAAGTTGCGAGTTGCGGAATGCTCCGTTGTTCCACGAACAACTTTTGTTGATTATTTTTAGCACGTATTTTTATATTTGTCAATATATTGCACAGGAAAAACGCAAACAATGCTGAAATTCCCCCGTGTCGCCGTAGGTTTGCGCCGGATGGAATCCCTGCTATACTTTCTCTATGCCCACATTTGCCCAGACCAAACCCCTGCATATCGGCCAGATCATCCGTCACGCCCGGTGTTTTCGCTTTGCAGAACATTCGGAGAATAGAATGACTCTCGACTCTCTGCTTCAATCGGTGGACAACCTCTTCGCACTGTTGGACGAACGGCGGGTGACCTACGTCCTGGTGGGTGGCATCGCCCTGCTCCAATACGTGGAGGGGCGCAACACCGAGGACATCGATCTGATTGTCTCCCTCAGCGATTTACGCAAAGTACCCGAAATTCGGATTGCCAACCGGGACAAAAACTTTGCCAGAGGTGATTTTCAGGGTTTGCAGATCGATTTCCTGCTTACCAGCAACCGGCTATTTGAAAAGGTGTGCCGAACACACACAACCCTACAACCCTTTGCCGAGCGCGCCATCCCCTGCGCCACCGTGGAAGGGCTGCTCCTGCTCAAACTCTACGCGCTGCCCTCCCTCTACCGCCAGGGCAACTTCGCCCGGGTCGGCCTCTACGAAAATGACATTGCCACACTGCTACAAGCCTACCAACCAGAGACGGAACCGTTGCTGGCTGAACTGTCCCACCAGGTCAACGCCGCGGATATGGCGGAAATACGGATGATCCTGGCCGACGTGGAAGCGCGCATCCGCCGTTTTGGGCAGGGATTTCAAGCTGGTTCTACAAATGAGTGACCAGCCAACGGCAGAAGTGGCAAAACCCCAGTGGATCAGCAACTTCCACATCGTCCTCCCGGACGGGGAGCGGCGGCGCGTGCTGCTGCTGGCGGGCGACGCGGGGTGGACGCTGCCCTTTCTGCGCGTCGAGGAGAGACTCTGGGTAGGCAAGAGCCAGCAGATCGCTGATCTGCTGCGCCAGCGCGTGGGGTTGTCATGCAACTTCACCGTTCTGCGCTATCTGCGCATGGAGTTGAACGAAGAGGAGCGCTGGGATCGGGTTTTTCTGCTGCTGGAAATCCACGAGAAGCTGGCCGAGCCGCCGCTCAACGGGTGCTGGATGGAGCGGGCAACGCTGGCGGAATTGCCTCTGGCCGACGCAGAAGCGCGCGGGCTGCTCCTGGACTATCTGGACGCGGAAGCCAGCGGCCATATCCCGCGGTTACGTGCGCCCTGGGCGCAGCCCGGTTGGTTTGCCGCAGCCGGTGCGTGGATGGTGGAAACCCTCGCCGCGCTGGGCCGCCCGCCCAGCGGCCGCGTGCAACAGTTCAGAAACCTGGGCATCTCCAGTCTGCTGCGCGTGCCCACCGCAGCCGGACTGGTCTACTTGAAAGCTACGGCCAAACTACCGCTTTTTGTCAACGAAGCTGTGCTGATGACGCGGCTGGCCGAAAGATTCCCCGGCCAGATACCTCCGCCATTGGCAATCGAACCCGAAAAAGGCTGGATGCTGTTGGATGATTTTGGCCGCGACCTGCGCCAGGAGCAGGCGGCCGAGACGGATGTAGCGGCTCTGCTGCGCCAGTTTGGGGCGATGCAAGCGCAATCAGCCGCGCTGGTGGAAGAGCTTTTGCAGGCAGGCTGCCACGACCGCCGTCTGCCCGTGCTGGCCGCACAGATCGATCTGCTTGTCGAGCATCCGCTGAGTAGAGAGCACGCCAAAGCGGATGATCTGGCCCAACTGCGCCGCCTTGCCCCGCGGCTGCAAGAGCGCTGTGTCGAGTTGGCAAGCTACGGCCTGCCCGACACACTGGTACACGGCGACCTGCATTTGGGCAACGCGGCCCGCAACGGCCAGCGCTATTTGATCTTCGACTGGTCCGACGCCTGTATCAGCCACCCCTTTCTGGATCTGATTACACCTTACTTCTTCCAGGAAAACGCGGCTGACGCGCAGCAACGGCGCGACAGTTATCTGGCGCAATGGACGGATTGGGCACCGATGGATCGGCTGCTGGAGGTATGGCGGCTGGCCAAACCCCTGGCCGCATTGCACCAGGCAGTCAGCTATCTGCACATCCTGCTCGGCCAGGAGGAACTGATCCACGCCGAGATGACGGACGGGCTGCAGGAATTCGTCACACTGGCGGTGGCGGTGTTGGCAGAAGAGGACGCAGATCGGCGCTGATCTGTCATGGGTTTCTGCTATCATCAGCGCAGATCAATTCAGATCATGAAAATCTGCGTCCCTTTCTTCCCTTTCTTCTCAGAATTTGACATTCCCCCCGCTCCGGTGTACTCTCATTGCACTTTCCCGATTTTTTTTCGGAACAGAGCGATGCCAGCCCAATTGTTTGTTGCCAAGAAAAAGAGCAAGAAGCAGAAACCCGACTGATTCTGTCTGGGATTTTGAGTTTGCTTGCTGACAATGCAACGCAACCGGCCATCCAGACAGGATGCGCCGGTTTTTTTGCGCCTTTTCTCTGGGGAAAAGTGATTAGAGATTAGGAGATTGGAGATTGTGAAATGTGCCAATCACCACTTAGTAATCTCCAATCTCCTAATCTCCCAATCTCTATCTTCCAGGAGACCGTATGTCCCTCGAAAATTTCGCTATCATCGAATCCACCCTGCGCGAAGGGGAGCAATTCGCCAACGCCTTCTTCACCAGCGACCAGAAGGTGGAGATCGCCCACCTGCTCGACGCCTTTGGGGTGGAGTATTTGGAGCTGACCTCCCCCGCGGCCAGCCCCCAAAGCCGAGACGATTGCGCGCGCATCGCCCGTCTGGGGCTGAAGGCCAAAATCCTCACCCACACCCGCTGCCATATGGACGACGCCCGCCTTGCGGTGGATACGGGTGTGGACGGCATTGACGTTCTCTTTGGCACGAGCAGCTTTCTGCGCGAGTTCTCCCACGGCAAAGACATTCCCTACATCATCGAACACGCCATCGAAGTCGTCGAATTCATCAAAAGCCAGGGGCTGGAGGTGCGCTTTAGCAGCGAAGACTCCTTCCGCAGCGATCTGGTGGACCTGCTGACAATCTACCGGGCGGTGGACAAAATCGGCGTGACCCGCGTGGGCATTGCGGATACCGTCGGCGTAGCCAATCCCCGTCAGGTCTACGATCTGGTGCGCACGCTGCGCGGTGTGGTGCGCTGTGACATCGAATTTCACGGCCACAACGACACGGGCTGCGCGATTGCCAACGCCTATTGCGCGCTGGAAGCCGGGGCCACCCACATAGACACTTCTGTCCTCGGCATCGGCGAGCGCAACGGCATCCCTCCCCTGGGCGGGATGATCGCCCGTATGTACACCCACAACCCGGAGCAGATTCGCAACAAATACAACCTGCCCCTGCTGCGCGAAGTGGAAAACTTCGTGGCCGGGCTGGTGGGGGTGGACGTGCCCTTCAACAATTACATCACTGGCTACACCGCCTTTACCCACAAGGCGGGCATCCACGCCAAAGCCATCCTCAACAACCCCAGCACCTACGAAATTCTCGACCCCGCCGACTTTGGCCTGACCCGCTATCTGCACATCGCCCACCGGCTGACCGGCTGGAACGCGGTCAAACAGCGGGCCGACCAATTGCAGCTTAATCTGAGTGATCCGCAGGTGAAGGTGGTCACGACGCGCATCAAAGCCGAGGCAGATCTACGCAAGCTGAGCCTGGACGACGTGGACGTGCTCCTGCGCGAGTATCACAGCGAAGCCGCGCAGATAGAAGCATTTGGAGAGTTGATTCCCGCGGGCTGATGTGAGAAACTGATGGGGAGGGAGTGGGACTGGGGATTGGGGAACGGGGACAGGCGAGAGCAGCCCGCCGTCTTGCAGAAGGAGTTCGAGAATGAGCGAAAAGACGAGAGAGACGGCTGTTGCCTATCGCGTGCATCCGATTGTGCAATGGGTGGAGGGCGTCGAGACGTTACCGCCATTGGAAAGCGGTGACCGCTTGACCCGCGCCGAATTTGAGCGGCGTTACGAGGCGATGCCCCATCTGAAGAAAGCCGAACTCATCAAAGGCGTTGTCTACATAGGCGCATCGGTTCCCATTTTGCACGCCGAGGCCCAGGCAGATATCGTTGGCGTATGTGGATTCTATACAATCTACACGCCAGGGATCAGCGCCGCGGATAACGGCAGTCTGCGTATGGATGACGAGAACGAATTACAGCCGGATTTGTCCTTGTGGATTGACCGAGCGGGCAAAGGGCGGGCGCGTGTGGATGAGGACGATTTTCTTGTCGGCGCGCCGGAACTGATTGTGGAAGTGGTAGACAATCGCGAGGCATACAATTTGCAAGACAAAATGGATGTCTACCGGGATAAAGGGGTGCAGGAATTGAGCCTCTGGCGCGTGGCTGACGACCGCTTCGACTGGTTTCGGTTGGAAGGGGATGAGTATCAGCGGATTACACCGGATGAAAAGGGCATAATCACCAGTACAACCTTTCCCGGTCTGTGGCTGAATGCGCAGGCGCTGATCGCCGGCAATCTGGCCGCGGTGATGGGGGATTTGCAGGCGGGTTTGCAGAGCGACGAACACCGACACTTTGTGGAGTGGCTGGCATCTGATGACGACAAACCCGGCGAATGATCCCCAGGCGTGGACAACCCGCTCCACCCGCACAGCCTTCCGCAACCGCTGGCTGGCGGTGGAAGTTGATGAAGTCGAGCTGCCCACCGGCGTGACCTACGAATACACCCGGCTGCTGCCTGCCGGTGTGGGCGTAGCGGTCATCGGCTTCAACGCCGCCGGTAAAGTGCTGCTGGAACGGGAGTACCGGCACGGCATCGGAGAGGTGATCTGGCAATTGCCCGGCGGCCTGGCGGATGGCGGCGAAGCATTGCGCGACGCTGGCCTTCGGGAGTTGCGGGAAGAGACCGGCCACGCGCCCGCACAGGTCAACGACGAGACGGTGCGCTATTTGGGCAGCGTCTGGGACAACCCCGGCTTTGGCACGGCCATCAGCCACGTCTACGCCGCCTGGGGCTTGATCCCGATCAGCGACACCCGGCGCGACTCTGCCGAGTTTGTCACCCTGCATTGGGTCACTGCGGCCTGGCTGAAAGAGGCTGTGCGGGACGGCACGATTCAGGATAGAGTTGTGGTGGCCGCAGTGGGGTGGCTGGTGTTGAACGGATGGTTGATTGGTTGATTGGTTCATTGGTTGATGAATGTCGCTTCCAATCAACTATTCAACCAATCAACCAATGAACCACTCAACTCTCTGGAGTTAACGACAATGTCGCAAACCTTTGCCCAAAAAGTACTCGCCCGCGCCGCGGGGCTGGATTCCGTCGAAGTCGGTCAGGTGGTGGACGCCCGGCCCGATGTGGTCTTGAGCCACGACAACACGGCGGACATCCGGCGCACTTGGCTGGAATTTGGGCAGAGCCGGGTGGTGATCCCGCACAAGTTGGCGATTACGCTGGATCACGCGGTGCCCGCGCCGACGACAAAACACGCCCAAAACCACGCCGAAATTCGGCTCTTTGTGGCTGAGCAGGGCATCCGCCACTTCTGGGAAGTGGGGCGGGGCATCTGCCATCAGGTGTTGAGCGAGGAGGCGATTGTCCTGCCCGGCCAGTTGATTTTGGGCGCGGACAGCCACACGCCCCACTTCGGCTGGATGGGTGCGTGCGGCGCAGGCATTGGGCGCACGGAAGTGGCGACGCTCTGGGCCACGGGCGAACTCTGGCTGCGCGTTCCCGAATCGATGCGCATTGTGCTGGAAGGGGCGCTGCCTCCCGGCGTCACAGCCAAAGACTTCGCCCTGCGCATCATCGGCGATCTGGGCGCGGACGGCGGTCTCTACGCTTCCGTCGAGTTCAGCGGCAGCGGCATCGAGGCGATGAGTCTGGAAAGCCGGATGGTGCTGCCCAATATGATGGCGGAATTTGGCGTCAAGACCGCCTACATTGCGCCGGATGAGAAGGTGTTTGCGTATTTGGCGGCGCGGTCGGCGCGACGGCAGACCGCGGACCGCGGACGAACGGTGACGGAAGAAGAAATCGCAATTCGCATCTCGCAACTCGCCGCCAACGCGATTTATCCCGATGCAGACGCCAGTTACATCGCCCAGCACATTTATTCTGCCGCCGACTTGGAGCCGTATGTGGCCTGTCCCCATTCGGTGGACAAGCTGGCGACGCTCTCTCAGGTGGCGGGGATTCGGGTGCAGCAGGCATTTTTGGGCACCTGCACGAATGG
Source organism: Litorilinea aerophila (assembly GCA_945897075.1). GTDB lineage: Bacteria > Chloroflexota > Anaerolineae > Caldilineales > Caldilineaceae > JACQGT01. The sequence goes on from CAMDEX010000031.1 coordinate 12,183, forward strand.
CCGTCTGGAGGACATCGCCGCCGCGGTGGAGGTGATCCGGGACAAGCAGGTGGCCGCGGGCACCCGCTTTCTGGTCATCCCGGCCTCGCGCGAAGTCTTGCAGGACGCGCTGCGGCTGGGCTATATTGAAGCGCTGGTGGAAGCGGGCGCGCATATCGGCACGCCCGGCTGCGGCCCCTGTATGGGCAACCACATGGGCGTCCCCGCGCCGGGGGAGGTGACGATCTCCAGCGCCAACCGCAACTTCCAGGGGCGGATGGGGACGCGAGATGCTGAGGTCTACCTGGCGAGTCCGGCGGTGGTGGCGGCCAGCGCGGTGGCGGGGGTGATCTGTGGGCCGGGAGACATTTAATACCTTGCCGGTGAAGTTCTTGTTTTTTGCGCAAGAAGAGAGAAATTTTTGTATACACGGATAGAAATAAACACGGATTTTTTCTGATCTGTGTTCCTTTCTATCCGTGTATACAACCCTCTTTGCTTCTGGCTTTGCCAGATTAGGGAACAGGAATACTATGTCAACCACCGGTCTCGCCTGGAAATACGGCGACAATATCAATACGGATGTGCTTTTTCCGGGCAAGTATACCTATACGGCGCAGGGACGGGCGGAGATCGCCAGCCACGCGCTGGAAGATTTGGACGCGACATTTGTCAAGAACGTGCGGCCTGGCGATGTGATTGTGGGCGGGCGCAACTTTGGCTGCGGTTCCAGTCGGGAGCAGGCCGCCTCCTGTCTGGTCTACAACGGCGTGGCTGCGGTCATCGCCGAGAGCATCGGCCGCATCTTCTACCGCAACGCCATCAATTTCGGTCTGCTCGTCATCACCTGCCCGGAGGCGGCGCGGGCCATCCAGCCGGGTGAAGAGGTCACAGTCAATTTTGCCCAGCATCGCATCATCACAGCGTCCGGCGAGTTTACTTTCCCGCCTTTCAGCGCCAGCGTCGGCCAGATACTCCAGGCGGGCGGGCTGGTGGAGTATGTGAAGGAGAAGTTGCGGGCGTAGTGCGTATTGCGTGTTTCGTATTGCGTAAGTAAGTGACGAACAGAGGCAAGTGATAAAAACGGGCAGAGAAAATAGAACTCTCCACTTCCATTCGTCATCCAACACCGAACCAATGACACTACCTACGCACTACGCAATACGCAATACACAGTCCACCGAAGTTGCCCGCCGGATACAGGGCTATCTGCACAGAAAGGCACGCGTCGGGCGCGAAGCGCTGATTGTCGGCGGTTTCACCCTCTATCTACACGGGGGCGAAGCGGGGAGTGGGGTGAGTCTTGTCCTGCCCAACCGGCCTGCTTGCGATCTGCATCCGTCTGTGCTGGAACGCATGGAGGGCATCTTTGCCAGGCGCGGGCAAATCGTCTGTTTTCAACTGCTGGATAGCTTTGCGCCGGGGCTGGTGGAGACGCTGAGCGGGCTGGGCTACGGCGTGCAGGAATGCTTACCGGCGCTGGTCTGTCTGCCCGGCCAGGTGGTCAAACCGCCCGCGCCAGCCGAGGTACCTACTCAGCCACCCCACCCTAGCCCTCCCCAGATGGGGGAGGGAACTGGATCGACTCCTCCCCCAATCTGGGGGAGGTTGACTCAGCGACCCCACCCTAGCCCTCCCCAGATTGGGGAGGGAACTGGATCGACTCCTCCCCCAATCTGGGGGAGGTTGGGTGGGGGTGATCTGTTGCCAGCCGAGTTGGAAATGGTGACGGTTTCGTCGGATTCGTCGCCGGAGGATGTGGCCGAGAATTGGAACATCAATGCGCGGGGCTTCGACCCGTCCGCCACGCTGGCTCAATCGTCGGACGTTCTTGATTTTCGCCGCAGCCTGGACAAGAGCCGGGCCTTCACCGCCCGGCTGGATGGATTGGGCGTCTGCGCCGGGATGTACACAGATATTGTGGAGGGCGTGACCGAATTGGTGGGCATCGCCACTTTGCACGCATACCGGCGGCGGGGCATCGGCGGGGCGCTGACCGTCTACGCCACGCAGACCGCCTTTGCCGACGGCGCATCTTTGGTCTTTCTGACCGCGGCCAACGAGGGGGCGGGGCGGGTCTACCAGCGGGTGGGCTTTCGCCCGCTGGGCAACCAACTTCTGCTGGCAAAGAAGATATGAAAAAGCAGGACGCAGGTTTTCATGATTTTGATTGATTTGCGAGGAGTAATCAATGCAGCAGCATCCCCAATCAACGCTCGAAGTGTTCTACGAGAACTGGCGCGGCTATCATGAAAAGCTGCGCAACTGCATCGCACCGGTGACACATGAACAGATATTTCTGCAACCTGCTGAGCATCTGTGGACAGTAGGACAGATTGTGCAGCACATCATTTCGGTCCGAGCCGGATGGTTCAGCGGCACTCTCCAGGATGCCGACGAAGCGATGCAGGCATATATGGAGTGGGGCCAGAGCGACTCACCGGAACGCAACGCGGCTGAACTTGTACGCGGTCTCGATGACACATGGGCATTTATTGATGCCCGCCTGCAGCGCTGGACCCCGATTGACTGCGCCAAAACTTTCCCAGATGAATGGGATGGTCAGACGTATGAAGTATCGCGGAGTTGGGTGATCTATCACGTAATGGAACATGATCTCCATCACGGCGGCGAAGTCTCGCTGATCCTGGGCATGAACGATCTGCGAACCATCGATCTGTGATCAGAGAAAATCCAAAAATCCGTGCCCATCCGGGTCTTTTTCTGAGCCTGAAACATGCGTAGAATCGCCTTGATTCCCGGCGACGGGATTGGAAAAGAAGTCATCCCCGCGGCCTGGCGGGTGCTGGAAGAGACCGGCCTGCCCCTGCATTTTGTGGAGTTGGAAGCGGGCTGGGAGACCTTTCAGCGCACGGGCAACGCGCTGCCACCAGAGACAGTCGCCGGGTTGAAAAGCTGTCACGGCGCGCTCTTTGGCGCGGTCAGATCGCCCAGCCACCGGGTACACGGCTATTCCAGCCCGATAGTGGCGCTACGCAAAATTCTCGATCTCTACGCCAACCTGCGCCCGCTGGTCAGCGCACCTGTGCCGGGCAGTCGGCCTGGGGTGGATATGCTGATTGTGCGCGAGAACACCGAATGTCTCTACGTCAAACGCGAGCGCACAGAAGACAACGGCGACACCGCCATCGCCGAACGGGTGATCACCCGGCGGGCGTCGGAGCGGATTGCGCGGATGGCCTTTGTCCAGGCCGAGAGAAGGCAAAAGGGGGGAAGGCAAACGTCGTTGGTGACGATCGTGCATAAGGCGAATGTCCTTGCGCTGACGGATGGGCTGTTCCGGGAGGCAGCGCTGGCTGTGGCCGCGGCGTTTCCCGGTGTGCCGGTGGAAGAGCAGTTGGTGGATTCGATGGCCTACCGGATGATTCTGCAGCCGGAACGCTACGATGTGGTGGTGGCCCCGAACCTCTACGGCGACATCCTCAGCGACGCCGGCGCTGCTCTGGTGGGCGGGCTGGGGCTGATTCCCAGCGCCAACGTGGGGGAGAGTTTTGTGCTGGCCGAGCCTGTGCATGGCAGCGCGCCGGACATTGCGGGGCAGGGCATCGCCAACCCCATCGCCACCATCCGCGCCGCCAGCCTGCTGTTGGCCTATCTGGGCGAAGTGGCGGCGGCCCAGGCGATTGAACAGGCGGTGCAGAGCGTTCTGTCCAACGGGCCACGCACGGCAGATTTGGGCGGGAAGGCCGGGACGGAGGAAGTGACGGACGAAGTGGTTAGGAGATTATGAGATTAGGAGATTGCTGTCATACGCCAATCTCCAATCTCCTAATCTCCCCAATATCATTCATATAGAAGGAGTTCACAATGGCCTTACAAACAGTCACCGCGACCGTCGAATGCCCGGAGTGCTTCGGCGAGGTGAAATTGAAGAATGTGATGCAGAACGAGATTGTTCAGTGTGCCGATTGCGGCGCGGATTTGGAAGTGGTCAGCATTGACCCGGTGGCGCTGGAACTGGCCCCGGAAGAAGAAGAAGATTGGGGCGAATAATATGAAAATCGGTATTCTGTACAGCCGCGTGCGCGCCGAGGAGAAACTGCTTTTCGAGGCGTGTGAACGGCGCGGCGTGGATTTTGAGTTGCTGGACGACGGCCAGTTGATCTTCGACATTTCCGGCGTCAACGGTCACATGCAGCGCTTCGAGCAGTTCGATGTGGTGATGGAGCGCTGCATCAGCCACGGGCGCGCCCTCTACAGCCTGCGTATTCTCAACGACCGGGGCATCCGCACAGTCAACACCGCGCAGGTGGCCGACATCTGCGGCAACAAACTCCAGACGACCAGCGCCCTGACCGCGGCCGGTGTACCTTCCCCGCGCACGCTGGTCGCTTTCACCGCCGAGGCCGCGCTGGAAGCCATCGAGGAACTGGGCTATCCGGTTGTACTGAAGCCGTCGGTTGGCTCCTGGGGGCGGCTGCTCAGCAAAGTCAACGACCGCGAAGCCGCCGAGGCCATTCTGGAACACAAGGAGGTACTAGGCACTTACCACCACGCCATCCACTACATCCAGGAGTATATCCAGAAGCCCATGCGCGACATCCGGGCCTTTGTGATCGGCAACGAGACGATCTGCGCCATCTACCGGGATTCGCCCCACTGGATCACCAACACAGCCCGCGGCGGCAAGGCTTCGGTCTGCAAAGTGACGCCGGAGTTGAACGACATCTGCGTGCGCGCCGGTCGGGCTGTGGGCGGCGGTGTCGTCGCCATTGACGTGCTGGAAGACCCGGAGCGCGGGCTGCTGGTCAATGAAGTCAACTACACGATGGAATTCCGCAACAGCGTCCTACCTACGGGCGTGGATATCCCCGGCCGGATGGTGGACTTCGCTGTGGAAGTGGCGCGCAACGGCTGGGCCGCGGCCAACGGCTGGAGCGCAGAGGAAGAGCGGGCCATCGGGCGGGTGACGCTGGCGGGGGAATGAAACGTGAAACGTGAAACGTGAGATCACCACATCCGATCTCACATTTCACGTTTCACGCATCACGACGAAAGAAGATATGTGATGAGTGAAAAAATTCGTGTCTCCATCCTCGGCGCGTCGGGCTATGCGGGCGGGGACCTGCTGCGCCTGCTCTTGGACCACCCGCAAGTGGAAGTGGCCCAGGCGACCAGCGAGCGCAACGCGGGCAACTTTGTCTACTTTACCCACCCCAATCTGCGCGGACGCACAAAGCTGCAATTCGTCAGCGCCAGTGAGTTGGAGGCGTGCGACATTCTCTTCACCGGTCTGCCCCACGGCGGCGCGATGGGGCGCATCGAGGAGTTTGCAGCCCTGGCCCCGCGGGTCATTGACCTGAGCGCGGATTTTCGTCTACGCAACCCGGACGATTACGTGCGCTGGTATGGCAAACCCCACGCCAACCCGGCCTGGCTGGAACGTTTTGTCTATGGCCTGCCCGAACTGCACAGGGACGCCATCCGCAGCGCAAAATATGTCAGCGGCGTGGGCTGCAACGCCACCGCCACCAATCTCGCCATCTGGCCGCTCTTCGCCGCGGGACTGGTGGACGACAGCCGGGACGTAATCTGCGAGTTGAAGGTGGGCAGCAGCGAAGGGGGCAACGCTGCCAGCGACAGCACCCACCACCCGGAGCGTTCCGGTGTGATGCGCAGCTTTGCCCCCACCGGCCACCGCCACACCGCCGAAGTCTTGCAGGCTATCCGTCCCACCGGCAGCACGGCCAACGTCCATCTCAGCGTGACCGCGGTGGACAATGTGCGCGGTGTATTGGCAACCGCCCACCTTTTTGTCAAAGAGGGCGTAACCGAGCGGGAGATCTGGAAAGCCTACCGCCAGAACTACCGGGACGAGCCTTTCGTGCGTATTGTCAAAGAAAAAACGGGCATCTACCGCTACCCGGAACCCAAAATTCTGAGCGGCAGCAACTACGCCGATGTGGGCTTCGAGTTCGACGAATCCACCCGCCGCGTCGTCGCCATCAGCGCCATTGACAATCTGATGAAAGGCGCGGCCGGCACAGCCGTCCAGTGTATGAATCTGATGCTGGGCTGGAACGAGACGACGGCGTTGGGGTTTACGGGGCTGCATCCGATCTGATGCGTGAGGCGTGAAACGTGAGAGCAGGTCGTGTGATCTCACGTTTCACGTTTCACGCCTTGACCGTAAGAGGTCCTCTTGTGACTACGACATTCTTCGCCCTTTCGCTTTCCTACCTCCTCGGCTGCTTCTCCACCGCCTACTATCTGGTGCGCTGGTGGACGGGGCAGGATGTGCGCGAGAGCGGTAGCGGCAACGCGGGCGCGACAAACGCGGGGCGGCTGTTGGGCAAATGGGCCTTTGTCGTGGCGCTGATCGGCGACGCGGGCAAGGGCGTGTTGGCTGTCGCGCTGGCGGGTTGGCTGACCGGCGGCGATCTGTGGGCGGTGGGGTTGGCTGTGCCCGCGGTGATTATCGGCCACATCTGGCCGGCGCAGATGGGTTTCCGCGGCGGGGAAGGCTTCGCCACGGCCATCGGTGCGCTGGTCGCGCTGGATTTTGTCTTTATGTGCGTCGTCGGCGCAGCGGCACTGGTCGTCTATCTGATCAGCCGCAAACGCTCACTGGCCGGTGTAGTCGCGCTGCTGCTGGCTCTGCCGCTGACCATCTATTTTGGCTGGCCGCTGGGCCATCAAGCCGGTCTGCTGGTCGTTGTGCTTGTAATGCTGTGGGCCTTCCGGCGGCATATCCGGTCACTCGTGGGGAGGGGAGAACACGGATAACGGAATTGACGGATTTGTCTAACCCTCGAGCCAAACAAATCCGTCAATTCTGCAATCCGCGTTCTCAAATGGAAAATGAAAGAGATCACCCTGCGCCAACTCAAACACGACGGCTTCTGCTATCGTCATCACCCGATTCGACTCGTAGCCCATTTGCCCGACGGCCTGGTTCTTTTTTCGCCCCGGGGCACGGTTGGCTGGAAAGGCGAAACGTCCTGGACATCCAGCAACGATAGCTATCAGTACTTCTGGTTTGGTCGCTGGTTCAACCTGCTCGAAGTGGTCGATCCGTCTGGCAATCTGCTCGAACTCTACGCCCACATCGCCGGCCCCGTCGTTTTGTCGGATGGTGAAGTCAGCTACATTGACTACGAACTGGACGTGACGAGCATTGACGGCCCCCGGCTGGTGGACGAGGACGAGTTTGCCGAGGCAGTGGAGCAGTATGGCTATTCCGCCGAGTTGCAGGCCCAGTGCTACGCCGCGGCTGCCGATGCCCTGGCGTTGGTAAAACGCTGGCAAGCGGGTCTGCCGCCGGAACAGGCGTTGGCCCAGATCGATGGGATGGGAGCGTAGAGATTGGCGATTTCGCTGCCGGGGCTGCTGTGGATGCCCAGCCGCAACCGGCTGACGGTCACTTCTACTTTGGACGCGGAAGCCGCGCTTGCCCGTTTGCAGGCGGGCTTCTGCGACGAATTTCGCGGGCGGGTGGAAGGCAACGGCGCAAAGGTCTGGCGGGCGCGGGATTTTTCCGCCAGCCGGGGCACATTTGCGCCCCTCTTCTACGGCGTTGTCACCCCGACCGCCACAGGCAGCCAACTCGCCGGCCACTTTCAGATGCACCCGATGACCCGGCTCTACACCGCCGCTTGGATCGGGCTGAGCAGTCTGCTGGCGCTGGTCTTTCTGGTGGCCGCAGCCCAGCGCGCCACACCGGAATCCACAGCCGTCGACGCGCTGCCTGTGCTGCTCGTCGCGCTGCTGCCCCTGGCCGGTCTGCTGCTGGTGCGCTTTCAACAGGCCAAAGGACGGGCGGATGAGGCGGCGGTGCGGGGATGGATTGGGGTAGTATTGGGGAGTTGAACTTCGTATTGCGTATTTTGTATTGCGTAATCTGTACCGACCAGAACCTTCATTCCAACGATTCTGCCAGGTCATCAAACCGAACCAACTGCTGACAACAATCGAACGTGACATACTTACTCCGTACCAGCGAGGAACTAACGCACAAGCGTTAGTCGGTCGGCCAAGCATCTGAAACGTGAAACGTGAGTTTATGTGACGTACTCTCACGTTTCACGTCTTCACGTTTTCGCACGCAAATCGTGGCTCTGCCACCTTATGAAATACGCAATAGCTACTCATTCGCAGGAGAATCGTATGCTCGTAATCAAAGTCGGCGGCGGGAAAGATTTGAATATAGACGCCGTTGTGGCGGATATTGTGGCCTTGCGCGCCGCGGGCCAGGAGTTGATTCTCGTCCACGGCGGCGCGGAGACGACGAACGAAGTGGCTGAGGCGTTGGGCCACCCGCCGCAGTTTGTCACCAGCGAGAGCGGTTATGTGAGTCGGCGCACAGATCGGCGCACGTTGGAAATTTTTGAGATGGTCTACTGCGGCCAGCTTAACAAAATGTGGGTGGAGAAGTTGCAGACGGCCGGTGTCAACGCCGTCGGGCTGAGCGGGCTGGACGGGCGCATCTTCGAGGGCACGCGCAAGGAAACGATCCGGGTGCGCGTGGATGGGCGGCGGCTGGTTCTGCGCGACGACTGGACCGGCACTGTCGAGCGCATCAATACGGGTCTGCTGCGTCTGCTCCTGGACAACGGCTACCTGCCCGTCCTCACCCCGCCCGGCGCGTCGGACAAGGGCGAGGCCATCAATGTGGACGGCGACCGGGCCGCGGCGATGGTGGCCGCGGCTTTCCAGGCCGACGCGCTGGTGATTTTGTCCAATGTGCCCGGTCTGCTGCGTAACTTCCCCGACGAGTCCAGCCTGATCCGGGAGATTCCGCGCAGCAAAGCGGACGATTTTATGCAATATGCCGAAGGGCGCATGAAGAAGAAGGTGATGGGCGCGATCGAAGCGATTGCGGAGGGGGTGCAGAAGGTCATCTTTGCCGATGGGCGGGTGGAGAAGCCGGTGGCGCGGGCGTTGGCAGGGGAGGGGACGCAGATTGCGTGAAACGTGAAACGTGAGATAGTCCGATGTTGGAGGTGCTGCTGTGAAATACTCAGAGTGGGAAGCAACTGTCTCCACTGAGATCAAGCAGGACTCGGTGTGGCGGATGGAAGCGTATCGCCTGGCGCTCTTTCTGGCCGATCTTGCGTGGCACGATGCGTCAAAGCTGATGAAAGAACCGTTTTCCCAACGAGTTGCAGGTCAATTGTACGAATCTGCCGGTTCAGTCGGAGCAAACATCGCGGAAGGATATTCACGCGGCACGGGTCGCGACAGGGCACGTTTTTATGAATATGCGCTCGGTTCCGCCCGCGAGTGCCGTCACTGGTATTATCAAAGCCGACACGTATTGGGCGAAGAAATCTTCCAGCATCGGCTGGGAATACTCACACAGATCATCCGGTTGTTGCTACGGACGATTCCCCAACAACGCCAGACAGTTCTACGAGAGGATAGTGCTGTGTATACAACATCGAATGTTCCTGACGCCCCCCTGCCAACAACAGAAATCGAAGCGACCAATGCGCCCTACACTCACGTTTCACGTTTCACGTTTCACGAGCGCACCGATCTGGCCCACATAGAGACATCCCTCGAATCCGGCGTCGTCGCCCGCCGCGGCGAAACTGTGATGGTTTCTGGCCAGGGCTGCTGGATGGTTGACAGCGAGGGCAACCGCTATTTGGATTTGGCGTCGAGCCAGGGCGTGGCAATGTTGGGCTACGGCCACCCGGCGCTGAGCGCGGCGATTGCCGAGCAGGCCCAGCGGCTGCACGCCTGCCCCGGCTTCTTCTACAACGACACCCGCGCACGCTTTTTGGAGGCGCTGATCGGGGTGATGCCCGATCACCTGCGCCACGCCTTTGTTGCCAACAGCGGCGCAGAAGCCATTGATGGGGCCATCAAATTTGCCCGGCTGACCACAGGACGCACGGGCATTGTGGCGGCCAAAGGCAGCTTTCACGGGCGCACGATTGGCGCGCTGAGCCTGACCTGGAATCCCAAGTACCGCACCCCCTTCGAGCCGCTGTTGCCCGGCGTCAGCCATGTCAAATACAACGACCTGGCCGAGTTGGACGCGGCCATCAGCGAAGAGACCGCCGCGGTGGTGCTGGAAACCGTGCAGGGCGAGGGCGGTGTCAATCTGGGCGAGGCGGAGTTCTTGCAGGGGGCGCAGGCGTTGTGCCGGGCGCGGGGTGCGTTGCTGGTGATTGACGAAATCCAGACCGGCTTCGGGCGCACGGGCAAATGGTTTGGCTTCCAGCACTTTGGGCTGCAACCGGACATCATCGCCCTGGCCAAGGGGGTGGGCGCAGGCTTCCCAATGGGCGCGCTGGTCTACACCGACCGGGTACAGGAAGCGCTCTTTGTGGGTGCGCACGGCAGCACTTTCGGCGGCAACCCGTTGGCCTGCGCGGCCGGGTTGGCCGCCCTTCGCGCCTATCAGGACGAGAATCTGATCGAACGGGCGGAAGAGGCGGGGCAGCGGCTGCGTACACGGCTGGAAGAGGCGCTGGCTGACTGCCGCGTCGTGCGCGAGATTCGCGGGCCGGGGCTGATGATCGGCATTGATCTGCGCACAAAAGTCGGGCCGTATCTGAAGACGTTGATGGAGGATCAGCGGGTGTTGACGCTGCCCGCGGGCACAACCGTCCTGCGTCTGCTGCCGCCGCTGATCATCAACGACGAGGAGATCGAAATCGGCGTGGCTGCCATCGCGACCGCGCTGTCGGAATAGAACGCGGATTGGGGCGGATGGGGCGGATGGACGCGGATCGGATATGAATCGGGAAAGGAACACGAAAACAAAGCATGACAGAATAAAACCTTGACTCTTTGCTTTGCCAGGAGTAGACTATATTCCATGATTACCACAGTCACCCAGAAAAATATGATTACCATACCGGCTGAAGTGGGTCGGCATTATGGCATTAAGCCGGGCTACCGCTTGGATTGGCAGGTTGTGGATGGCACAGACGAGATTCGTGTCCGTGTAATCCCTGACCGCGCTGAGTTGGCGCGGCGACTTTTGGGAAAAGGACGCCATTTTTCGCCGGATCGCAACGCCGTTCAGGAGCTTGTCGAAGAACGGGCGGCAGATGGCTGAACCGATTCGCTACCTGCTCGATACTTCGGCTTTGCTTGCCCACTTTCGCCAAGAAGAGGGATGGGAAAGCGTTCAGTCTCTCTTTGAAAGAGAAGACGCCCAATTGATCATCGCCAGCCCCACCCTCACAGAATTGGGACGTCGTCTGATCTCGCTGGGCGCAACCGAAGCCGAGGTCACGGAAACGGTTACGCGCTATCAACTTCTCTTTCACGAAGTCGTCCCGATTGACGCCGCCATTGCCCTGGCGGCCTTTGTCATCGGCCAAAACAGTGCCCGTCGGCTGCCGCTCGTTGATGCGCTGATCGATGGGGCTGCCCAGGCCCGATCAGCGATCCTCGTCCACAGGGACGAACATTTGACAACAATTCCGGCAGCGTTGCTTCGGCAACAGACACTGAACAGCCCCGCGTCCAACTGAGTGCGCGCGATTGCATACAGCCAGGACTTACGCAGCCGGGAACGCCGCCATCCCTGGCGGCAGCCAGCAGGATGCTGGCGTTCCCAGGAGTAACTGCGTAAGTCCTGACAGCAATCACATACTTGCCGCCTGTTCAACTTGGGAAAAGAAAATGCAAAAAGGCAATGGTACAAATCAATTTCTTGGCTCAGTATTGATTCTGGTTGGGCTGGTGCTGGTGGTGCTGCCCGTGCTGGCCTGGGCAGGGATTTTCCAGCCGGTAGGCATTCGCGCCATCGGTGCCGCCACGCCCTGGGATGTGCTGCTGTTGCTGGCGCAGACGATCCCGTGGGTGGCCGCGCTCGGTCTGCTCCTCATCTACGCCGGGCTAAAACTGCTCGGCGTCACCCTGCCCTTCTGATGCCCCCGATTGATTGGCAGCGTCTGTGGGAAGAGTGGGATTCAGCTCGGCCGCAAGCCATCGCGCTGCTGGGCAGTTATGCCCGCGGCGACGCCGGCCCTTTCAGCGATGTGGACCTGCTCTGCCTGCTGCCCGCGGGCGCGGCGCAGCCAGCGCGGACTGCATTTCTGATCGACGGGTATCTGGTGACTGTCAACGCTGTCACGCCGGAGCAGATCGACGGCTGGTTTACGCAGCCGGAGCAGGCGGTGAATGTGGTGGTGGCGTTGCGCGATGCGATTCCTTTGCAAGACGCGGACGGGCTGTTTGCCGCGGCGCAGCGCCGTGCCCACGCCTTTACGTGGACAGTTGAGATGCAGTCCAAAGCGGACCGCTATGCCAGCCGGGAGATGGTGGGACTAATCGAAGAGAGCCACAAAGGGCTGGAAGGGCTGCGCCGCAACGATGTGGGCCGTCTGCTCAACGCCCGCTTTGGCCTCTCCTGGTTGCTGGCCGGTCTGATGCGTGTACAGCGGGGCGTGTTGGGCAACAGCGACAACAGTTTCTACGACGACGTGCGTCAGGCGGTAGGGGTGGAAAGCCGCTGGAGTGATCTGCTCTCCATTGCCTTTGGCGTAACGCCATCTGCCAGCGCTCCATTCTCGCTACACGAAGAAGTAACCGCTGGGCTGCGTCTCTATTGCGAGACGGCCCGCCTCTTGGCCGACGTTCTACAGCCGAAAGATAGACCGCTGATCGAGGCGACAGTCGCCCGCATTGAACAGAATGTACCCAACTGGTAGAAGAAGTTCGATTTTTTGGCAAAAGTCGAACTTCTTAAATCGAACTTCTTACAACGGAGAAAACCCAATGACACTTGCAATCCGACCTCAACTGAGCACAGAAGCTGTGCTGACCAGCCTGGAAGGTGTGACCGCCATCCCGATTGTGCCCTATCGCAACGGGCAGATCGACTTCGACGGCCACGCCAAGAATGTGCGCTATCTCATGCGATCCAATAGCCTGGACGCCAACCGCCCCCGGATGATCTCCATCGCCGGGACAAGCCCGGTGCATCACATGGGCATCGCCGAGCAGGTGAAGTTGGTAGACGCGACCACCCGCGCAATGGGCAACGAGGGCGTCTATATGGCCGGGATCGTGCCCAATCCCCTGGCCGACGCCAAGAGTCTGATCGCAGAATTGGCGACCCTACAGCGCCCGCCGGACTGCTATCTGATTATGCCCCTCAGCGGCGTCTATGACCCGGCGGGTATCTACCACGAGTATATGGCCCTGGGCGAAGAGATGGGCGACCGCTTCGGCGCACGCTTGATCTACTATTTCAAGCAGTCCAAAGAACTGGACGCGGTGGTCAAACTCTTCCGGGATTCGGAGGAATGGGTCGGCGTGAAGGTGGGCACAGGGATCGAGGATGTGCAGCCGCTGCTCAACGGCGTGGGTGACAACGGGCTGGTCATCTGGGGCATCGGCGATCGCAGCACCGCGTCCGCCAAGCTGGGGAGCAAAGGCCATACGTCGGGCATTGCCGTGGCCTACGCCAAAGCGTCCGACGCCATCAACAACGCACAGCGGGCCGGTGACTTTGCCGAGTCCGCCCGGATCGAAAAAGCCATCAGCGCGTTGGAAGACATTCGCTTCCGCAACAACCGGGTCCACAACTATTCGGCGGTGGTGGAAGCCATGCACCTGAGCGGCTTCAGCGACATTGACGGCGGTGAGGGCGCGCCCTTCAACCCTCGCGTCCCCGCACAGGTGGCGGCGGAAGTGGCCAGGGCGATTGAGGGACTGGCGGAATATCACTGATAGTTGCAGATATTGGGTATTGGGTATTTGGTTGTTCGTCGTCACGACGCCACTCCCCAATACCCAATACCTACTATCCAATACCCGCCAGCGCCTGCACAATCCCCAACCATACAAACCCCGCGGCGATCCACCAGTCCCCCCTGCGTTTCCCCAAATAGAATTGACTGGCGGCCCGGATCAGCCACCAGAGGGCAATCCAGAGGGTGAGCAGCCGCCCCGCTGTCGTCCCCAGCCACCAGAAGGCCGCCAGATCAAAGAGACCGATGCTCACCAGCACATAGCTGGCCGCGTGGTTCATCACCCAAGCGATGCCGTGGACATCGCTGCGCTGGGTGGCGTAGCGGAGTGGGCCAAGCCGGAAGGGACGGATGGGCGGGCCGTCTTTGGGGATGGCGTTCGCAAAATCCAGCAGATTGGGGAAGAAGAAGTGGACGCTGCCCAACACAAGAGAGAAAAGGCCGACGACGCCCAACGCAACGATCAAAGTGATTGTCCAGAGATGCATTTTCCCTTTCTTCCTTTGGGTCTTCGTGGCTTTGTGGTAAAAGTTATTGTAAATCCGTCCGGCCTGCGCTACAATTCCCTGGCAACCTAATATCCACCCCATCCCTCCGGAAAGTCGAGAGTTTCCAATGTCCAGCACAAGAAAACGCTACGCACTCGTTGGCACAGGTGGCCGGGCGCAAATGTTTATCGACGCGATTCTGCGCGACTATGCAGAATGGAACGAACTGGTCGCCCTCTGCGATCTGAGCCAGACGCGTATGGAGTGGCACAACCAGCGCATCGTGGATGTCCACGACGCGGCGGCCCCGCCCACCTACCACGCCGACGATTTCGACCGGATGGTGGCGGAGACGAAGCCGGATGTGGTCATTGTCACGTCTATGGATTCGACCCATCACATTTATATTTGTCGGGCGATGGAACTGGGCTGCGACGCCATTTCCGAGAAGCCGATGACGATTGACGACGCCAAAGCCCGCCAGATTTTCGAGACGATTGAACGCACGGGTCGCCAACTGCGCGTCACCTTCAACTACCGCTATGCGCCCATCGCCACCAAAGTGCGGGAACTGATTCTGGCCGGCGCGATTGGCCGCCCCCGGGCCGTGGACTTCGAGTGGGTGCTGGACACCCGTCACGGCGCGGATTACTTCCGTCGCTGGCACCGGGAAAAAGACAAATCGGGCGGGCTGCTCGTCCACAAAGCCACCCACCACTTCGATCTGATCAACTGGTGGATCGGCTCCTATCCCCAGCGGGTCTTTGCGATGGGTGATCTCCACTTCTACGGGCGGGAGAACGCGGAGGAGCGGGGTGAGCACTACGACTACGACCGTTACACCGGTATGGAGGCGGCGGCCAACGACCCCTTTGCCATCCGTCTGGACGAAAACGAATCCCTGCGCGGTCTCTATCTGGAAGCGGAAAAAGAGAGCGGCTACATCCGCGACCGCAACGTCTTTGGCGATAACATCAGCGCCGAGGATACAATGAGCGTCACCGCCCGCTACCGCAACGGCGCGATTCTCACCTACTCCCTCATCGCCTACTGCCCCTGGGAAGGCTACCGGGCCGCCATCACCGGGGACAGGGGGCGTATCGAAGTGGAGTTGATCGAATCCGTGGGGCGCGCATTTGTGGCGGGCCAGGAGGAGACGCTGGGAGAAGCAGAGGCCGCGCCGATCCAAAAGGGCAGCAAGCACGTCTGGGTCTTCCCTATGCACGGCACGCCCTACAATGTGGAAATTCCCGAAGGGGTGGGTGGTCACGGCGGCGGCGACCGGGTGATGCTGGAGCAGATCTTCCACCCCAACCCGCCGGACGATCCCTTCCACCGGGCGGCCAGCCACATTGACGGCGCGTCTTCCATTCTGATGGGCATTGCGGCCAACAAATCTATTGCCAGCGGGCAGGCCGTGAATGTGGACGAGTTGCTGAAATTGCCCTAAATACCCAAAAGCGAAGACTTAATCAACCCACAACACAACCCAGTCTATTCCTTTAACCTGCGGCGTGGCAACCCACTGTACACTCGACAGGCGCAGGCGACCAGGTGTCTTTTTTGGGGCAAGCAATCCCAAAAGCCTGTAGGCATAGGCGGCCGAGCGGGTGGATATTGAAAGACCGGGCAGGTGATGGGGCTGTTCTAAAGAGATAGAACGCGGATCACGCGGAAAGGGCTGATTTTCGCTGATTTTTTTTGACCAGTGGAGACACGCGATGGCGTGTCTCCACTTTTGTTTGTGGTATACTGTCCTGAAAGATGAGAGATTATCAGGCGGGAGAAACGGAGAGAGAGGCATGAAAGAAGAACGGCTGCTCGAACGCATCACAATCAACCCCGCAATTTTCGGCGGCAAGCCGATCATTCGTGGGCGTCGCCTGGCGGTGGAACACATCCTGGGGATGCTGGCGGCCGGAGACACTGCGGAAACGCTGCTGGCCGGTTATCCGTGGCTGGAAGCGCAAGACATCCAGGCATGTCTGGTCTATGCCCATCGGCTGGTCCAGTGAGAATCATTGCCCTGCGTACCCTCCGAGAATTTTGGCAGAACCACGCGGATGCAGAACAACCGTTACGTGTCTGGTATGACAAGGCCAAAGGGGCAAAGGTGAATTAGTATGGAGATAAGACCGATCCGATCAGAAGCAGATCACGAAGCAGCCTTGCAGGAAATTGACCGCCTGTGGGGATCCCCTTTTGGCTCTCCCGAAGGAGATAAAATGGACGTGCTGGTCACTCTGGTTGAGGCTTATGAGGAAAAGCATTACCCGATTCCACCGCCCGACCCGATTGAGGCGATTCTTCATACCGTTGAGAGTCAAGGCATGACTTGGCGCGATCTGGAACCCTATTTGGGGTCGCAGGCGCGCATCGCAGAGGTTCTCAATCGCCGACGGGCCTTGACGCTGGATATGATTCGCAACTTGCAGAGTGGCCTGGGAATCGCTGCTGATATTCTGGTACAACCCTATGAACTTCAGCCAGTGTCGTGAACGGATTGGGGTAAGGGTCGTTGGGTTCTCCCATCGCTTGTTGAACGGGAGGCAATGCTTCTTTGCCGGGAGAACCCAACCTACGAATCCCATCCGCGTCAATCCGTCCAATCGGTGCCATCCGCGTTCCATCTCTTTCGGAGGCAGCTATGCCCCAACGCCAACCCATGTCCAGCGTCGACCGTTCCTGGCTGATGATGGACGGCCCCACCAATCGCACGATTATCAACGGTTTCTGGCTCTTCGACCAGCCGGTGGACTATGACCGGGTGCTGGCTGTGCTGGCCGAGCGGATGCTGGTCTATGACCGTTTCCGCCAGCGCATCGTCGAGACAACGGGTCCGCTGGGTGGGACCTGGTGGGAGGACGACCCCCACTTCGACGTCCGCTCCCATCTGCACCACATCGCCCTGCCCAACCCGGGCGACAAGGCCAGTCTGCAAGAGTTGATGGCCGAGTTGATCGTCCAGCCCCTTGACCGCTCCCGCCCGCTCTGGGATTTCTACCTTATCGACAACTACCGGGGCGGCAATGTGCTCTTCGGGCGCATCCACCACTGCGTGGGCGACGGCGCGGCGCTGGTGCAGGTGCTGCTTTCGCTGACCGACACAGCGCCGGACGGGATATTTACTGGCGGGCCAAAGCGGCGGAGACGCCACGGCTGGAATCCACTGCGCCCGCTGCTGAAGGGTGCCTCCCAGGCGGTCAACGCCGCGGTGCAGTTGGGCGGCGGTCTGGTCTCGGGCGGGCTGGAACTGTTGAGCAAACCGGAACAATTGCTGGAACTGCTGGGCGAAGGCGGACGGCTGGCCGGACAGGTGGCCGCTGTGCTGGCCAAACTGGCGCTGATGCCCACCGACGAAAAGACTCTTTTTCAGGGCGAGTTGGGCGTTGCCAAACGGGTGGCCTGGTCCGAACCGATCAGCCTGGAAGATGTGAAACTGGTCAAAACTGTGATGGGCGCGACGGTCAACGACGTGCTGATGGCCGCCCTGACCGGCGGGCTGCGCAACTATCTGCTGGAACGCGGCGATCACCCGGACGGCAAAGATATCCGGGCGATGGTGCCCGTCAACATCCGGGGCGAGGCCGCTTCGCCGGAATTGGGCAACAAATTTGCGCTGATCTACCTTTCCCTGCCTGTGGGCATGGCCGATTCCCTGGAGCGGCTGTTCGAGGTCAAGCGGCGTATGGACGCCATCAAAGCCTCGCCGGAGGCGCTGATCACCTACCAGATTCTTTCCGGCGTGGGGCGCACACCTGGCGAGCTGGCAACCCTCATCACCCGCTACTTTGCCGCCAAAGCCAGCGCGGTGTTGACGAATGTGCCCGGCCCGCAGCAGAAGCTCTACTTTGCAGGCAGGCGTTTCGACACAATGGTTTTTTGGGTGCCCCAGTCGGGCAGCATCGGCCTGGGGCTGAGCATCTACAGCTACGCCGGCGAAGTGACGATTGGGGTCATCACCGACGAGAAGCTGGTGCCCGACCCCGACCGCATCGTGCAGGGCTTTGTGGACGAGTTCAACCGGCTGCTGGCCCTGGCCCGTCTGCCCGCAGCCGAAGAAGCTGCGCGCCGGGTTCAGGTCAAAGCAGAGACGGGCGTCCAGGAAATTCCCATCCAGAGCGAACGTTCACCGGAAGCAGCCATTGCCGATCTTCTCGGCCAACTGCGCGCAACCAGCGACGATCCCGAACCTCACCGCTGCGCCGCCACGACGAAGGCAGGAACTCGTTGTAGAAACCGACGGAGCGCAGAGTCAGTGTATTGTCATTTGCACAACCCCTCAGAGGTTGTGTGATGACCGTTCAGAAACTCTACTGTTATGTGGATGAAACGGGCCAGGACACCAAAGGGGAGAGTTTTATCGTGTCCGTTATTGTTACCCAAGAGGATCGTGAACAGCTTGTCCAATTGGTGGAGACAGTGGAGCAGGAATCGGGCAAAAAGGCGACCAAATGGCATAAGACCGCCAAAGAAATCAAACAGCGTTTCGTTGAACAACTCTTCCAGAATCAAAGCCTGCAACGAAAGATATACTATTCCTCCTACCGCAACACCTCAACTTACCAGGAACTCACTGTACTCACTATCGCTGCTGCCATTCACGTCACCAAACGTCAGGCCAATTATAAGGCATCAATTTTCATCGACGGCTTACAAAAGTCAGAAATTATGGTTGTAAGCGCCAAACTCAGAAAAATTGGCGTGAATACAGAAAAGGTAAGAGGTGTGCGTGATGAGAGTCACGTTCTTATCAGATTGGCCGATGGGATAGCCGGTTTCATCCGTGAATATGAGGAGGGGAGAGAATATGCCATCGTCCTCTATACGCTTGCGATCAAAAACGGCATACTCATTGAAGTCTAACAGAAAATAGGCAGAAAAAACCCACTTAGCAAATGCCAGAGGTGGGAGCAACCTAGACTGAAATGCGCCCGAAGGCTTCTTTCAGACACCCGCCCGTACGGGAAGTATTCGGTTGTGATTTAGGGAAAGTATAGCATCTTCGGCAGAATTTTTCAAGTAGGATAAAGAGTGAAGATCTCAAAACGATTCAGCACTCTCTTTCACCCTTACTCATCCCCTTTGGAGAACTTCAACTTATGGCAAAAATCGTTTTTCTGGGCGCGGGCAGCACAGTCTTCGCCAAAAACCTGATGGGCGACATCCTCAGCTACCCGGAACTGGCCGAGGATTGTCATCTCGTCCTGCACGACATCAACCCGGAACGGCTGCGCACGTCGGAAGTAGTGGCCCATAAAGTGGCCGAGGCGCTGGGCGTCACCCCGCGCATTGACGCCACCCTCGCGCGCCGCGAGGCGCTGGTGGACGCTGACTATGCGATTACAATGATTCAGGTGGGCGGCTACAAACCCGGCACAGTCGTTGATTTCGAGATTCCCAAAAAGTATGGCCTGCGCCAGACAATCGCGGACACGCTGGGCATCGGCGGTATTATGCGGGGATTGCGCACGATCCCTGTGCTGCTCTCGATGTGCCAGGATATGGAGGCGCTCTGCCCGGACGCCACGCTGCTGCAATACGTCAATCCGATGGCGATGAACTGCTGGGCGATTGACCGGGCCAGTAGCATCAAAACTGTCGGTCTCTGCCACAGCGTACAGGGCACGGCGCGCCAGTTGGCACGCGATATCCGCGTGCCCATCGAGGAGATTGACTACATCTGCGCGGGCATCAACCACATGGCCTTCTATCTGAAATTTGCCCGCGACGGCCAGGACCTCTACCCGGAGATGCGTCGGGTGATCGAGGAGGAGCGCATCCCCGATTGGAACCGCACCCGCTACAAACTTTTCGAGAAGTTCGGCTACTTTGTCACCGAGTCCAGCGAACATTTCGCCGAGTATGTGCCCTGGTTTATCAAACGCGACCGGCCCGAACTGTTGGAAGAGTTCAATGTGCCGCTGGACGAGTACATCACCCGCTGCGAGCGGCAGATCGCCGAGTGGCACGGGCTGCGCCGCATTCTGGAGGACAAGAGCCTGCAATTCCACGCGGTGCGCGAGGGCGCGCCTGCTGTCGAACAGAAGGAACTGACCGTCGAGGAGATGGAAATTCAGCGCATCACACGGGTCAAACGCAGCCTGGAATACGGCTCGCAGATTGTCTATTCGATGGAGACGGGCAAACCCCAAGTCATCTACGGCAATGTGGGCAATCACGGGCTGATCGACAACCTGCCCGCGGGCTGCTGCGTGGAAGTGCCCTGTCTGGTGGACCGCAACGGCGTGCAGCCCACAAAAATCGGTACGCTGCCACCCCACCTGGCCGCGCTGATGCAGACGAACATTAACGTACAATCTTTGACCGTCGAAGCAGCCCTCACCGGCAAACGGGAACACATCTACCACGCCGCCTTTCTCGATCCCCACACCGCCGCCGAGCTGGACTTGGACCAGATTGTCTCCCTCGTGGACGATCTGATCGAGGCGCACGGCGATTGGCTGCCCAGCTACCAGTAATTGGGAGATTAGAGATTGGAGATTGGACTCGTCTAATCTCCAATCTCTAATCTCTCCACCCCACCGACCCAACGAGACAACACAATGCCCCTCGACATCACCGCCATCCGCCGCGAAGTACCGGCGACGCTGACCAGCGCCTATCTGAACGCAGGCACGAATGGCCCGCTCCCCCGCGGCGCGGCTGCGGCCATTGCGGAAGCCAACCAAAGCCAGTTGAGCGCAGGACGTATCGGCCCTGGCATCTACGAAAAGTCCGTCGCCGTCTCTGACGACCTGCGCAGCCACTTCGCCCGGCTGCTGGGCGCGGACGACGACGAAATCGCCCTGACCCATCACACCACCGACGGCATGAACATTGCGATCTGGGGGCAACGTTACCAGGTGGGCGATGAAATCGTCACCACTTCGCTGGAACATCCCGGCGGTTTCATGCCCGTCTACGTGGCGGCCAAACGCTACGGCGTGACGGTGCGCGTCGTGCCTGTGGAGATTACCGACGACGGAGTGACGACCGCCGAGAAGGTCATCGCGGCCATCACCCCGCGCACCCGGCTGGTCGTCGTCTCCCACGTCTCGTGGAAGAGCGGCGTTGTGTTGCCGTTGACACCGATTGCCGAAAAAGTTCACGCGCTGGGCGGTCTGCTCGCCGTGGACGCCGCCCAGAGCGCGGGCGCGATTGCGGTGGATGTGCGGGCGCTGGATGTGGATTACTATGCGATCCCCGGCCAGAAGTGGCTGTGCGGGCCGGACGGGGTGGGCGCGCTCTACGTGCGTCAAGAGCGGCTGCTGGAGACCCAACAGACCTTCGCCGGCTTTGCTGCCCTGCGCGACGGCGCGGCCTATGACAACGGCGGCAACTACTTGCCCGGTCTCACGGCCAAACGCTTCGAAGTGGGCACTGTCTATCCGCCCACACTGGCGGGAATGCTGGCGAGTTTGCAATGGTTGGAGGCGTTGGGACATACCGCCATCTATGACCGCGTCCAGGCCATCACCGCCCACTGCCGGGAAACCATGGCCGCCATCCCCGGCGTCACTGTCTATACACCGCCCAACCAGGCCGGGCTGACCAGTTTCAATATCGAAGGCGTGGACCCGGTGCAGGCCGCGGCCCGGCTGGGGGAGATGGGTGTATTGATCCGCTCGGTCTCCAATCCGAATCTGCTACGCGTTTCGACGAGTTTTTACAATGACGAGTCGGATGTGGAGAAGTTGCGGCGGGGGATCGAGGAAATAATCAGTGAGCGGTGAGCAGTTTTGTAGGTCGAAGGCATGAAGAATAGAACGCGGAGGACGCGGAAAAGGCGGATACACGCGGATAAAAAATCTGCGTAAATCTGTGGTTTCTGCGAAATCTGCGTTCTATTCTTGCCCTATCAGTGGCGCACAGGCCCCGGCAGATAGTTGGCTGCGGTCAGCCGGTCGCGCAGATTGGCCCGCGCCCGGCTTAAGCGGGACTTGACTGTGCCCAAGGGCAAGCCCAGCAGTGCGGCGGCTTCGCTGTAGTCGTAGCCCATCACATCCACCAGCATCACCACTTCTTTGTGCCAGGGCGAAAGCTCGGCGATGACGCCGCGCAGAAAGTCGCGCTGCTCGTGGCGCAGGGCCATCCGCTCCGGGTCGTTGCTGCTGCGGGTATCGGGCATTTCGGTATAGGATTCTTCCAGCATAGCGTCCAGACTGACGGAGGGGCGGCGTTTCTGGCGGCGCAGATGGTCGTAGCAGGTGTTGGTGACGATGCGCAGCAGCCAGGCGCGGAAGTTGCCATCCTCAAAGTTGGGGATAGCCTTGTAGACTTTGATCAGCGCGTCCTGCACCGCGTCGGCAGCCGCCTCTTCGGTGCACAGAATGTGGCGGGCCACCCGTTCGGCCGCGGCCCGGTAGGTATCGCACAGGTGACAAAAGGCGGATTCGTCGCCGGCCCGGGCTGCGTGGATGGTGGCGGTCATCTCCAGGGCCAGCGCGCTGCCGGGATAGAATCGGGTCGTTGCCAGGCTCATCGCCAAACTCCTTTCGGGTCACAAATGGGGCGATGGTTATCATTGCGGCCACTCGCCAAACCTGTCACCATATTTTTGTTCAAACAGAAGCAAAATCTATCGGTTTTATTCAAACGGACGGCATTTCTATGCCCAAAAGTTCTGAACATTGCTGCCAAAATCCGTGATTCGGCCTGAAATCGGCTATAATGAGAAAACTTCATTCGAG